>NZ_JACGFN010000001.1:2400000-2700000 GCF_016950255.1 Pectobacterium brasiliense | reverse complement strand
ATCCAGTGAGCTGGAGTCAGAACCGGTTTCGTTGACGAACGGCGCGGCATCCTGCAAATCCGGGATCAGCGGCGTTTTGAACTTGTAAGCACGCGCGCGTGCCCACTGACGGTTACCGGCGATGGTGTTGATCTCGCCGTTGTGCGCCAGATAGCGGAACGGCTGCGCCAGCGGCCAGCGTGGAACGGTGTTGGTTGAGAAACGCTGGTGGAACAGACAGATCGACGATTCCAGACGCAGATCGGCCAGATCGAGGTAGAAGCGCGGCAGATCCGCCGGCATACACAGACCTTTATAGATCGTGACCAGATTGGAGAAGCTACAAACGTAGAACTCTTTGTCTTCGATACGCTTTTCGATACGGCGACGCGCCATGAACAGACGGCGTTCCATATCACGTTGACGCCAGCCAGCCGGGGCGTTAACGAAAATTTGCTCAATACGCGGCATGGAGGACAAGGCAATTTCACCCAGCACATCCGGGTTGGTCGGCACTTCACGCCAGCCAAGTACGGACAGCGTTTCATTCTGCAACTCTTCTTCCACAATCCGGCGTGTGGCGCGAGCCAGCTCTTCGTCCTGATTGAGAAACATCATGCCAACAGCGTAATTTTTGGCTAAACGCCAGCCGTGCTCTTCCGCCACCAGACGAAAGAAACGATCGGGCTTCTGAAGTAATAAACCGCAGCCGTCGCCAGTCTTGCCGTCAGCAAGGATTGCGCCACGGTGCTGCATGCGTGCGAGTGCGTGAATGGCGGTACGCACTACTTTATGGCTTGGCTCACCTTCTATATGGGCGATTAATCCGAAACCACAGTTATCTCTCTCTTGGGATGCATCGTACAACATAATTAGTGAACCTCCCCAGGCTCTGTGTGACTCTCACAACCTACTGCGAGAAAGCACCGTGGCGTCGAGCGGCTAATATTACGCTCTCTTCTTCGGCCTCTCGTGACGGTCTCACAAGTGGTAAATGACTTGTTTTTAGAGGGAGTCTTCATTTACTGCATAAATATGACGAATCATGGACCCGTCAGGAAAGCTTCCAGCGGATTTCCAAATTAGCGAGAAAGCCTGTTCAGGTCAAATACCAGTGTAAAATGTGCTGATAAGCGATAATTTTTAATTATACCTATGAAAGATAATGATTTTTTTAGAAAAACTATCTCATGGAATGGATATGGCGTTTAATTGAAGTGTGAGCTGTATCACTATACAAAAGCGCGGGAACCCTTATCCATGCTGCGTTATCTCTGCGTCGTAGCATATTATGCTGTATATGACTACTTTTAGATTTCATGAAACTATTTTTAAGTATTGCTTCATCTTTTCATTAAGCGAGCATGCGGGATAAGAAAAATTAATTAGCGCCGACGTGAGTTTATTTTCACTAAAAGCGAATAAAAATGCATTTCATTGGGATGTGTGTGATTGATCGCGGTCATCGCGAAGGGGGCGAGAGAAAGGTAGTCTGCTGTTCCTCAAGGGAGCAGGTTAGAATATGCAATTGCAAAAATTAATCAATATGTTTGGCGGAAATCTTCAACGTCGCTATGGCGAGAAGATCCACAAGCTGACGCTGCACGGTGGGTTTAACTGCCCAAACCGCGATGGCACGCTGGGGCGGGGCGGCTGCACGTTCTGTAATGTGGCCTCGTTTGCCGATGAGCAGATGCAGCAACGCAGCATCGCGCAGCAGTTGGAAGCGCAGGCGGGAAAAGTGAACCGAGCCAAACGCTATCTGGCGTATTTTCAGGCGTATACCAGCACCTATGCCGAAGTTCAGGTTCTGGAAAGCATGTATCAGGAAGCGTTGAAGCAGGCCGAAATGGTAGGGATTTGCGTGGGCACTCGCCCCGACTGCGTGCCCGATGCGGTACTGGATTTGCTGTCCCGCTACCATGAACAGGGTTACGAGGTTTGGCTGGAACTGGGGCTGCAAAGCGCGTGTGATAAAACGCTGCATCGGATTAATCGCGGCCATGACTTCGCCTGCTATCAGGAAACCACCCGCCGCGCGCGCGCGAACGCGGTCTGAAAGTGTGTAGTCATCTGATTGTGGGTTTACCGGGAGAGGATGCACAGCACTGCTTATCGACGCTGGAGCAGGTGGTTGAAACTGGCGTGGAGGGTATTAAGCTCCATCCTCTCCATATCGTGGAAGGCAGCACGATGGCGAAGGCCTGGCGAGCGGGAAGGCTGCCGGAGCTGGCACTGGATCGCTACGTGGAGATCGCAGGAGAGATGATCCGCCATACGCCGCCGGAGGTGATTTATCACCGCATTTCCGCCAGCGCCCGCCGCCCGACGCTTCTGGCACCGCTCTGGTGTGAAAACCGCTGGACGGGCATGGTGGAGCTGGATCGCTATCTGCAAACGCATGGCGTACAGGGTTCCGCGCTGGGAACGCCTTACCGCTATGCTGATAGGTGATGTGCCGTGGGGCATTGGCGGCTGATGCTGTGCCGTGAATCTGTGCGGCAGCACCGTATAAGCCGTCGTTTTACGTTATGATGCGCGGGTGGGTGACTAAGGGAAATCGCTATGAAGCAAATTCGTCTGTTGGCGCAGTACTATGTTGATTTGATGGTAAAACTGGGGCTTGTCCGTTTTTCACTGCTGCTGGCCTCGGTCTTGGTGCTGCTGGCGATGGTGGTGCAAATGGCCGTCACACTGTTGCTCAGCGGGGAAGTCGAAAATATTGACGTGGTCCGCTCCATTTTCTTCGGGCTGTTGATTACGCCCTGGGCCGTTTATTTTCTCTCCGTGGTGGTGGAACAGCTCGAAGAATCGCGCCAGCGGCTGGCGAAGCTGGTAGCGAAGCTGGAAGAAATGCGCCATCGGGATCTGGAGCTGAATGCGCAGCTTCAGGAGAATATCGCGCAGCTCAATCAGGAAATCGCCGACCGTATCAAAGCGGAAGACGCGCGCGCGCTGGTGATGAGCCGACTCAAAGAAGAGATGTCCCGCCGTGAACAGGCGCAGATTGAGCTGGAGCAGCAATCTGCGCTGCTGCGTTCGTTCCTCGATGCCTCGCCGGATTTGGTTTACTACCGTAACGAAGATAAAGAATTCTCAGGCTGCAACCGTGCGATGGAACTGCTGGTGGGTAAAAGCCAGAAGCAGCTTATTGGTCTGACGCCACAGGATGTTTACTCCCCCGATATTGCCGAGAAAGTGATGGAGACGGACGAAAAAGTGTTCCGCCACAACGTTTCTCTGACCTATGAACAATGGCTGGTGTATCCCGATGGCCGTAAAGCCTGTTTTGAGCTGCGCAAGGTGCCGTTTTATGACCGGATGGGCAAACGTCACGGGCTAATGGGATTTGGACGCGATATAACGGAGCGTAAGCGTTACCAGGACGCGTTAGAGAACGCCAGTAGGGAGAAGACCACTTTTATCTCAACAATCAGCCACGAGCTTCGTACGCCGCTTAATGGCATTGTCGGGTTAAGTCGCATCCTGCTGGATACGCAACTTGACCCTGAACAGCAAAAATATCTGAAAACCATCCACGTCAGCGCGATTACGCTGGGCAATATCTTTAACGACGTGATTGAGATGGACAAACAGGAGCGCCGTAAGGTGCAACTGGATAACCAGCCGATCGATTTCACCGGTTTTCTGGTGGATCTGGAAAACCTTGGCGGCCTGCTGGCGGAACCGAAAGGCCTGAAGCTGATTATGGACCAGCATCAGCCGTTGCCGCAGAAAGTCATTACCGACGGAACGCGCCTGCGGCAGATTCTGTGGAACCTGCTCAGTAACGCGGTGAAATTCACGCCGAAAGGTGAGAACGGCAAAAAAGGCGAAATCGTGGTGCGCGTCTGGCATGAAAAGGGCGATCGTCTGCGCTTTGAAGTGGAAGATTCCGGGATGGGCATTCCGGCGGATGAGCTGGAAAAAATCTTCGCCATGTATTATCAGGTCAAAGACCAGCACGGTGGGAAGCCCGCAACGGGCACGGGAATCGGTCTGGCGGTGTCGAAACGTCTGGCACAGAACATGGGAGGTGATATCCAGGTTTCCAGCACGCAAGGCAAGGGCTCCTGTTTCACTCTGACAGTGACGGCTCCGAGCGTCGATGAAGCGGGAAGCGGTCTGGACGACGACGATGATTTGCCGTTACCGGCGCTGCACGTTCTGCTGGTGGAGGATATCGAGCTCAATGTCGTCGTCGCACGTTCGGTACTGGAAAAACTGGGTAATAGCGTGGATGTCGCCATGACCGGGCAGGAAGCGCTGGATATGTTCGATCCCGATGAGTTCGATCTGGTGCTGCTCGATATCCAACTGCCGGATATGACCGGTCTGGACGTGGCACGTCAGCTGCGTTCACGCTATGGCAAACGCAGCATGCCACCGCTGGTGGCGCTGACGGCGAACGTACTGAAAGATAAACGTGAATATCTGGATGCGGGTATGGACGACGTGCTCAGTAAGCCGCTGTCGGTGCCTGCGCTGACGGCTGTCATCAAACAGTTCTGGGACACGCATACGGTGTGGACGGAAGAACCGGTGGTTGAGGAGGAGGATGAAATGGCAAACGCAGAAGAAGATCTGCTGGATATCCCGATGCTGGAACAGTATCTGGATTTGGTGGGACCGAAATTGATCCACCAGAGTCTGGAGATGTTTGAACAGATGATGCCGGGCTATCTGGCGATTCTGGATTCCAACATGACAGCGCGTGACCAGAAAGGCATTACGGAAGAAGGGCACAAAATCAAAGGGGCGGCGGGTTCCGTTGGGTTACGGCATCTGCAGCAAGTTGCCCAGCAGATTCAGACCTCATCGCTACCGGCATGGTGGGATAACGTGCAGGAATGGGTTGATGAACTTAAGCACGACTGGCGTCATGACGTTCAGGTACTTCGTGATTGGGTAGCAAAGGCAGAAAAAGAATCCTGATACGGTTTGTTGCGTTGAGACCATCTGTTGCGGCCACAGGGACGTGGCGAGCAAAGCAGCTGGACAATTTTTTTCGTCTCACGCGATATCATGCAAAAAGTGCCAACGGCGGCAGATTGAGCGGTGTTTACGATTCTGGGGGGATGGGGATGCGAGGGCTTTGCACGTTTTCATACGGTAGAAAAAAATGACCCCGACCGAAGTCGGGGTGCGCGAATTATGCGCCAACACCAGGGAAAACATGCACCTGCATTTAGATCTCAGGGTTTGTAAACTCGCAAGTGCGGATATTCGTGTCTTAACTATGTTCTTAACAACTACAACGTTGCTCTTAACGACTACAACTTACAACAACGACTAAAACCTAGCTACTGTACATCTTCATCAAGCAACAAAATAGCAAATGTAGAAATCTTTGTTACAAGAATCATTAAAATGTGTGATGTAGATTAGTGTTTGTCAATTAAAAAATCAATTAGTTGATGTAATGAAATGAAGGAAAAGATGATGAAACGAGTCGGCATTGTCCTTAGTGGCTGTGGTGTTTATGACGGTTCCGAGATTCATGAAGCCGTGTTGACGTTACTTGCGCTAGATCGCGCGGGCGCGCAAGCGGTTTGCTTTGCGCCAGATAAACCACAATTACAGGTGGTTAATCACCTGACAGGTGACGTAACTGGTGAGAATCGCAACGTTTTAGCAGAATCAGCACGGATCGCCAGAGGAAAAATCCAGCCGCTTTCTGCAGCAAATGCACAAGATTTAGATGCGCTGATTGTGCCGGGTGGTTTTGGCGCTGCGAAAAATTTAAGTGACTTCGCGACGCAGGGAACGGCGTGTCAGATTGATGAAACGCTGCAATTGCTCACACAGGAAATTTATAAGCAAAATAAACCAATTGGTTTTATTTGCATCTCACCCGCACTGCTGCCAACGATTTTGGGTGTACCTGTTCGCGTAACCATTGGTAACGATATCGATACCGCTGAAGCCGTCGACGAGATGGGGGGTATCCACGTGGTTTGTCCGGTCGATGATATCGTGGTTGATGAAGAGCATAAAATCGTGACCACACCGGCCTATATGCTGGCTAACTCCATCAGCGAAGCGGCACAAGGCATTGATAAGCTCGTTGCTCGCGTATTGGATCTCACCGAATGAGGTGGAAACGAGGGCGTGGAGGCTTATTCACGTGGCTGAAGCGCCTGATTGTTCGGAGTCTGTTGGTTGTCATCGGTGCGTGGCTGGCTGGCATCCTGCTGTTTTCCTTCCTGCCTGTACCGTTCTCTGCGGTGATGGTCGACAGGCAGATCAGCGCATGGCTGAAAGGCGAATTCTCCTACGTTGCCCATTCTGACTGGGTTTCGATGGAGGAGATCGCCCCGGAAATGGCGCTGGCGGTGATGGCGGCGGAAGATCAAAAATTCCCCGATCACTGGGGCTTCGATCTTGATGCGATCGGTCAGGCACTGAAGCATAACGAGCGCAATACGCAGCGGATTCGCGGTGCTTCTACGCTCTCACAGCAGATGGTGAAGAACCTGTTCCTGTGGGATGGGCGTAGCTGGGTGCGCAAGGGGCTTGAAGCGGGTATTACCACCGGGGTTGAGCTGGTCTGGACGAAACGGCGGATTCTTACTGTGTATCTGAATATCGCCGAATTTGGCCCCGGCATCTTTGGCGTGGAAGCGGCCGCCAGACGTTATTTCAACAAATCTGCTAGCAGGCTGACGGCAAGCGAATCTGCCTTATTGGCGGCAGTGCTGCCGAACCCCATTCGCTTTCGTGCGAATGCGCCCTCCGGCTATGTTATTCAACGTCAGCAGTGGATCTTGCGCCAGATGAGACAGATGGGTGGCGACGCGTTTTTGCGAGATAACAACCTGAATTAAGGTACTTTGTTCGTTAGTATACCGAGAAATTTTTGCGTTAACGGTCGTGTTTTCGACACCAGGAGAAAGTATGCGGTTACGTTATTGGTCAGGTTTACTGGTTGCATTGTGTTGTGTGGCTTCTGTTGCCCGTGCGGACGCGGAGCCTAAAGCGGCATCCCCCGATAATCCCTACGCCTTCTTGCAGCAGTCTCAGCTATCCTCGGTAAAACAGCAGATACAGCAGAAAACGGAAAAGCCGCAGACGCGAATGGCGTATGAGCAGCTTATTTCGGAAGCCGATCGCGCGCTGAAAATAAATAACCCTAGCGTGACGGAAAAGAAATCCACGCCACCCAGTGGTTCAAAGCATGATTATTTGAGCCTCAGCGCCTACTGGTGGCCCGATCCCGACAAAGCTGATGGTTTGCCTTGGATTCGTCGTGATGGGCAGGTAAACCCTGCCAGCAAGGATGAGGAGACCGATGGGGTAAGGCTGGCAAAATTCACGGCCCAAACGCAGGCGTTGACGCTGGCGTGGTACTTCTCTGGCAAACAGGCTTATGCTGACAAGGCCATGTCGATGATCCGTACCTGGTTTATCGACCCCGCTACGCGTATGAACCCTAACCTCGACTTCGCGCAGGGCGTGCCGGGCATCGCGCCGGGCAGGGGCTCGGGCGTGCTGGACGGGCGCTATTTTTCCACCCGTATTGTCGATTCGTTGATTATGCTGCGTCACGCTCCGGGCTGGACGGCGCAGGATGAACAGCAGATGCAGACATGGATGAGCGATTATCTGCACTGGCTACAAACCAGCAAGCTGGGGAAAAAAGAGGCAACCGCCCAGAACAACCACGGTAGCTGGTATACGGTACAGGTCGCGGGGATTGCATGGTATCTGGGGAAAATCGACGTGGTGAAATCCATGGCGCAATTGCAGCGGGAAAAGTTGGATCACCAACTGCAACCGGATGGGGCTCAGCCGGAAGAGCTGGCGCGTACCCGTTCTTTCCATTACAGCTACTTCAACCTTCAGGCGATAACGGGTATGGCGATGCTGGCTTCCCGCGTCGGCGAGAATATCTGGCAGTACCACACGCCGAAGGGAAGCAGCGTGATAAAGGCGTTGGATTTTATGGCACCGTATCTGGATGAAAACAAGGCGTGGCCGCGCAAAACGATGGACAGGCAAAGCAGCCGCTTGATTCCGCTGTTATTGCAGGCGGATCGTGGTTTGAAAACGCCTCGTTACCAGACGCAAATCAGGCAGGCGGGCTTTGCGGAATTGCTCACCGGTGAAGCTGGTGCGCGCGATAAAGAACCGAGCCACATCAGCGTTGAAACCCGCCGAGCACTCTGGCTGCTTAATCCGGCTACGCCATAATTCTGTTGGGTTCCTAATCGGGCGAAGATACGTTTTCCTGAATCGGGATAAAAAAGCGCAGAGATAAAAAAACCGCTGATGACAACATCAGCGGTTTTTTGTTTTTTAAAGAAAAAAGTGCGTTATTGCAGGTAGGTGAAGGCTGTAGTGACGTGCTTCACGCCGCCAACTTTACTGGCGATCTCTGCGGCAGAGGTGCCTTCACGCTGTGTCACCAGGCCTAACAGGAAGACTTCGCCGTTTTCCGTTGTGACTTTTACGTTAGAGGATTTAACCGTGTCGCTTGCCAGAATCTGTGAGCGCACTTTGGTGGTGATCCAGGTATCCATGGAGGCGGTTCCCATTGAAACCGGCGTGCCTTGGCGTATTTCGTTGTAGACTTCAGCTGCGCCTTCCACGCCGAGGGCGATTTGCTTAGCCCGGTTTGCCATTTCTGTGCTCGGTGCTTGCCCTGTTAACAATACTTTCCCCTGATAAGCCGTTGCAACGATACGGGCATCCTTTTTCAACTGCTCGTCTTTGCTGATTGCATTCGTCACGCGGACTTCCAGTGTGCCATCGTCAACCTGCGTGCCTACGGTACGCGGGTCCGTGGCCGTTTTGGTTGCCACGGCACTGCCAACAGCAACAACCCCGACACAGCCTTGTAGCAGCAGGGCGATAGACAGCACGGCAAATGCAGAACTTATCCTCATGTAGTGCTCCTTCAATCGTTCTGGTGTGGAAAAAGTGTGTTATCAATTAAATCGCACAGGCAATTTACTGTCAGCATGTGCATTTCCTGAATACGGGCGCTGCGGTGTGACGGGATGCGAATTTCCACATCCTGCGGCCCGAGCAGCCCGGCCAGTTCTCCGCCATCGTAGCCGGTCAGCGCGACAATCGTCATGTCGCGGGTAACGGCAGACTCTACGGCTTTAACAATATCGCGGCTGTTGCCACGGGTTGAAATGGCCAGCAGTACGTCGCCAGCCTGACCTAACGCTCTGACTTGTTTGGCATAGACCTCTTCATGCAAGCGGTCATTCGCTATCGCAGTTAAGACCACATTATCCGCATTAAGTGCGATAGCTGGTAAGCTGGGGCGCTCCGCTTCAAAGCGGTTAATCATGCTGGCGGCAAAATGCTGCGAATTGGCTGCTGATGTTCCGTTACCGCAGCACAGAATTTTGTTGCCGTTTAGCAGAGACTGCACCATCGCAATCGCGCCACGGGAAATGGCGTCTGGCAAGGCTTCTGCCGCTGCAATCTGCGTTTGAATACTCTCGGTAAAACAAACTTTTATTCTATCCAGCACGTTGAATTAACCTACGTAAATTGAAGTCCATCAAGGATAAGATATCCCTGAGTGGTAAAAATATTATCCCTGTGCGGCAAAGGCGTTAGGGAGCCAGTCGAACTGTTCGCCTGTAATTGCCAGCACGTCAAAACGGCAATCCACTGTGTCAAAGCTGGCACCTCGCTGTGCCAACCACACGGCGGCGGCATGCAACAACCGCTGCTGTTTGCGTCGGGTGACGCTGGCTGCGGCATCACCAAAATGGGCGTTGCGCCGATAGCGCACTTCGACAAACACCCAAATATGGCGATCGCGCATGATCAAATCCAGTTCCCCGCCGCGTAGCGTAACATTCGCAGCGGTGAAGGTCAGACCCGCGCGTTCAAGATAACGCCGGGCCTGTTGTTCGTAAACTGCGCCAGCCGCTCGCTGATTCAGAGAACGGGTACCAGTTGGCCCTGACGATATTGCTGCCAGGTTAGCTGCCGATTGATGGTGCAATCCGGCCCTGAACTCAGCATTCCTGTTGCCCCAGGGATCTGGTGGCCTGGAATCTGGCGCATTTCACCGAAGTGGCTGGCGAGCGTCCAGGCGTCCATCCCCATGGCATACAAACGGACTAACGAGTAATCGTTTTTAAACTGGCTGCTGACCTGCTGCATCAGCGCTGGGTTCGCACCGGCTAACAGCGGAATATCGCTGAACTGCAACCCTTCCATTTCGAGACGGAAGTCTGGCCCTAATCCAGCCTGGAAGCTACGTGAGCTGGCGTAGAGCGCCGGACGTGCGCGTGACGTGGTGCGCATGTCGATCATCGGCTTAATCAGCGCCAGCTCGTCTGGCGTTGCGATGATATAGACCGCATCAATATTACCGCTGACAGACGAACTGGTCGTCGGTTGAACCTGTGACGGGATGGTCAAGCCGCCGATGGTGGTGCCTGGCTGTGCCTGCTGTTGCGACACGTTAACAGGCTGACCGTTCAGGCTTAAGCCCGCGCCGCTATTAATGGCCTGTTTTAACTCTGCCGTGTTGCCAAAGCGCTGTTGCAGAGCGCTGGTGCCGCTTTGCTGGTTCCAGGCCTGAGCGAATGCGTTAATGATACGGTCACCCAGTGCTCCGCGGGGGGCTAGAATCAGCGGCTGCTGTTTACCCTGCTGATGGATAAATTTTGCCGCGTCTCGGGCTTCATCTTCTGGAGAGAGGGCGAAGTAGCAGATGTTAGCGCTATTTTCGACGTGTTCCGGCTGGTTCAACGCCAAAATATTTAGTGGTGACTGGCTGTTCGCCAACTGATCGACTTCATTTTTCAGTAACGGACCGATGACCAGCGAAGCGCCATCTTGCTGTGCCTGTGTGAGAATATTCGCCAGCGGTTGTGAGGACGTATCATACACTTTAACCGGGAGTGAGCTGGACAGCCCAGCGCTTGTCGCCTGTGCTTCCGATGCAGGCGTCGGGGAGGCTACCGCCTGATCGCTGTAAGGCGCGGGCGATTGGGCATTCTGACCCTCTGACGATGGGGTGACCTGTTCAGCTTGCGTGGCGTCCGCTGACGGTGCTGCAGCAGGCGCAGATACGGCTGCGGTGGCTATCTGACCGTTCTTGGCTGCGTTAAAGCCTTGCTGGATGGCATTGGCGAAAACCTGCGCCTGACCATTGAGTGGCAACAGCAATGCGATGCTGTTCACCGATGACTGCTGATAGTTAATGACCTGATTCAACTGCGTAGGTAGCGTTTTTGCAGCAGGATGGTGTGGATAGCGAGTTTGCCAATCCTGAATCGCACTCTTTAACTGATCGGGAGAAGTACGGTTATCCTGATAGTTATTAAGCAGATCGATCCAGCCTTGCAGCACATTTTCATTCGCATTAATCAGCAGAGAGTTCGACTCTTGTGGCGACATTTGCGTTAACGCCAGCCAGGTCTGATCGAGGTTCATCTGATGCTCGTCGCCTTTCAGCAGCGGCTCTTGAGCGATATAGGCTCGCAGCAGCTCAATGGACGTACGACCTTGTGCTGTTTTGATTTGCGTCTGGTAGTAACGCTGCTTTTGCTCATCGGAAAGCGCGCCCACATCAAGCTGGCTCAGCGCTGCTTTAGCCGCATCCATATTGTTTTGGGCAGCGGACAGTTCCGCACTGAGTAACTGCTGTTCTTGCTTTTGCGCTGCGCTCAACTTTTCTGGCAGTGCATTGAACTGCTGGCTTGCCTGAGGGGCTTTCCCTTCCTGTAACAGGGAACGAATAGCAAGTAATTGCCAGTCAGCCTTGTTATTATCGCTACTTTGCTGCATCTGTTGCAGATAATAATCGGATGATGCGTCGGCTTTGCCCTGAACCTCGGGTTGTGGGCTCTGCGGTGCATGACTTGGACAGCCTGCGAGAAACAGTGCCGCTAACAAAACAGGGATAACACGCCCTGCCTGGGTACGGACGAAATGAAAGGGAAGCATACTGTATCCAGTGATTTTTTTTAAAGATGCTCAATATTAAATCGGCAACCCGGATGAAACAATGAATCAAGACCAACAAGCAGACATTTCTGCATCTACCCTCTACATTGTCCCCACGCCAATCGGCAATCTGGGCGACATCACGCAGCGTGCGCTAGCGGTATTGGCGAGCGTTGATCTGATCGCCGCAGAGGATACCCGCCATACCGGTCTGCTGTTACAACATTTTGCGATTAATGCGCGACTGTTCGCATTACACGATCATAACGAACAACAAAAAGCGGATGTCTTACTGGCTAAATTGCAGTCAGGACAAAGCATCGCGCTGGTTTCAGATGCGGGCACGCCGCTGATTAACGACCCCGGTTACCATTTGGTTCGACGCTGCCGTGAAGCAGGCGTTCGCGTGGTGCCGCTGCCGGGCGCTTGCGCGGCGATAACGGCGCTCTCCGCGTCCGGTCTGGCGTCTGACCGTTTTTGCTATGAAGGTTTTCTGCCCGCCAAAACCAAAGGTCGCAAGGATAAGCTGCGTGAGCTAGGGGAAGAACCCCGTACGCTGATTTTCTACGAATCCACACATCGTCTCTTGGACAGCCTGCAGGATATCAGTGAGGTGCTGGGAGCTGAGCGCTACGTGGTGCTGGCTCGTGAAATCACCAAAACCTGGGAATCGATTCACGGTGCGCCCGTGGGCGAACTACTGGCCTGGGTGAAAGAAGATGAGAATCGGCGCAAAGGGGAAATGGTGCTGATTGTGGAAGGGCATCAGGTTGACGACAGCGCGCTGTCTGCGGAAGCGTTGCGCACGCTGACGCTATTGCGTGCCGAGCTACCGTTGAAGAAAGCGGCGGCGCTGGCGGCAGAGATTCACGGAGTGAAGAAAAACGCGCTTTACCGCTATGGGCTGGAGCAAGAAGGCGATAGCGGTGAATCGGAGGATGACAAGTAGGGCAATTTGCCCTATCATCCGCGCCGGAGTTGACTAGACAGTCGCCGCTTCACTGCCGTCCCTTTCGGGGGAGACAGGTGGAGGGGAGGAAAGTCCGGGCTCCATAGGGCAGGGTGCCAGGTAACGCCTGGGAGGCGCAAGCCTACGACTAGTGCAACAGAGAGCAAACCGCCGATGGCCCACGCAAGTGGGATCAGGTAAGGGTGAAAGGGTGCGGTAAGAGCGCACCGCGCGACTGGCAACAGTTCGTGGCACGGTAAACTCCACCCGGAGCAAGGCCAAATAGGGGTTCACATGGTACGGCCCGTACTGAACCCGGGTAGGCTGCTTGAGCCAGTGAGTGATTGCTGGCCTAGATGAATGACTGTCCACGACAGAACCCGGCTTAACGGTCAACTCCCTTCATCATAAAACCCCGCTTCGGCGGGGTTTTGCTTTATGGGGGCAGGTAAGATGAATGACTGTCCACGACGCTTTTTATGAAAGAACGCGGCTCAACGATCAACGCCCTTCATTATGAAACCTCGCTTCGGCGGGGTTTTGCTTTGTGGGGGCAGGTAAGATGAATGACTGTCCACGACGCTTTTTATGAAAGAAAGCGGCTCAACGGTCAACGCCCTTCATCATAAAACCGCCGCTTCGGCAGGAGGCTTTTTCTTTCATCCTGCCATGTATGCCATACCTTTCAAATTAATTGATGTTCTCCATCACATAACTCTGACTTTTTCTGTGTCATAAAGCGCGTAAAGTAAGGCTATCGCGTGCGGCTGCACGCTCGCTGACATCTTTCAGAGGATATGACTATGAACAACACTTCCCGGATGCCTGCACTGTTCCTCGGCCACGGTAGCCCGATGAACGTGTTGGAAAACAATGTGTATACGCAGGCATGGCAAACGCTGGGTGAGACGCTGCCGCGTCCGAAGGCGATTATCGCGGTTTCTGCCCACTGGTATACCCGTGGCACCGCCGTAACGGCGATGGAAAACCCACGCACCATCCATGATTTTGGCGGCTTCCCACAGGCGCTGTTTGATACCCAGTATCCGGCACCCGGTTCGCCTGAATTGGCGGCGAGGATCCAACAGGTGCTGGCACCGTATCCCGTTACCGCCGATCAGAGCCAATGGGGTTTGGATCACGGCTCCTGGGGTGTGCTGATCAAGATGTATCCCGATGCGGATATTCCCGTTGTGCAACTGAGCGTGGATGGCACGCAGCCTGCCGCGTATCACTACGAATTAGGGCGCAAACTGGCAGCCCTGCGTGATGAAGGCTTCATGATTGTGGCGAGTGGCAACGTCGTGCATAACCTGCGGATGGTGAAATGGGACGGCGACGCTGAGCCGTATCCGTGGGCCATTTCGTTCAATCAATTTGTGCGTGATAACCTGACTTATCAGGGCGACGACCATCCGCTGGTTAATTTTATGCAGCATGACGGTGCCGCATTATCCAACCCGACGCCCGATCACTATTTCCCGCTGCTCTATGTGCTGGGAAGCTGGGACGGTAAAGAGGCGATCGGCATTCCGGTCGATGGGCTTGAAATGGGTTCGCTGAGTATGCTGTCGGTGCAGGTGGGATAATCCGCTTTTTGTGGCAGAAATGAGAAGGCACGGTTTTCACCGTGCCTTATTAGTTTCAATTTTGCGGCTTAATCCAGAATGATATGCGGATAGAAGCGCGAGAGATCCTGAGTGATCAGGGCGCGATCTTCACGTACGCCGATACCGCAAGGTTGATCGTTTACCAGCCAGCTACCAATCAGCGTGTAGCTGTCGCCGAATTTTGGCAGTTGATGGTACTGCTGGACGATCATCCCTTCTTCGCCGTAAGGGCCGTCGGCTGACGCAATCTCTTTGCCATTTTCGACGATCTGGATGTTCGCCCCTTCGCGTGAAAACAGCGGCTTAATGACGTAGCTGTCTAGTTCAGGGTGTTCATCTTCCGCGAAATAGGCAGGAAGCAGGTTGGGATGGTTCGGGAACATTTCCCACAGCATTGGCAGCAGCGCTTTATTGGAAATAATGCTTTTCCAGGCCGGTTCCAGCCAGCGCACGCCCGCATCTTCCAGCTTGGTGGAAAACATCTCGCGCAGCATGAACTCCCACGGATACAGCTTGAACAGATTACCAATTACCTGATTTTCAGGGTCGGTGAACTGGCCTTTCTCACCGAGGCCAATTTCCTCAATGTACAGAAATTCGCTCGGCAGACCGGCTTCCAGCGCACAATCCTGAAGGTATTGCACCGTGCCGCGATCTTCTTCCGTATCCTGACAGCAGGCGAAGTGCAGCAGGCCGAAGCCGTGATTGAGCTTTAGCTCTTCAAAGCGTTCGATCAGCTTTTCCTGAATGCTGTTGTACTGGTCTGAATTCTGCGGCAGGTTTCCGGCGTTGATTTGATCTTCCAGCCAAAGCCATTGGAAAAAGGCCGCTTCGTACAGAGACGTTGGCGTATCCGCATTGTTCTCCAGCAGCTTGGCTGGGGATTTGCCGTCATATGCCAGATCGAGGCGTGAATACAGCGAAGGCTGATTGGTGCGCCATGAATGTCTGACGAATTCCCAGGTGTGTTTGGGAATTCGGAATTTGGCGAGCAGAGCGTCGCTGTTGACGACTTTTTCCACCACCTGCAGACACATCTGGTGCAGCTCGGCTGTGGCTTCTTCCAGCTCTTCGATCTGAGCAAGCGTGAACTGGTAGTAAGCCTCTTCGCTCCAGTAGGGCTCGCCATACATGGTGTGGAAGCGAAAACCAAATTCGGTGGCTTTTTCCTGCCAGTCAGGACGCGCTGTAATATCTATCCGCTTCATCTAATACGTCCTCAGCCGCCCATGCTACGGGAAGAGCTGGAACTTGAACTGGCGCTGCTGCGCTGCATGCTGTTTTGCTTCGCGACGGTTTCACCAAAGCCACCACGCGTGATGGTTGAGGTCGTTGCAGGCTTCGGTGCCAGTGCGGTTTTCGGCACGGTCATCGTGCGGCCTGTTGTCGCGTTGCCGTAGTTTTTACCAGCGGCATCAACGAACTGGCCATTGGCCGGGCTGGCTGGCGTTTTTGGACTGAACAGCGGCTGCTGTGCGAAACCGGCACCACCACCCATCATTCGGCCCATCATGTAACCGGCCATCAACGGCATCCAGGACATACCGCCGCCCTGCTGAGATTCTGCTGCCATACCGGCCTGTGCTGGTGCAGGCGTTTGAGTACACTGCGCTTCGCCAAATTCCGCTACGCAGTCTTCTTTCGTTGCGTATTTTGGTGCCGTTTTTTCTGCTTCTTTTAACGCATTATTGTATGCAGTGGTGCACTGGGCAGCCATTGACGGGTTCGCTGACGAACAATCATCCGCATTCTGATAGAGGGAGACGGTTTCATCGGTTTGTTCGCAACCCGCGAGGAAAAATACGGCGCTGACGGCCAAAGCAACAGGTGCCAGACGGTGCGTCCGCCATTCCTTGCGGAACGTTTCCTGATTAATATTTTTTGTACGTTTCATCGTGTTTATCCCAGAGCAAAGCATCACGGCCAATAACAAATAAGTGTGCCTAAGAATAGGGGAAGGCTGCTTGAATTTAAAGCGGCAATAGGTGTAACTGAAGGTGTCTTTACGTTGCTATACATTCTGTTGTGCAACGTTTCGCTTTATAGCGAAAGAAGGTGGTTCCTGCTTTCTGGTGCTGTCGCGTTATTTTGTGGAAAAAGCACGGGTATAAAAAAGGGGAACCGTGGTTCCCCTGTATTTGATGCTTTCAAACGCGGCTACCGATTAACGCTGCGCCGAGGCAGTAGTGGTCAGCGGGGCGCTGTTGTCAGTTACGGCTGGCGTGGTGGATACCGGTTGGCCCAGTGACGCATTCAGCGCTTGTAGATCGGTTTCGCTCAGCGTGCCCTGTGCGGACTTTATGTTTAGCTGATTGATCAGGTAATCATAACGAGCGCTAGAGAGCTGCTGTTTGGCGTTATACAGCGTAGTGGTGGCATCCAGTACGTCAACGATGGTGCGCGTGCCTACCTGATAACCCGCTTCCATTGCATCCAGAGAGCTTTGTGCAGACACTTCCGCCTGTTTGTAAGCATTGATGCTGCTGATGGACGCAGAAATATTGTTAAACGATGAACGGACTGTCTGGATCACAGAACGGTGTGCGCTTTCCAGTAACTCACTAGAGCTAACATAGCTATGCTGCGCCTGTTTCACCTGAGAGTTAGTCGCGCCACCACTGTAGAGTGGCAGGGTGAAGTTGATGCCGACTTTGTGCTGCCCGGCGTCGCTGTCGTTGAAGTTGCCACTATTTGTCCGTGAACCGGAATAGCGGGTATCGCTCACGCCCGTCGATGCGGTGAGATCCAACGTCGGCATGTAGCCTGTTTCGGCGGAGCGAATCTGCTCACGTGCCAAATCCTGGCTCAAACGTGCGGACAACAGGTTCAGGTTGCGATTTTCCGCTTCTTTCAGCAGGTTATTAACCGCTTCAGGTTTCTGGGTGGAGAAACGCTCGATGTTCAGACCGGCCAGCTGTGGGTAGAAATTGCCGGTGATCTGACGCAGTGATTCTAACGCGTTATCCAGCGTATTGCGGGTCAACACTTCATTTGCCAGCACGCTGTCATACTGTGCACGGGCGTTCTGGACGTCGGTAATCGCAACCAGACCCACGTTGAAACGCTGTGTGGTCTGATCCAACTGGCGATAAATCGCCTGCTTCTGCGCATTGATGTAGGACAGCGAGTCAATAGCCCGCAGGACGTTGAAATAGGCGGTTGCTGTGTTCAGCATCAGGTTTTGCTGAGCGGTCTGATAGGTAACGTCTTCAATACCCGCTTGTTTTTCCTGCAACGTCAGCGCACGCCATTTAGACATGTCGAACAAGGTCTGGGTCAATTGCAGTGAAGCGCCCTTGACGTTGCTGTCTACGCCTTTGCTGTCACGGTAGCCTCTGTTATAGGTATAGTCAGCGCCTAAACCAAGTTGAGGCAGTAACGGGCTGCGCGCTTGATTAATTTTTTCAAACGCGGCGTCGCGGGTTGCCGCAGAGCTGCGTAAATCAGGGTTGGTGCTTTTTGCCTGCTGGTAGACTTGTAACAGGTTTTCCGCCTGACTCATGGCGCTAAAACCACCCAGGCTCAGACCAATAAGAAGAGGGAGCAATTTCTTCATTTGCATTCCTTGTTGTGCAGCAATCTCGCTATGGTAGCGCTGTCTGTAGACGAATAATTGTCGATTCTATCAGAATCTGCCAATAGGATAAGGTAGCTGAACGTGCCATCTTTCAGCGGAATATGCCCACAGGTCCAGGTAAATTGACCTGTTGGATGATTCAGTGCGGCGTTTTTCTGTTCAGTAAGGCACCGAAAAGTGATGCGATGGGTGAGAATCCCCTCACTTGGCCGACGTCACGCCTAATAAACGTTCAAAAACAATGATGAGTATAATGACAGCGGATTCCGCCATACAATACCGGATTCCATTAATACTTGTTACAGGAGTACAGCCATGGCGTCTTCCGTATCCGGTCCGGTTACTTTCACCAAAGATGATGTAGAAATTATTGCACGCGAAACGCTGTACGACGGTTTTTTTTCGCTGGAGCGCTACCGTTTCCGTCATCGCTTGTTTAATGGCGGCATGAGCGGTGAGGTCAGCCGTGAGATCTTCGAACGTGGCCATGCCGTGGTGTTACTGCCTTACGATCCGGTGCGTGATGAAGTGGTATTAATCGAACAGATTCGTATCGCTGCCTACGACACCAGCGCGTCTCCCTGGCTGTTTGAGCTGGTGGCTGGCATGATTGAGCCAGGAGAAAGCCATGAAGAAGTGGCGCGGCGCGAAGCAGAGGAAGAAGCCGGATTAAGGGTTGGCCGTTGCCGACCGATAATCAGCTATCTTGCCAGCCCCGGCGGCACCAGCGAGCGTCTGGCGGTGATCGTGGGCGAAGTGGATACGCGTACTGCGAAAGGTATCCACGGTCTGGCGGAAGAGAATGAAGATATCCGCGTACATGTGGTGAGCCGTAAACAAAGTTATCAATGGGTTGAAGAAGGCATCGTTGATAACGCGGCGTCTGTCATTGCCTTGCAATGGTTGGCGTTGCACCATGAAGAACTGAAACGTGAGTGGGTGGATTGAATTTATGAAACGTTATACTCCGGATTTCCCGGCCATGATGAGGCTATGTGAAACCAACTTCATGCAATTGCGGCGTTTGCTGCCAAAAATTGATGAAGTCGGCGAAATCGCGGTTTATCACGTCAATAATGCGGTCTATCAACTGACGATTCTTGAGTCTACTCGCTATACCTCATTGGTGGAAATTAAGCAGACAGCGCCCACTGTCAGTTACTGGAGCCTGCCAATGATGAGCGTTAGGTTGTATCATGATGCGTTGGTTGCGGAAGTGTGTGCCAGCCAGCAGATCTTTCGCTTCAAAGCACGTTATGATTATCCTAATAAGAAGTTACATCAACGTGACGAAAAGCATCAAATTAATCAGTTTCTTGCTGATTGGCTAAAGTATTGTTTGGCGTATGGTTCGATGTCGATACCGGTTTTTGATACCCAATAGATTTCAAGACGCAGGACGACGACAGTCGAACCAACAAGGGAAGGCAGCGTATTCTGCAATTTGGAAGATGACGGGTAGAGACAGATTTACGTAACCAAGGACACCATTTGGAAAGCCTGTTGACACTGCCTGTGGCGAGTGGCGCCAGAGTCAGGATTTTACAAATAACAGATACCCATCTTTTTGCGGGCGAGCATGAAACCTTGCTGGGTATCAACACCTATCGTAGCTATCACGCTGTGCTGAATGCCATCCAGGCTCGGCAGGATGCGTTTGATTTGATCGTCGCGACGGGCGATTTGGCGCAGGATCACACGCTGCAAGCCTATCACCATTTCTCTCGCGGGATTGCGCAGATCCCTGCACCTTGCGTATGGCTCCCGGGTAACCACGATTTCCAACCGGCGATGGTCGATGCGCTGGCTGACGCCGGTATTGCACCGTCCAAGCATGTGCTGCTGGGCGACAAGTGGCAGATCATCCTGTTGGACAGTCAGGTGTTCGGCGTCCCACACGGAGAGCTGAGCGAATACCAGCTTGAATGGCTGGAGCGCAGTCTGAAAAGTCAGCCCGATCGCTTTACGCTGCTGCTGCTGCACCATCATCCGCATCCTTCTGGCTGTACCTGGCTCGATCAGCATAGCTTGCGTAACGCACATAATCTGTCTGCGGTGCTGGATCGCTATCCGCAGGTGAACACCGTGCTGTGTGGTCATATTCATCAGGAGATGGATTTTGACTGGCATGGCCGCCGCTTGCTGGCCACGCCGTCGACCTGCGTACAGTTCAAACCGCACTGTACTAACTTCACCATTGATGACGTGGCACCGGGCTGGCGCTATCTGGACCTGCTGCCGGATGGCCGTCTGGAAACCGAGGTCTATCGCCTCTCAGGCAGCGAATTCCTGCCTGACATGGATTCGGACGGTTACTAATGCCAACGCTTCTTTATCTGCACGGCTTCAACAGTACGCCACAGTCGGCGAAAGCGACGGCTCTGCAAACGTGGCTGGCAGAGCAGCATCCTGAAATTGATATGGTGATTCCACAGCTCCCACCGTATCCGTCAGAGGCGGCTGAGATGATGGAGTCGCTGATTATGGAGCGGGCCGGTCGTCCGGTGGGCATTGTTGGCTCTTCCCTCGGTGGTTATTATGCCACCTGGCTGTCCCAGTGTTTTATGCTGCCTGCCGTGGTGGTGAACCCTGCGGTGAAGCCGTTTGAACTGTTGCTGGACCATCTTGGCGAATATCAGAACCCCTACACCGGTGAAAAATATGTGCTAGAGTCTCGGCACGTTTACGATCTGAAGGTCATGCAGGTTGACCGACTGGAATCGCCGGATTTGCTCTGGCTGCTGTTGCAGACAGGGGATGAGGTTCTGGACTATCGTCAGGCAGTCGCGTATTACACGGCCTGCCGTCAAACTGTGGAGTCAGGGGGCAATCATGCCTTTGTCGGATTTGAGCACTTTTTCGCACCGATTGTGAATTTTTTAGGGCTCACGACAGACTGAATCGCCACCTATGCATTGAAAAACGATCCGCCGAAAGCGGTTCGTTAAACACCATTCACTGAACTCAAAGAATTAACGCAAACTATGGCTCAATCAAGTTATAACGCTGATGCGATTGAAGTACTCAGCGGACTGGAACCGGTGCGCCGTCGTCCGGGAATGTACACCGATACCACGCGTCCTAACCATCTGGGACAAGAGGTCATAGATAACAGCGTTGATGAAGCGCTGGCGGGTCATGCACGCCGAATTGATGTGATTCTGCACGCCGATCAGTCGCTGGAAGTCATTGATGACGGTCGTGGGATGCCGGTGGATATCCACCCGGAAGAAGGCGTACCCGCCGTTGAACTGATCCTGTGTCGTTTGCATGCAGGCGGCAAATTTTCCGGTAAAAACTACCAGTTTTCGGGCGGCTTGCACGGCGTAGGGATTTCCGTGGTGAACGCCCTGTCTACCCGCGTTGAAGTTACCGTTAAGCGCGATGGTCAGGTGTACGACATCGCGTTTGAAAACGGCGATAAAGTGCAGGAACTCACCGTGACCGGCACCTGCGGACGTCGTAACACCGGAACGCGCGTGCATTTCTGGCCGGATGAAAAATTCTTCGACAGCGCCCGTTTTTCCGTCTCCCGTTTGACACATCTGCTTAAGGCCAAAGCGGTCTTATGCCCTGGTGTGGAAATCATCTTCAAAGATAAAGTTAACAACACCGAGCAGCGCTGGTGCTATCAGGATGGCCTGAATGACTACCTGTGCGAGGCGGTAAATGGTCTGATCACGCTGCCGGAAAAACCGTTTCTGGGGTCGATTACTGGCGATACGGAAGCCGTGGACTGGGCGCTGCTCTGGCTGCCGGAAGGCGGTGAGCTGCTGACGGAAAGCTACGTTAACCTCATCCCGACGCCAATGGGCGGGACGCACGTTAACGGCCTGCGTCAGGGACTACTGGATGCGATGCGTGAATTCTGTGAATTCCGCAATATTCTGCCGCGCGGTGTGAAGCTGAGTGCAGATGACATCTGGGAACGCTGTGCTTACGTGCTGTCGGTCAAAATGCAGGAACCGCAGTTTGCCGGGCAGACCAAAGAACGCCTTTCTTCTCGCCAGTGCGCCGCGTTTGTGTCCGGCGTGGTGAAAGATGCTTTCAGCCTGTGGCTGAACCAGAACGTACAGGCTGCGGAGCAGTTGGCCGAGCTGGCGATTTCCAGCGCTCAGCGCCGTATGCGCGCCGCCAAGAAAGTGGTGCGTAAAAAGCTGACCAGTGGGCCAGCGCTACCTGGCAAGCTGGCCGATTGTACCTCGCAGGATCTTAACCGGACGGAGCTGTTCCTGGTAGAAGGGGATTCGGCGGGCGGGTCGGCGAAGCAGGCGCGCGAACGTGAATTCCAGGCGATCATGCCATTGAAAGGTAAGATCCTGAATACCTGGGAAGTGTCCTCCGATGAGGTTCTGGCGTCGCAGGAAGTACACGATATTTCAGTCGCGATCGGTATCGATCCTGACAGCGCCGATCTCAGCCAACTGCGTTACGGCAAGATCTGTATTCTGGCGGATGCGGATTCCGATGGTCTGCACATTGCGACGCTGCTGTGCGCGCTGTTTGTCCGCCATTTCCGGGCACTGGTTCAGGGCGGGCACGTTTATGTTGCCATGCCGCCGTTGTACCGTATCGATCTGGGCAAAGAGGTGTACTACGCGCTGGACGAAGAGGAAAAAGCGGGCGTGCTGGAACAGCTTAAGCGCAAGAAAGGCAAGCCTAACGTACAGCGCTTTAAAGGTCTGGGCGAAATGAACCCGCTACAGCTGCGTGAAACCACGCTGGATCCCAACACTCGCCGTCTGGTGCAGTTGACCATCAACGAAGACGATGTCGATCAGACGATGGCGATGATGGATATGCTGCTAGCGAAGAAACGTTCTGAAGATCGCCGCAACTGGCTGCAAGAGAAGGGCGACAAGGCGGAGATCGAGGTCTAACGTCGGTGTATTTATCCGATAAAAAACGGCCACTAGGTTATCTTCGTGGCCGTTTTTTTACTGTCTTGTGACAAACACTATCACGCGGCGTTCATCCCTATACTTGTGCAGTGTGGCGATAGCGTGCGCTGGTTTTAACCCCCCATAGACCAGAAAACAGGCTGACGATGGCACCAATTAACAGCGCAAAGAAGGACCACAGCGCGGCTTTCGCACCTGCGGCGGCGGCTTCTGCAGCTTGCTCACGTGCTTTTTGTTTTAGCGCCTCATACTGCTGTTTTGCCTGCTCAATGTTGGCTTCGACATCCTGCAAGCGGGTATTCACTAACTCAGCGGTTTTGTTTTTCGCGGCAATCAGATTATCGACGGTTTTATTCACCTCGTCCTGTGACAGGCTGGTATTATCCGCTAGCGTTTTGGTCAGGCTGTCACGATCGACATCCTGAGTTAATGCTTCACCACGTTTTTTTAGTTTGGCCAGAAGGTCCTGAATCACTTTTTCACTGTCTTCACCGTTTACCGCGATGGCTTTCACCGCTGTGCTAATATCTTTTTTCGCGGCCTCCAACTGTTGTTTCATATAGTCAGGATGGAGGGAGTCGATATCACTTTTACGCAGCGCGTTGGCAACTTCCTGAGTGATTTCTTCCGGTTGTAATGAAGAATCTAGTTCAATGTTACCAAATGCCTGAGAACCAAGATTCGCCAGCCCTTGAAGACCCCCTCCCACGGCCGAACCTGCGCCGGACAGCGCACTACCTGTCGCAGAAGCGACAGAGCCTAGTGCATTACCCGTTGCTTTCAGTGTACCGCCAATCAGCATCCCGCCGAGAATCACGGCCACGAGCAGTGTTGTTGCCCAGACCATAAAACCATGAATGATGCCATCAATCGCGGCCAGCCTCCCCGCAATAAATCCGCCCGCAGCCAAACTGATGATAATAGATAAAGACGACCACAGTAGAACGGTGGTGCCAACGCCGCTGACCGGTTCATCCGATAAAGGATCGACAATGGCGAGGCCGAAACTTGTGCCTAATGTGGAAAGCAGTAAAGAAACGGCTAATACGGTGACAACGCCAGCGATGATACTGCCCCATGAAATCTTCTTTGATTCGTAAAGTTCAGCTGTTGCGTTCATAAAATCCCCTTTTTTGTCTACTATTTCATGTCGTTAGTAAATGACACTGGAAAGCTATTTGATTAAAATAATTAAAGTATAGACGGGGTTGAAAAGACAGAACGTTTGATTTTCAGAATTAGGTTAATAAAATTAATTAGCACTATTAATATGTTGTTTTTATCGTGAAGCGCCAGATTGGTTTCGTGAACATGCCAACCTGACGCATTGGGTATCAATATAAATCGGCTTTGCCTGTCGAACCGAAGAGCGCCATTTTGTAGCGAATCACCTCTTTTGCCGCCTTAATCGGTTCTGGGTAGATGGCATTCGGATCCCACCAGGTTTCACGGCTGAGGATTTCCCGCGCTTTCTGGAAATAGGCGAATTTCATGTCGCTGGAGATATTGATTTTGCCCACGCCAAGCGTTACCGCTTCGGCAATTTCGGCGTCTGGGTTGGCGGAACCACCGTGCAGGACGAGCGGAATCGAGACCCGCTGCGAGATATCCCGCAGGATATGCATTTGCAGCTCTGGCTTCAGGTCTTTGGGATAGATACCGTGCGCGGTGCCGATAGCGACGGCTAACGTATCAACGCCCGTCCGGTTGACGAAATCTTCCGCCTGCTCGGGGTCGGTGTAGATCACTTTGCTAACGCCGCCTTCTATCGTGGTGCCAGTATCACCAATCGTCCCTAATTCCCCCTCCACGGAAACACCAACGGCATGTGCCAGCTTCACCACTTCGGTCGTAAGCGCCACGTTTTCTTCATAAGGCAGCAGCGAACCGTCGATCATCACGGAGGTAAATCCGCACTGAATAGCGCGCAGGACGTGTGCGATCGACGCGCCATGATCGAGGTGGATGACAAACGGCACCGGGCTACGCAATGTTCTTTCTCGCACATAGGCGAAGAATTCATCGGTCACGAATTCCAGCTCGCTCGGGTGGATAGAGATAATGGCTGGAGTATTCGTTGCTTCGGCTTCTTCCACCACGGCGCGGATAAAGCAGCTGTCGGCCACGTTAAAGGCGCCGATAGCGAAGCGATGTTCACGCGTGGGCTTAAGGATATCGGTCATTGAAATCAACATGTTATGTCTCTCCTGTGTCGGATAAAGGGCAAAATGTTCCTGTACCAGTGGAAAACCACTGATGGCGAAAGTCGGTAAAGGACGAACGATCAGGCTTGGTTGGCGGAACCGGACCAACTGAGATAATCGGCGACCACATCGCGGCAGGCGGATTCCATCGTCGCCAGCAGGTCGGACAGCTCTGTCGCTGGGTGCTGATGCAGCGCCCGCTGCAACACGGTTTTTCCTGCTTCAAAAACGGCTGCGCCAACGTTGATTTTGGCGACACCGTGACGGCTGACGCGGCGAATATCGTCGGCCTTGGTGCCGCTACCGCCGTGCAGCGCTAGCGGCACGGTCGATTCCCGATGCAGGGCTTCGAGACGCTCAAAATCAATCCGTGGCGTCACCCCCGGTGGATAAATGCCATGGGCGGTGCCGACCGACACGGCAAGCAGGTCGATACCGGTTTGCCGGATAAAGGGAATGACGTCTTCCACCTGTGTCATTTTCACTGCGGCATCCTCTTGGTCGTAGACGGGCGCATCGGCGATATGCCCAAGCTCGCCTTCCACACAGACGCCTGCGGTCGCCGCGATGGTGACTACCTGCTTTGTGCGCAGGATGTTTTCCGCCAGCGGATGGCTGGAGGCATCGATCATCAGTCCGGTAAAGCCGGCGCGGAACGCCTGCCCAATCAGGCTGAAAGCTGTGCCGTGATCCAGACTGAGCGCCACTGGAACGGTGGCCTGCTCGGCCAGCGCGTTGACTAGCGGCACCGCGAGGTGCGGCGGAAAGTGCGTGCTGTGGCCCTGATACACATTAAGAATCAGCGGCGCACGCTGTTGCTCGGCGGCGGCTATGGCCGCACGTGCGGTCTCCAGATTGAAACAGTTGATGGCGAGCACGGCATACTGCTGTTGATACGCGTCATCAATGAGGGTTTTCATTGCGGCATACATGGCGGCTCCTGTTATTCGAGAGTGAATTTAATGTCTTCGTCACGAACGCTGCTGTCGTCAACGTCGTCGAACTCTTCATCTGCCTGCGTGACGCGTTTCTTAATCAGCGACAGCATCACGCCGCAGATGACCGTGCCGATACCGAGCGCCAGACAGAACATCAGCGGCTTGGTAAACAGCGGAACCACAAACATGCCGCCGTGTGGCACGGGCGCCTCCACGCCCCAGACCATGATGAGTCCGCCCGCAATGGCCGAGGCGACGACGCAGCTGGCAACCACCCTGAACAAGTCGCGTGCGGCAATCGGGATCACCCCTTCGGTAATCATGCAGATCCCCATCGGGAAGGCGGCTTTTAGCGCCTCTTTTTCAGCGCGGGTGTATTTGTAGCGGGTCAGCAGGAAGGACAGCGTGATGCCGAAAGGCGGAATCATTGAGCCGACAAATTTGACGGCTTCCGGTCCGTAGATGCCATCGACCAGCATGCCGTCCGCGAAGAGCGACATCGTCTTGTTCACCGGTCCGCCGAAATCGAAGGTTGCCATCGCCCCCAAAATCGCCCCCATCAGGAATTTCGAGCCGCCCTGCATGGATTCCAGCAGATGAATCAGCGCTTTTTGCAGCCAGACGATGGGCTGGCCGATAAACGTCATCATCAGCAGCCCGGCGATAATGGTGCTGAGCAGCGGCAGGATCATGACAGGCATCAGTCCCTGCATCGAGGTGGGCAGCTTGATGTAGCGACGCAGCAGCAGCACGGTATAGCCGACTAAGAAGCCGCCGAGAATCCCGCCGATAAACCCGGTTTGAATCTGACCGCAGATAAAGCCGACAATCAGGCCGGGAGCGAAGCCGGGACGATCGGCAATGGAGTAAGCGATAGCGGCGCTGATCAGCGGTACAATCAGCCCCATGCCCCAGCCGCCGATCTGGTTGAGCATCCACGCGATGCTGCCGGTTTGCTTGCCGACATCCGGGCCGCCGATCACCTGACCGAGGGCAATACAGATCCCGGCGGCGACAATGAGCGGGATCATCCAGGAAATACCGGTAAGGAGATGCCGTTTTATTTCCTGTCCAACGGTGATTTTTCTGGTGTTCATTATGATTACCCCGAAAATTAGCTATTCAGGCACCCGCTAAAGAACTAGCGACTTTTTCCAGAAATTTAATTGGAGATTTAATAACGACCTCCGTTTTTACTCGAACGACGGGTTTACCCTTAAATCGCTCTTCGCCTGTTATTTTGATATCGATAGCCAAAATAACGACATCGGCTGCGGCTATCTCCTCGGGCGTTAATTCATTCTCCGTACCAATGGTGCCTTGGGTTTCCACTTTAATGGCGTAATTTAAGGCGTTCGCACCCTTAATGAGTTTCTCGCGTGCGATATAGGTATGCGCAATGCCTGCCGTGCAGGCGGCAACACAAACAATATTCATTTTGAGCCTCGTTTTATGTCGGAGTGACGGGCGCTGTTTCTGCGTACTGACTAAACAGCCGAATAATTTTATGGGGATCGGATTCGTCCAGCAGTTGAGCAATCACCTCATCATCGGCCAGTGCACTGGCAACCTGAGACAGCAGGCGAATGTGTGTCGTGTTCTGATCTTCCAGACGCACGGCAAAAAGAATGATGCAGCGAACCTGGCTACCGTCCAGCGTCTCCCAGGGAATATCCTGACGGGTGCGGCCAATCGCGAGCGTGGTTTGTTTGACGGCGGAGGATTTCCCATGAGGGATCGCAATATGGTTTTCAAAACCGGTTGAGCCTTCGGCTTCACGTAACCAGACATCGTGAATAAAATCCTGTTTATTGGTAATAGCGCCATCGGCATACAACAGATCGGTTAATTCATTAATGGCTTCATCTTTATTGGTCGCGGACATGTTTAACTTCACGCGATTGGCATTCAGTATTTTATTGATATCCATTGAGCACACCTCATCTATAAAATTAAAAAATTAACGTTCGGCCGAGAAATCAGTGAGGGACGGCCTGATGCAGCTGATTAGTGATAACTTTTTCGGTCACGCGCTTAATGTCATCGTCGTTAAAAAAGGCAGAAACATAGACGACAGGAATGTGTTGTTCTTCCAGATGAATCGTGGAAATAATCAGCTCAATTTCTTCCTGCTGGCAAAACGTTTGCATATTGCTGGCCGAGATCACGCCAACAATAATCCAGTCAGGAAACGCGCGCAGAATACGGTTTTTCAATAGATGCGACGTTCCGACACCGCTGGAACACACCACCAGAATACGTTTATGCGCAATTTGGCGTTCCAATGCGGCTTGAAAATGAATGGTCAAATAGCCGACTTCATCCTCAGCGACCGGTTTTAATTGAAACCGCTGACAGACTTCACTCATGGCTTGCTGAGTCATTTCATAAATATCGACAAATTCGCTTTTGATATCGTCTAATAACGGGTTGCGAATATGTATTTGGTATTTCATACGGTTCAGCAACGGCTTAATGTGAATAAGCAATCCTTCATGTAATAACTTATCCGTGCGCAGGTCGATATTGATTAAATCAGAAAATATCTGTGTCAAGGCGCGCGTTATTCTGCGTGATTCACCGTTAGAGAATTGATAACGCAGCAGTTGGTTATTTTCCCGCTCCTCCATCACAATGCCCGAAGAAATAATATATTGATAAATGAACCAGACTTCATCCGAAGGCAGCGTGCTCTCGACTCGCTGCTCTATTTGGCTCACCATATTTTGAGCGACAGAGAAGATGCGATTATCAACCTGCTGATGAACGGATTCTTCCGCCATCATTAACGCTTTCCCCTGCGCAATCCGGTGCATCATAATTAAAGTATGCGTGAAAATGTTGATGTAATAAGGCTCGCCGAGCGGATAAGAAAGCTGCCCCTCCATGCCTTGTAACAGCGATTCGACGAAGGACACGTCTTCTTCACCGAAATAATTAATCAGCGCCTTATAGCTGCCGGGGTCGAGACGAGAATGGCTAAGCGGGCCGGGTTCTTTATGGTGCATTACGTCATTAATGAGCGAGGCCATCGCCTGACGCACCTGATTTTCACTGCCTTCAATGTGTGTGCCGCTCTGACTGCGCACCAGCGCCAGCCCCAGTGGATGTAGCCAGCTTTCGATGATTTTCAGATCGTTAACGATAGAGGCGCTGCTGATAAAATAGCGTTCTGACAGCTTGCTGATGGACGTTTCATGAGGCGTATCGCTTAACAGCTGCGAGGCAATTTTGACGCGGCGAGCATTGTTGATGAGGGCATCGGTGTCCCCGTCGTCCACGACAATTTGCTGTTCCAGCAACGCGAGGTGTCTGTCGTCATCCGTGGTTAACATGATTCCCGCACCGACCTTTTTGTCTGGATAAATATTCCAGACAGAAAGGAAGGCTTCAACAAATTGCATATCACGATAGACAGTTTTTTCCGACACATCCAGGTAATGTGCAATATCTTTAACCGTTACATATCCCTGGTGTTGTAACAGATATTTCAATAAACGGTTCTGGCGAGAGGTGAGTGGCTGCATCATATTACCCTCATGAATTTTTAGATTTTCTGATGCTTATCGAATTGATAACTTTTTCTAAATAATTTCCTGTTTTATTTTCTCTGTGCGTTTATTTAAATAGAATGCTGTAGTGATTAATCTAGTCGTGATAGTCGATAGGGACAATACTAAATGCTGTCCGCTGAATAGGACAAAATTAAAACATGGTGCTGACGGAATATTAATTGAGATCGCGATCACGTTATCGATGCTGATAACCCTGATTTCCTCTGCATATTAATTATTTCGCTGAGTCGTGTAGAAAAAAATAATCTGAGAAAGTCGTGTTAGGGGAATAAAAAATCAAACGGGGATTATTGTTCACATAAGTCTGACGTTAGGGAGAAGACAGCGTCAGAGAAAAAGACAGTGGGGGTTCTCGCAGAGGCGGATCCCCCGATGGTTTCCCTGTGTATCTTGATGTTTCAGCGATATGCACGGCGCTGCTGGGATTGACATAGCCGCTGTCAAGGCAACGCTGTTGCAGTCCATCTCACTTCACTATTGGCCCAACCAATAATCGTCGAATACGTTTATTTGTTCACAATATCGCGAAAATGAATCACATAATTATTGCTTTTGGTCAACATGCAATTAACTATTTGTTGTCATTTCCCCTACAACATAAATTGGAAGGGCCAATTTTACAAATCGCGCAGTGTAGAAATGAGCGAAGACTCACCGTGATTTTTTATGGCCCGTGGAGACCTGCATGAACATATGGCAACAAAATTACGATCCCATTGGGAATATCTGGTTGTCGAGTCTGATCGCATTACTGCCAATCCTGTTCTTTTTCCTTGCCTTAATTAAGCTCAAGCTGAAAGGCTATGTTGCTGCCAGTTGGACAGTGGCTATCGCGTTGCTCATCGCATTGTTCCTTTACGACATGCCTGTGGAGAAAGCGTTCGCCTCCCTGTTCTATGGCTTTTTCTACGGGCTATGGCCGATTGCATGGATTATCATCGCGGCGGTATTTGTCTATAAAATTTCGGTGAAAACCGGACAGTTCGATGTCATTCGTTCGTCGATACTGTCGATTACACCCGATCAACGTTTGCAGATGCTGATTGTTGGCTTCGCTTTCGGTGCATTTCTGGAAGGGGCCGCCGGTTTTGGCGCACCCGTGGCGATTACCGCCGCGTTGCTGGTTGGCCTCGGCTTCAACCCGCTGTACGCGGCCGGACTGTGTCTGATAGTAAATACTGCGCCAGTCGCGTTTGGTGCTATGGGGATTCCGATTCTGGTTGCGGGTCAGGTGACGGGGCTGGACAGCTTCGAAATTAGCAAAATGGTAGGCCGTCAGTTGCCATTCCTGACGATGATTGTCCTTTTTTGGATTATGGCGATTATGGATGGCTGGCGGGGTATAAAAGAAACCTGGCCCGCCGTCATTGTTGCTGGTGGTTCCTTTGCCATCGCTCAGTTTCTCAGTTCTAACTTTCTTGGCCCAGAATTGCCGGACATTATCTCCTCACTCGTATCGCTGGTGTGCTTGACGCTATTTTTGAAGCGCTGGCAACCCGTACGCATTTTCCGCTTTGACGATATTGATGCGTCAAAAACTGAGTCAACGCAAACACCTACTCACTACACGGTTAGACAGATCATTCGTGCCTGGTCGCCTTTTCTATTCCTCACCGCGGCGGTTACCATCTGGAGCGTGCCGCCGTTTAAGGCTTTATTTGCAAAAGGCGGCGCGCTGTACGATCTGGTTATCAATATTTCTGTACCGTTCCTCGACAACATGGTGGCCCGTATGCCGCCGGTGGTTGGCGAACCCACGCCATATGCCGCAATTTATAAATTTGACTGGTTGTCGGCTACGGGGACCGCCATTCTGTTTGCGGCGATCCTGTCTATTGTATGGCTACGTATGAAGCCAAAGGAGGCGATATCCACCTTTGGCAGTACGCTGAGAGAACTGGCATTGCCGATTTATTCAATTGGAATGGTGTTGGCATTCGCGTTTATTTCAAACTATTCCGGTTTATCGTCCACGTTGGCACTTGCACTGGCACATACTGGTAGCGCCTTCACGTTCTTCTCTCCGTTCCTTGGTTGGCTCGGTGTATTTCTGACAGGTTCTGATACGTCATCGAATGCGCTGTTTGCCGCGTTACAGGCAACGGCCGCACAGCAAATTGGTGTTTCAGACGTACTTCTGGTGGCGGCGAACACCACGGGAGGCGTGACCGGAAAAATGATTTCTCCGCAGTCTATTGCAATTGCCTGCGCAGCAGTCGGTTTGATCGGCAAAGAGTCGGATTTATTCCGTTTCACTGTAAAACACAGTCTGATCTTCACTTGTATTGTGGGTGTGATCACGACGCTTCAGGCTTACGTTTTTACCTGGATGATCCCATGATAGTGATGCCCAGACGTTTGACGGACGATGTTGCGGATCGTGTACGTGCCTTGATTAATACACAAAATATGGAGGCGGGTTCGCGGTTGCCCGCAGAACGCCAACTAGCGGTACAACTTGGTGTTTCTCGCAACTCGTTGCGAGAAGCATTGGCTAAGTTGGTAAGTGAAGGCCTGTTGGTGAGCCGTCGTGGCGGCGGTACCTTTGTCCGTTGGCAGCATGATCCCTGGTCTGAGCAAAATATTGTACAGCCGCTGAAAACGTTAATGGAGGACGATCCAGATTACAGCTTTGACATCCTGGAAGCCCGATACGCGATTGAGGCCAGCACTGCATGGCATGCCGCGATGCGTGCAACGGAGGAGGAAAAAGAAAAAATCCGTCTCTGTTTTGAAGCCACGCAAAGTGAAGACCCTGAACTTGCTTCGCGCGCGGATGTGCGTTTTCACCTCGCTATCGCTGAAGCATCCCATAACATTGTATTGCTTCAGACCATGCGTGGTTTCTTTGAACTGCTGCAATCTTCCGTGAAGCAGAGCCGCCAGCGTATGTACCTTGTTCCACCGGTATTCGCAAAACTGACGGAGCAGCATCAGATCATACTGGATGCCATTCTCGCCGGTAATGCCGACGGTGCACGGCAGGCAATGATGAACCATCTCGGTTTCGTCCATACGACGATTAAACGTTTTGATGAGGATCTTGCCCGGCAGGCGCGAATTACCCGTTTGCCAGATGATAAAATGGATATTCCTAAGGAGAACAACGAATGATTATTTCAGCAGCAAGCGACTATCGGGCAGCAGCGCAGCGCATCCTGCCTCCTTTCTTGTTTCACTACATTGACGGTGGTGCCTATGCGGAATATACCCTGCGCCACAATGTGGAAGATCTGTCACAGGTAGCGCTTCGCCAGCGTGTTCTCAACGATATGTCCGCTCTCTCGCTGGAGACCCGGCTATTTAACGAAACGTTGTCAATGCCAGTGGTGCTGGCACCTGTAGGCCTGTGCGGTATGTATGCTCGCCGTGGTGAGGTGCAGGCCGCACAGGCTGCGGATGCTAAAGGCATTCCCTTTACGTTGTCGACCGTTTCCGTCTGCCCGATTGAAGAAGTGGCGCCGACGATTAAACGGCCAATGTGGTTCCAGCTCTATGTATTGCGCGATCGCGGGTTCATGCGTAATGCCTTGGAGCGCGCGAAAGCTGCGGGGTGTTCTACCCTGGTGTTTACCGTCGATATGCCGACGCCAGGGGCACGTTATCGTGATGCGCATTCCGGTATGAGTGGTCCGAATGCGGCGCTGCGTCGTTACTGGCAAGCGGCAACGCATCCGCAGTGGGCCTGGGATGTCGGGCTGAATGGACGCCCACACGACTTGGGTAATATTTCAGCTTATCTCGGTAAGCCGACCGGGTTGGAAGATTATATTGGTTGGTTGGCGAAAAATTTTGACCCCTCTATTTCCTGGAAAGATCTGGAATGGATTCGTGAATTTTGGGACGGCCCCATGGTGATCAAAGGTATTCTCGACCCAGAGGATGCTCGTGATGCTGTACGTTTCGGCGCAGACGGTATTGTTGTTTCTAACCATGGTGGGCGCCAACTGGATGGCGTGCTCTCCTCGGCGCGAGCCTTGCCTGCTATCGCCGATGCGGTAAAAGGGGATATCGCTATTCTGGCGGACAGCGGTGTTCGCAATGGTTTGGATGTGGTTCGGATGATTGCATTGGGGGCCGATAGCGTCTTACTTGGGCGTGCGTATCTTTATGCCTTGGCTACACATGGTCGTGAAGGCGTCGCCAATCTGCTGACATTGATTGAAAAAGAGATGAGGGTGGCGATGACGCTGACAGGAGCGAAGTCTATTAAAACAATCACGCGCGATTCTCTGGTGCGATAGCCTTCATCTGTAGGGGGCCACGCCTACGTCGGTCTAGCGATAAAAGGCAGGTTTCCCCTTGTTTTGTGGCATTGTTCTCTGTGACATCACCTCATCAGATAAGGTACTATTCCCGCCAAACATACCGCCGCTATGGCGTGCCGGAAAGCGTAACCATCGCGCCGCGATGTGAGGGAAGTGAGATAAATGAGTGAGATGACTCATGACGGCGCAGAAAGCCTTGCGCTGCGCACGTTTACCGAAAATGCATACCTAAATTATTCCATGTACGTCATCATGGACAGGGCATTGCCGTTCATTGGCGATGGCCTGAAGCCTGTGCAGCGTCGCATCGTGTATGCGATGTCTGAGCTGGGACTGAATGCCAGCGCCAAGTTTAAAAAATCCGCCCGTACCGTGGGTGACGTGCTGGGTAAATACCACCCGCACGGCGACAGCGCCTGCTATGAAGCGATGGTGCTGATGGCGCAGCCGTTCTCTTATCGCTATCCGCTGGTGGATGGTCAGGGGAACTGGGGGGCGCCGGACGACCCGAAATCCTTCGCCGCCATGCGCTATACCGAATCGCGGCTCTCCAAATATGCAGAAGTGCTGCTGTCTGAACTCGGGCAGGGCACGGTCGATTACACCCCGAACTTTGACGGCACGATGCAAGAGCCGAAGATGCTGCCTGCGCGTCTGCCTAACATTCTGCTGAACGGCACTACCGGGATCGCCGTCGGGATGGCCACGGACATACCGCCGCACAACGTGCGTGAAGTTGCCGCCGCCGCGGTCATGCTGCTGGAAAACCCGAAAGCCTCGCTGGACGAGTTATTGCAGCATGTTCAAGGGCCGGATTTCCCGACAGAAGCTGAAATCATCACGCCGCGCGATGAAGTGCGCAAACTCTACCAGAATGGCCGTGGTTCCGTGCGTATGCGTGCGGTGTGGAAGAAAGAAGACGGTGATGTCGTGATTACCGCGCTGCCACATCAGGTTTCCGGTGCCAAAGTGTTGGAGCAGATTGCCAGCCAGATGCGTGCGAAGAAGCTGCCGATGGTCGAAGACCTGCGTGATGAATCCGATCACGAGAATCCAACCCGTCTGGTACTGGTGCCACGCTCAAACCGGATCGATATGGATCAGGTGATGAACCACCTGTTCGCCACGACCGATCTGGAAAAAAGCTATCGCGTTAACATGAACATGATCGGTCTGGATGGTCGCCCGAGCGTGAAAGGGCTGGTCGAGATCCTGAGCGAATGGCTGGTATTCCGTCGCGACACCGTGTGCCGCCGTCTGAACTACCGCCTGGAAAAAGTGCTCAAGCGCCTGCATATCCTTGAAGGCTTGCTGATCGCGTTCCTGAATATTGATGAAGTCATTCATATCATCCGCACGGAAGATGAGCCGAAGCCCGTTCTGATGCGCCAGTTCAGCCTGAGTGAAACGCAGGCTGAAGCGATCCTGGAGCTGAAATTACGTCATTTGGCCAAGCTGGAAGAGATGAAAATCCGCGGTGAGCAGGACGATCTGGCAAAAGAGCGCGATCAGCTTCAAGCGCTGCTGGCGTCAGACCGTAAGCTCAGCAACCTGATTAAGAAAGAAATTCAGGCGGATGCGCAAGCCTATGGTGACGAACGTCGTTCACCGCTGCACGAACGTGGCGAAGCGAAAGCGATGAGTGAGCACGACTTTGTGCCGTCCGAACCGGTTACCATTGTGCTGTCAGAAATGGGCTGGGTACGGAGCGCGAAAGGGCATGACATCGATCCTGCCGGACTGAGTTACAAAGCGGGCGATAGCTTCCGCGCCGCCGCGAAAGGTAAGAGCAATCAGCCCGTGGTGTTCATTGACTCCACCGGTCGTAGCTATGCGCTGGATCCGATCACGCTGCCTTCTGCGCGCGGTCAGGGTGAGCCGCTGACGGGCAAACTCACGCCGCCGCCGGGCGCGACGATTGAACAGGTGCTGATGGCCGCAGACGATCAGCCGCTGCTGATGGCATCCGATGCGGGCTACGGCTTCGTCTGTACCTTCAACGATCTGGTGGCGCGTAACCGCGCGGGTAAAGCGATTATTACGCTGCCGGATAACGCGAAGGCGTTCGCACCGATCGAGATCAAAGGCGACGATAATCTGCTGATGGCGATCACCGCCGCAGGCAGAATGCTGCTGTTCCCAGTCTCCGATCTGCCACAGCTGTCGAAAGGCAAGGGTAACAAGATTGTGTCTATCTCCTCGGCTGATTTTGCGGAGGGTAAAGACCGTCTGACCTGGCTGTATCTGCTTCCACCACAGGCTTCCGTCACGCTGTACTTCGGTAAGCGTAAGCTGGTGCTGCGTCCAAACGAGCTTCAGAAGTATCAAGGAGAGCGTGGGCGGAAAGGCACATTGCTGCGTGGGCTACAGCGCATTGACCGAATTGAGGTGGATGCACCACAGCAGATTAGCACCGGCAGCAGCGAAGAATAATTCCTCTATATTGTCATGTGCATGTTGAGAAAGGCGGTGTTATACCGCCTTTCTTTAGTTTCCGGTTGCCATCTTGCAGCAAATTGAATCACCGTGTGTTTTAGCGCGAAATCGCTATACTAGCGGCGGCTGTCGGCTAATGAGGTTGCTATGTTATCCATTTTGCGTTTTTTTATTGTCGTTATCTTTTCGATTTTGATCTGTATTTTTGGCTTGTTTTACTGCCTGTTCAGCCCTCGAAATCCCCGCCATGTCGCGACCTTCGGCCATCTTTTTGGTCGCTTGTCCGTGGTGTTTGGCCTGAAAGTAGAAATGCGGATACCGGAAGAAGCTGCGCATTACGGCAACTGCATCTATATCGCGAATCATCAGAACAACTACGATATGGTCACGGTATCCAGCGCGGTTCAGCCTCGTACCGTTACTGTGGGCAAGAAAAGCCTGCTGTGGATCCCGTTCTTCGGGCCACTGTATTGGCTGACAGGTAACTTGCTGATTGATCGTGAAAACCGTACTAAAGCGCATGGCACCATTGCCCAGGTCGTGAAGCATATTAAAGAGCGCAACACGTCTATCTGGATGTTCCCCGAAGGTACACGCAGCCGTGGACGCGGCCTGCTGCCATTCAAAACGGGTGCCTTTCATGCTGCGATTAGCGCAGAGGTGCCGATTGTGCCGATTTGCGTTTCTACGACCAGCAACAAGGTGAAGTTGAACCGCTGGAATAACGGACTCGTTATCGTAGAAATGTTGCCGCCGATTGATACCCGCGCATATACCAAAGATCAGGTTCGCGAGCTGGCTGCACACTGTCATGATGTGATGGCGGCCAAGATTGCGGAGCTGGATGCGGAAGTCGCGGCGCGCGAAGCCGCAGACAAAAAATAAACTTACCCCATCGAGTTACGCGATTATTTCTTCCGATTGTCTATTCAAGAACGAATCGGAAGATAAACTTTGCTTACGGTTTATTGGATTTACGGAGTCATTATGTCACTCAGCCGACGTCAGTTTATTCAGGCATCGGGCCTTGCGTTATGTGCGGGTATGACGCCACTGGCAGCCAAAGCCAGTGGGAATCCCGCCGCATTGCCGATACCGCCATTACTGGAGTCGCGCCGAGGCCAGCCGCTTTTTCTGACCATGCAGCGTGCCCATTGGGCATTCTCCGGTGACCGTAAGACCTCCATTTGGGGAATCAATGGCCGCTATTTAGGGCCGACGGTGCGGGTTTATGATGGCGATGACGTTAAGCTGATTTACAGCAACCGCCTGAATGAGCCTGTCGCGATGACGATCGGCGGCTTGCAGGTGCCGGGGCCGCTGATGGGCGGCGGGGCTCGCATCATCTCTCCAGGAACCGACTGGTCACCGGTGTTGCCCGTTCGTCAGCCAGCAGCGACCTGCTGGTATCATGCGAATACGCCGAACCGTATGGCCCCGCATATCTATAACGGGCTAGCTGGGCTATGGCTGGTGGAAGACAGCACCAGTAAATCCCTGCCGCTTCCCAATCATTACGGTGTTGATGATTTCCCATTGATTATTCAGGATAAACGACTGGATAACTTTGGTGTCCCTCTCTATAACCCGCCTTCTAACGGTGGGTTCGTGGGCGACTCGCTGCTCGTCAACGGCGTGCAAAATCCCTTTGTTGAAGTGTCCCGTGGCTGGGTTCGCCTGAGATTGCTGAACGCGTCGAACTCCCGACGTTACGTGATGCGGTTGAGTGATGGGCGAGCGATGCATGTGATCGCCAGCGATCAAGGGTTGCTGCCGGCTCCGATGGCGGTAAACCAGCTTTCTCTCGCACCCGGTGAACGGCGCGAAATTCTGGTCGACATGTCGCAAGGCGAAGAAGTGACGCTAACGGCAGGCGAGTCGGCTGGGATTATGGATCGTCTGCGCGGGCTGTTTGAGCCTTCCAGCATCCTGATTTCTACGCAAATACTTACGCTGAAGCCGACGGGGCTGTTGCCATTAGTCACGGATAACCTGCCGATGCGTTTGCTGGCCGACAACATCATTGAAGGTAGCATCAGCCGCACGCGCGAATTCCGTCTGGGTGACAGCTTGCCTGGCATCAATGGCGCGATGTGGGATATGACGCGTGCCGATGTACAAACCCAGCTTGGCCGCTGCGAGCGTTGGATTATCCACGCTGATACGCCGCAGGCTTTCCACATTCAGGGCGTCAAGTTTCTGGTGCGCAGCGCGAATGGTCGGCCACCGGCGGTGGAAGACAGCGGCTGGAAAGATACGGTGTGGGTGGATAACGATGTCGAGCTGCTGGTTTATTTCACGCAGCCTTCTTCAATGGCGTTCCCCTTCCTGTATTACAGCCAGACGCTGGAGCTGGCCGATCGCGGCTCGACAGGACAGCTCATCGTACAGTCTGGGATGTAAACCAACTGCTAGCCTGTCAGCTTCTCCGTGCTCCCCCTTTTGCCGTGACAAAGATAACGGCAGCCCGTCTGATGCGCAGCCTGCTCGTCAGACGGCAATGTTCCCGATCCTCATCTGTTTCTTAATGTGATCCACCTCTATTCAGACAAACCAAAATTAAAGATGCGGAGCCGCGCGGACGATACCTTATATATTGATGTTGCTATTAATTAAGGGTGAATGGCGTTTTGCGTCGCGTACTGTTTCGGGTCAGATTCGTGCTAAAAGAACATTTTTTATTACAACAATGTCAGCGTCTGAGCGTTTCGTTTCGCTATGAAATCAGGTTCACTTTCTGTTTTAACCTGTACGCAGCCAGAACGCTGTGTCACTAAAAAGGCTGCACTATGCGGGAATTACTGCTTTGGGTCAGGGATCAACTGGCTGGAGCGCCGTCGGCGCCCCGGTACATGCAGCTCGCGTCGTTGCTTGAATCAGAAATCGGCCGCCGTAAGACGTTATCCGGCCAGTTCTTACCCGCGGAAAGACTGATTGCGCAGCAGTTGGGATTATCGCGCGTAACGGTTTCCCGTTCCCTGTCACTGCTGGAAGAAAAAGGGCTGATTGTGCGACAGCAAGGGGTGGGAACCCGCGTGGCTCAACGGCTTAACTACGCGCTGAGCACGGAGGATGAAGGGTTCACTGCGCTGATATTGAAACAAGGCGGCGTCGCCGGCAGTCTCTGGTTAGAAAAGGCAATACAGGTTCCACCCGCTGCAATCGCCGCGAAAATGTCTCTGCCGGAAGGCGAGGCCGTGACCTATCTGCGACGCGTCCGGCTCAGCAATGGTGAGCCCGTTTCGCTGGAAACGACCTGGATACCGCAAGAATTTCTACCCGATCCCGAAGCGCTTGAGCAGTCTCTCTATCAGTATTGGATTACGCGTGGCATCACACCGGACAAAAAACGCTATCGTTTCAAAGCGATTGCCTGTACGGCAGAAATTGCTGCGCTTCTTGGTATTGCGGCGGAGGCTCCAGCGTTGTATTGCCAGCTGCATGTTTATAACGAACGGGGTGAACTGCTGGAATACAGCGAAGCACATTGCCGTAGCGATGTGTATGAGATTCAGTTTGCTGATTAGATGAGAAGAAAAATGCCAGCCCGGTGCAGGCTGGCATCGAAGGTAGATTAGTCGTTTCTCGGTTCGTCAGGGTCCGATCCCAGACGTTTCCCGCAGTCCAGCTTGGCAATTTCACCCAGCTCGTCTTTATCCAGACGGAAATCAAACACCTCGAAGTTTTCCTTGATACGCGACGGCGTGACCGATTTAGGAATCACGACCAGCCCGCAGTCGAGATGCCAGCGGATCACGATCTGTGCCGGCGTTTTGCCGTATTTTGTCGCCAGTTTACGGATAATAGGATGGTCGAAAATGCCTTCGCCGCCCTGCGCTAGCGGGCTCCAGGATTCAGTTTGGATATGGTGCGTCGCATTCCAAGCGTGGAGTTGCCTTTGCTGGAGAAGGGGGTGAAGTTCGACCTGATCGATAACCGGCAAGACGCCCGTTTCTTCTTTTAGCCGCTGTAAGTGGTGAATATGGAAATTGCTGACGCCGATGCTTTTCGCCAGACCCTGTTCCTGAAGTTTGATGAGTCCGCGCCAGGCATCCACGAAGGTATTCTGTTGCGGGAGCGGCCAGTGGATCAGGTAGAGATCGATATAATCTAACCGAAGTTTTCTCAGGCTCTCTTCCAGCGCTTTTTGGGGATCGGTGTGATCGCCATTCCAGAGCTTGGTGGTGATGAACACCTCTTCACGCGGCAGGTTCGCGGAACTCAGTGCCTGACCAACGGCCTCCTCGTTCTTATAAATCGCGGCGGTATCGATCGCCCGATAACCGATGGACAATGCTTCAGTCACGGCGATCACCGTGTCCTCACTGCTTGCTCGCCAGACACCAAGGCCCAACTGGGGCATGATATTGCCGTCCGCCAGCTTAACTTTCGGTTGCGTCATCTCATTCTCCTTTTATATCCGTTAACCCATAAAAATATCATAGGGTTAACTGGATGGGCGGCCTGTTCATACCACGGCCATAGGGCAACGTGATCCCTCTCAGGAACAGGCATATGATTTCATTCTAGTAGAAAAATTCGTCGGCTATATAGTGCCTGATGATAAAGGGAGCCGATTGGCTCCCTTTAACAGACACAGCATTGAGGGTATATCATCTGATATAGGCGTGGTTTAAACGATAGCGTTTTCTCCTGTAACTCGAATGATTTGGTGAAGAGGCGCTTAGCGCGCCGCTTCGTAAATCTTCTTGCTTTCTTCCAGCGTGATGTCGCGATGTTCGCCCAGAGCGGTCAGGCCGTGCTCGCTGAGTTTGGCGACCAGCGTCGGAATGGAACTGCCATCCAACTGATAGTCAGACATACGGGTCGGTACGCCCATTGTCTCGAAGAAGTCACGTGTGGCGGCAATTGCGCCGTCGATGCGCTGATCTTCGCTACCGTCACGCAGGTTCCAGACGCGCTCGGCGTATTGCAGCAGCTTGTCGCGCTTCTGGGCTTTTCTTGCCGTCAGCATGGCAGGAAGAACGATAGCCAGCGTCTGGGCATGGTCAAGGCCGTGCAGCGCCGTTAATTCGTGTCCCAGCATGTGGGTTGACCAGTCCTGCGGCACGCCTGCGCCAATCAGACCGTTCAACGCCATGGTCGCGCTCCACATTACGTTGGCTCTGACCTTGTAGTTCTCCGGTTCAGCCAGCGCGCGCGGGCCTTCTTCAACCAGCGTCAGCAGTAAGCCCTCTGCAAAACGATCCTGTACTTTGGCATCGACGGAATACGTCAGGTACTGCTCAACGGTGTGAACGAAGGCATCGACCACGCCGTTTGCGATCTGGCGAGCGGGTAGGGTGTACGTCACGACTGGGTCGAGTACGGCGAAAAGCGGTTGAGTGTGGCGTGAGCGGAAAGCGAGCTTATCGTTGGTCGATTTACGCGTGATGACCGCGCCGTTGTTGGATTCCGAACCGGTCGCTGGCAGGGTGAGCACCGCCGCCATCGCGACGCCGCGATCGATTTCCGCGCCGCCGGTTTGCAGAATATGCCACGGGTCTTGTGCAGCCTGATAGTCTGCGGCGGCAGCGATAAATTTCGTGCCGTCGACGACAGATCCACCGCCAACCGCCAGCAGGAAGTCAATCTTCTCCGCCCGGACGACCTCGACAGCTTTCATCAGCGTTTCGTAAGTCGGGTTCGGCTCAATGCCGGAAAACTCACGGACATTGCGGCCTTCTAAGGCACGATAGACCTGATCCAGCACGCCATTGTGCTTCACGCTGCCGCCGCCGTAGGTGATGAGGATACGGGCATCGGCAGGAATTTCTTTGCCTAATTCAGCAATCTGGCCTTCGCCAAACAAAATCTTGGTAGGGGTATGAAGTGTGAAATTTAGCATAGGTTATTTGTCCAGTTTAAAGCCCTGTTGGAGGATCGCGGGTAAGACTTTCGGGAAATAAATGTGCTGATAGTAGCTGGCGGTGTTATCACCCCAGTTGTCGCCGTCTGCGCGGCCGGTTTGCTGCCAGTGTGCCACCAGCGTGTGGTTATATTGCTCAATCGCCGCAGGCAGAACGTCCTGATGATAGGTTTCATCATGGCGGAAGGAATTCAGCGGCAGGCGCGGTTTCTGATGCGCTGGGGTATCCACGTAGCCAATCGCAACGCCTGCAACGGGGAACGTCAGTTCAGGCAGTTCCAGAAAGTCGATCATCGCCTGTGGGTCGCGACGAATGCCGCCAATAGGGACGATGCCCAGCCCAAACGAGCGTGCGGCGGCCATCAGCGTGCCGAGTGCGATGCCGACATCCGTTGTGCCGGAAATCAGGCTTTCGAGGCTTTCATGCGCGTGCTGCTGCTTGTCGCTCATGGCAATCCCAACCTGCGTTTTATGCATATCCAGCACTACGGTGATGAAGACCGGTGCCTGGGCAATCCACGGCTGGCCGCCAGCCAATTCGGCAATGCGTGCTTTGCGTTCTGGGTCGCGGGTGACGATGAGCGAGACCTGCTGAGAGTTCACGGACGTCGGTGCCAGATGCGCAGACTGAATAATGGCATCCAGCACGTCATCGGGAATCGCTTTATCAAGATAGCTACGTTCACTGCGGTGTGAGGTGAACAGTTCAATCGTTTTATTCATGTCTTTTCCCGTGGGATGAAAGGATAACGGTATGCTCAATATTGTCATCAACCCACGTAAGACGTTCAATGCACATTTCTGTTTGCTTATTGCCTATTTCTCCAAAACACAGGAGAAAAGGGTGGTAATAATTCGCGAGTATGTCATTTTGTTTCTTCTGTCAGGAGAGAGGCTTCTGACAGGGAAAGCAAACCCGTAGCGAGAGAACACCATTTTGACGCAAACCCAATACATGTTGACGGACAGCCAAAGCATGTCGACGGAAAGCCAATGCGAGCAGCTTGTTCAGAAACAAGATGTTCAGAAACAAGATGCACAGCATCCAGCAGAACAGCAGCAAAGCGTGCGGCAGCGCATCGTGCAGCAGGCAATACGGTGTTCAGCTAAAAGCTGGGCCACGCCTTCGCTCGTCCCGCAGGTCAAAATTCTGTATACGGAACAGCACCATCCGCGTGTGCCGGTGATGTATGAACCGACGATCGTCATCATTTTTCAGGGCCAAAAGATTGGTTATTTGGGCGGGAAAACGTTCCAGTATGACCCGGAAAACTACCTGTTGATGACGGTGCCGCTGCCGTTCGAATGTGAAACGATAGCCAGCGTTGAACACCCGCTGGTGGGGATGGCGATCCGTATCGATATCCAGATGCTTCAGGATTTGCTGATCGACATCGGTGACGATGACAGTGCGATCCGTCCTTGCTCCTGTACGTGCGGTGTGAACAGTGCCCCGCTGACCGATGAAATTTTATGTGCCGTTGAACGGCTGCTGGATGCGATGAATAACCCGCGTGATGCTCGCGTGCTGGGGCCAGCGATTGTGCGCGAGATTATCTATCATATGCTCTGCGGTGAACGTGGTGCGGCGTTACAGGCGCTGGTGAATCGGCACACGCACTTCAGCCAGATTGCTAGGTCTCTGCGACGTATTGAAAACCACTATGCCGATAGCCTGAATGTGGAACAGCTGGCGGCTGAAGTGAACATGAGCGTTTCGGCGTTTCATCACAACTTTAAGGCCGTCACCAACACATCGCCGTTGCAGTACCTGAAATCTTACCGCTTACATAAAGCGCGTGTGTTGATGATCAACGAGGGGCTGAGAGCGGGCGTTGCGGCGGCCCGCGTAGGGTATGAGAGCGTGTCGCAGTTTAGCCGGGAATTTAAGCGCTATTTCGGTGCGACGCCGAGCGATGAAGTCACGAGAGCAAAGGCCAGTAACATGGCGGTAGAGGAAAGCTGAAGACGTGAAGAAAGCGTGCCGTTGCCCGATTAGGCGACCGCACGCTTTTTGCGCCACACCATGACAGCCATGCCGATCAGGCCGCTAACCAGCAAAATAATCGGGAGCAGGATCAGCGCGGTCATCACCTGATCTTCATAGCGTTTGACCAGCGGGATGTGGCTGAGCGCATAGCCGAGCGTGACAATCCCGCCGACCCACAGCAACCCACTGAGCCAGTTGAAAATCTGAAAGCGCGTATTGTTTAACCCGGAAATGCCCGCCATCGTTGGCAGCAGCGTGCGGATAAACGCTAAAAAGCGGCCAACCAGCAGCGCCATCAGGCCGTGGCGGTGAAACAGGTGATGGGCTCGCTGGTGGTAATGGGCGGGAAGCTGCAACAGCCAGCCCTTTACCAAACGCGTATCACTTAACCAGCGCCCTTGAAGGTAGCTGAGCCAGCAGCCGAGGCTGGCAGCGATGGTGAGCAGAATCATCGTAGGGAAAAAGCTCATCACGCCTTTGGCAATCATGGCACCAGTGAGCAGCAACAGGCTATCGCCAGGCAGAAAAGAGGCAGGGAGCAGACCGTTCTCCAGAAACAGTGTCGTGAACAGAATGCCGTAAACCACCCAAATGACGTGGGGGTCGGCCAGTGCACTAAAATCCTGCTGCCAGAGCGCCTGAATAATGTCGTGAACCACACTCATATTACTTCCCGCCAGTGACGATATTCACTATCTTTCAGGTTGCGGCGTGGGACGCTGGGCTACCTGAAATCTACTGCTTATCAAGCCCTAAGATCGATATGGGCAAAACGCCTTGCCGCATGATGAGGATACGACAGGGCTTAATGCTTAGTTTTGGTTAAGGTAACGCGGTTTTTGGGTAAGCGTTGACTCATGATTATCATAACGCATTACCCACCGCGCCGCAGGGGAAATCAAGATACGGCGGTTTTATGGCCGTCACACTTTCTATATTTTGTTTCCTGCCTGTATTTTATTTCCAGCGGTGAGCTTGCTGACGCCTTGCCAGACTAGGCGCTCAGCCTGCTGAAACCCGCGGCCAGATCGTCAATCAGATCGTCACTGTCTTCAAGTCCAATATGTAACCGAATAAGAGTGCCGGTAAAATCCACGCCGCTAGCAGGACGGATGGCGGCCAGATCTTCCGGCTGATTCGCCAGAATCAGCGACTCAAAGCCACCCCAGGAGTACGCCATGCTGAAGTGTTCAAAATTGTCCAGATAGTGCGCCAACGCTTCTTTGCTTAATTTCTCTTTCAACACAAAAGAGAACAAGCCGTTGCAGCCCTTAAAGTCGCGTACGAAGAATTCATGCCCTTTGCACTCAGGTAAGGCCGGGTGGTTAACCACCGCGACTTCGGGTTGCTCCGCCAGCCATTTCGCAATGCGGATACTGCTTTCCTGATGCTGTTTGAGTCTAACGCCCAATGTGCGCAGGCCACGGCTGGCGACATAGGCGGTATCGGCATCGACCATTTGTCCCATCAGGTAAGAGTGTTCACGCAGCTGTGCCCAGCAGCGTTCATTCGCGACCGCAGTGCCTATCATGGCATCGGAATGGCCGACAATATATTTAGTGCCAGCCTGAATCGAGATATCAATATCGAAGTCGAACGCCTTGAATAAAATGCCCGCCGCCCAGGTATTATCAATCATGATAACGATCTCGGGGTTGATTCGACGCACGGCCTGGACGATGGCTGGCACATCGTGGACTTCCATGGTGATAGAGCCCGGCGATTCAAGAAAAACCACTTTGGTATTGGGCTGGATCAGTTCGGCAATATCAGCACCGATGAGCGGATTAAAATAGGTGGTGCCGACGTTCAGCTTGTTGAGCACTTTCGTGCAGAAATCCTGCGTGGGTTCGTAGGCCGATTCCGTTACCAGAATATGATCACCAGCCGCCACGAAAGAGAGGATCGCGTTAGAAATGGCAGCCGCACCACAAGGATACAGCGCACAACCTACGCCGCCTTCCAGTTCCACCATCGCTTCCTGAAACGAGAAATGGGTCAACGTGCCACGGCGCCCATAGAACAGCGCACCTTTGGCGCGGTTAATCGTGGCGTGTTTCTTGTCTTGTACTGTATCAAATACCAGAGAGGACGCGCGCTGAATAACGGGGTTGACGGAGCCGTGGGTGAATTTCTTGCTGCGTCCTGCGGCGACTAACGCTGTTGCCGTTTTTTTGCTTGTCATAACCACTATCACCTTTTCTGTTCAGTTCTGCCGGATGACTCACTACGCCGACGATTCCCGACGGCGAACGCGGAGGGAATGGCGGGGGCACGATTGGATTTATAAGCGTTCGATTGATGAGGTCTACGTTATCACGGCTTGGGCGGCGTGTGGGCTTAAGTAGGATAAGATGGGAGGTAGATGAAAACATTTCAGGAAGAATGCAAGAAGCGCCATGTTATTCGCGATAATTCAAAAAACATAGCGCAATACCGATCGTTTAAAGATCGAGATACCGGGGGCTACACGGTACGAGGCATCCCTGCGGGAACCTCATCACCGTGTTTCCCCCTATAAAATGCAAACGCATTTTAAATGCCACTTGTGGCAGCCCGTTAGGGCGAGCACAGGAACTGGGCGAGTAAATCCATACTTAGTCACCAACATTAGCGCAATTGGGTGTGCGTTAACCCGTATGGACGCCAAAGAACTTAGGCAGCCAGAGCGAGATGGCCGGAATATAGGTGACCAGCATCAGCACAAAGAAGAGCCCACAGTAGAAGGGCAGCATCGCTTTAACGACCTGTTCTATCTTCTGCTTACTCACCGCACTGGCGACGAAAAGCACCGACCCCACCGGTGGTGTAATCAGGCCGATCCCGAGGTTCACCAGCATGATCATGCCGAAATGCACCGGATCGATGCCGAGCGAGTGGGCGACAGGCAGCAGAACAGGCGTCAGGATCAGGATCAGCGGCGCCATGTCCATCAGCGTACCGACCAGCAGCAGCATGATGTTAATCCACATCAGGATGACGTATTTGTTATCCGAAATGGAGGTGAAAAACTCGGTAATGCGGCTTGGCAGCTGCATGTAGGTCATGATGGCGCCGAACGCGGCGGCGAAGCCGATCAGGATCATTACGATCGTGACGGTTTTCACTGTGCGGTACATCAGCTTAGGCAGTTCTGACCATTTATAATCTTTATAGATAAACATGGTCACGAAGAAAGACCACAGGCAGGCGATGGCCGCAGATTCGGTCGCGGTAAAAATACCGGATAGGATCCCGCCCATGATGATGACGACGGTCATCAGCCCCCACAGGGTATCGACAAAGATTTTCAGCGCCTGACGGAACGGTACGCGTTCGCCTTTTGGATAACCGCGCCGATGTGCGAAACCGACGCACATCACCATCAGGGTCAGGCTGAGCAGCAGGCCAGGCAGGATCCCCGCAATAAACAGCGAAGCAATGGAAACCGTACCGCCAGTGGCCAGCGAGTAGATTACGGAGTTGTGGCTCGGCGGTGTCAGAATGGCTTGCACGGAGCCGCTGGCGGTGACGGCGGCGGAGAAGTCGCGTGGATAACCTTTCTTCTCCATTTCTGGGATCATCACCGAACCGATAGAGGCGGTGTCTGCTACTGAGGAGCCGGATATCGCGCCGAAAAACGTCGATGCGACAATATTAACCAGCGATAAGCCGCCGCGAATAAAGCCGACGAAGATGTAAGCGAAGCTGACCAGCCGCCGTGCGATACCGCCTTCGGCCATAATGGCCCCAGCCAAAATAAAGAAAGGGATCGCCAGCAGCGAAAATTTGTTCACGCCGTTGGTAATCTGAATCATGACCGCTTCAAGCGGCAGATCGATCCAGAACGCGCCAACAATCGCGCTCAGCCCTACTGCGTAGGCGACGGGAACGCCGACCGCCAACAGCACTGCCAGCGTGGCAACAAGAATAAATGCATCCATGGGATTGGCTCCGAATTAAGCACTGCCAAGCATGACCACAGGGCGTTTATCCTGCGGGCCGAAAAACATTTTTTCGATGATAAAGAGCACGGTGATTAACGATCCGATAGGCAGTGGTAAATAGCTTTCACCTGCGGTTAATAATGGAAATTCCGCAACGGGCTGTTCCCATAATTCCATGCAAAGCACGGTGCTGTAATAGAGAATAAACAGGCTGATTAAAAGCATCAGAAGATTCGATAGATGAATGCAAACCTTCTTACCGGATTCTGACAATCTATCGGTCAACATGCTGACGGCAATATGTGAGTTAGAACGGTAACTGACTGCCGCACCGACAAAAGTAAACGTCACCATACAAATAATCGAAATGGGTTCTGGCCAGGATAATGCCGCATTTAAAACATAGCGTGCGAATATGCCGACAGGAATTATTAGCGTCATAATTAATAACGCCAGACCAGAAACCCACATGGCAATACGATAGAGTACATCCATACTGGAAAGATAAGACTGTGCCATTTTTCCACCTATACTCACTTCGCTGAGTGATAAGCAAAGGATCATTGTTGATATCAGGCTATTAATGGTGGCGGATAAATAGCAGGCTATTTATCCGCTGAGATGAGGTACTGATTATTGGACGTCAGCAACGGCTTTAATCAGATCCTGATATTTGGCACCAAACTGATCGCGAACGGGTTGGGTGGCTTTGAAATAGTACTCGGTATCAATTTCATGGAACTGAACGCCGCCGGCTTTCATTTTATCCAGAGATTGCTGAGTATATTCATTCCACAGCACGCGCTGTTCTTGCTGCGCTTCTTTCGCCAGCTTCAGGATAAGATCCTGATCTTCCTTGGAAAGCTTATCCCATTTGGTTTTGGAATACAGGAACAGTTCAGGAATAATGAAGTGGCGGCTCCAGGTGAAATTCTTGGCAACAGGCATGTAGTTATGTGCAACATAGGTCGGCGGATTATTTTCGGTGCCGTCAATCACGCCGGTTTGCATGCCGCTAAAGACTTCGCTAGTGCCCATGGCGATGGCGTTAGCGCCCATGGCTTTCAGCGTTGCAAGAGCAACCTGACTGGTTTGAACGCGAATTTTCATACCCTTGAGGTCTTCTGGTTTCGCTACCGGTTGTTTGGTGATTAAGTTACGCGTGCCTGCGTCCATCCAGCCCAGAAAAATCAATTTTGATTTACTGCTATGAGTAATCTTGTCACCAATTTCCTGACCGATTTTTCCATCCAGCACTTTATGCAGATGATCTTCATCACGGAAAATATAGGGCAGCGTGAAGACTTCTATTTCCGGTAAAATAGCGGCAACGGGCGTCATGGATACACGGATAATATCAATCGCACCGAGCTGCGCCTGCTCAATCATTTGTTTCTCATCACCTAATACCCCGCCGGGGAAGGTTTTAATTTCCAGCCTGCCATTTGTAGCGGCTTTTAATTTTTCTCCCATTTTCTGAACGGCAACGACATTAGGGTAACCTTCAGGGTGAACATCAGAGGCTTTAATTTGTTGTGCCTGAATCGCTTGGCTCAGCAGGAGTGCAGTAGAACCCAGACAAACGCCGATCAATGTTTTCGACAGCTTCATTGAATTATCTCCAGAGGTGGGTGAGATTATCGATAATCAAAGGGTGATTTAAAAATATAAACCCATGAAAATAGCGTAATGAAGAGTGGGTTTAATGATGAGAAGAAGACCGCCTATTACGTATTATTGTGGCGTGAGTCAGTATTCTCTGTGAATTAAGCTAACCTATTATACAACTTCGTAGAATGACTCGTGTCACAAAAGAAAAAGCTAATATGAAATGCTGTTTTATATGGGCTTTTTTCCTATTTGACTTATAGGAATATACGTAACTTGGTGTTTTTATTTATCTTATTATGTGCATATGTATCTATTTATTTCAGTGAACTTATCGCCAGTCATCATGAAATGGTGTGATAACTTAATGTTGATCACAAAAAACCGATCGTAAAAACCGTGGCTATCGCACCGTGTTTTAGGGGATCTCCCGCCTGATATATTCCTGAATGCTCTTCTTCTTGTCGTTCTTATGCTTTTCCTATCGATGTTCGAGAAATACCCCCTTAAACCCTGTCAAAACGCAAGGAAAGTGCGTTATCTGATGTAAATAATAATGAGAACGACTATCAATTCGTTCAGGGTTTGGTATCATTTCAGGCTGCGTTATTGCGTCATAGTACCTGCGGGTATCGTACTGAATGAATGGTGGAGGCACAGCGTGAAGATGGCTGTCAGTAATACAACTCAACAGGTGTTATCAACCTGGCAAAAAAAACGTGGTGCGTTCAGCGCATTTTCCCGTAGCGTGCTGGTTATCCTGCTGTGTACGGCGGGACTAAGTGGAAATGCGTTTGCGGCTCCAGCAACGGCACCGTTATCGACAGAGAATGCAGCACCCGTCGCTCAGCCTGCTGCTGCGTCGCCTTCCGCTCCTGTGACGACCGATGCGCAGGCCCCAACGTCAGCCCTCTCGCTGCCTGCCAGTGCGGCACCGGGCACCAATAACCTGATGAAAACCGATTTGTCCGTCTGGGGTATGTACCAGCACGCCGACGCCGTGGTGAAAACGGTGATGATCGGTTTGCTGCTGGCCTCCGTAATTACCTGGGCGATCTTCTTCAGTAAAAGCGTTGAGATGTCTGGCGCGAAACGCCGCCTGCGCCGTGAGTATCTGGCGTTGGAACAGGCTAAAACGCTGGACGACGCGCTGGAAACCGCAGACGCGTTCAAAGCCGGTAGCGTCGCACAGCAATTGCTGATTGATGCGCAGAACGAACTGGAGCTTTCCGCACGTTCTGATGACAACAACGGAATTAAAGAACGCACCGCGTTTCGTCTGGAACGTCGCGTGGCGGCTACCGGGCGTCACATGGGGCGTGGTAACGGCTATCTGGCGACGGTCGGCGCGGTTGCCCCGTTCGTTGGGCTGTTCGGTACGGTATGGGGCATCATGAACAGCTTCATCGGTATCGCACAGACGCAAACCACTAACCTGGCGGTCGTTGCTCCGGGTATTGCCGAAGCCCTGCTGGCGACGGCGATTGGTCTGGTTGCTGCGATTCCTGCGGTGGTCATCTATAACGTCTTTGCTCGTTCGATTGCTGGCTACAAAGCGATGGTCGGCGATGTGGCTGCACAAGTGCTGCTGCTGCAAAGTCGCGATCTCGACGTGGCTGCCAGCAACGATAACCGGGCGTCTTCAGCAGCGCATAAACTGCGGGTGGGTTAAGTCATGGCGATGCATTTGAAGGAGGACGTGAGTGATGACGGTGAAATGCATGACATTAACGTCACGCCGTTCATTGACGTCATGTTGGTTCTGCTGATTATCTTCATGGTGGCGGCTCCGCTGGCAACGGTAGACATTCGTGTCGATCTGCCGGCCTCATCAGCAGCACCGCAGCCGCGACCTGAAAAACCGCTCTATCTGACGGTAAAAGCAGATAAGCAAATGTTCCTGGGTGAAGAGGTGGTTAGCGAGCAGTCGCTGGCGCAGGTGCTGGATGCGAAAACCAGTGCCAACAAAGAAACGACCATCTTCTTTCAGGCGGATAAAAGCGTCGATTATGAAACCATCATGAGCGTGATGGATTCACTGCGTAAAGCGGGCTACCTCAAGGTCGGCCTGGTCGGTGCGGAAACCGCTGCCGCTAAATAACGGCCAAGGGTTGTGTTGTAAGAAGGAGCGCGGACGTTCAAACCGCGTTCCTTTTTTTACACCTGTAGGTTTACATCTGGGTGATAGGGCAGAGTGGTTGGGCGTTAGCCTACGCCCGAGAGTCAGGATGACGCCAGTGAATCCGCGTTGGGATATAGCGTCGATCTTCTTCAAGCGGCTGTTGTGCAATCAGGCTGGTCACCATTTCAAAGCTGCTGCGCGCCAGATTTTCACAATCCTGCGCCACGGTATCGATCTTCAGCGGTAAGCAGTCAAACAGATAGTGATCGTCAAAGCAGCACAGTCGAATGCCGCTTTCCATCAGGTTATGCTGGTTCATATAGCGCAGCACGCCTTCCATCAGGCCACAGGCGGCAACAAACAGCGCTTTTGGCGGACGACCCAGCGTCGCACACAGCTGAGCAAACATTTCATAACCCGCGCTGGGGTGATAGCTACCGTGAATAACCCACTCCGGCTTGCAGTCGATACCTGCGCGCGTGAGTCCAAGCTGGAAACCTTCCAGACGGTGGCGAGTCGGGGAGATTCGCGGCTGCCCGCCAAGGAAATAGAATTCATCACGATGCTGGCGAGCGATACGTTCGACCATTTCCGCCGTGGATTCTACCGCTTCGGAAATCACCATCGGCAACGTGGAATCACCAATCACCCGGTCAAACTGCACGACGGGCAACTGCTGATTAATTTTCTGATATTCGACATCGCTTAACAGGCTGGAAGCGACAATCAGGCCATCGACCTGACGCTGCACCAGACTGTTGACCGCCATCATCTCCTGACTGGCGTTTTCGTCGGTGCAGGCAATCAGCAATTGTAGCCCTGCTTCACGGCACAGCATTTCCAGCTCGCGGGAAATCACGGCAAAGCCGTAGTTGGTCATTTCCGGCACCACTAGCCCCAGCGTATTGCTGCGTGAGGAACGCAGCGAACGTGCGTGGATGCTGGGCTGATAACGTTGCTCGTGTGCGACGGCTAAAATGCGATCGCGGGTTTCATCAGAAACGCGAAACTCTTTGCTGCGCCCGTTAAGCACCAGACTGGCGGTAGATTTTGATACACCAGCCAGCGCGGCGATGTCACTGATTGTTATGCGTTTAGTCGGTTTCACCGCGAGGTCTGCTATCAGAAAAAAGGGACGTTATTCTATCACGCATGGCGCTAACAGCCAGTGCTGTAGCGTTAATTGCCCAGAGCCGCTGAATGTCACGATTGCCTCGCTTTCCGGGAAATAGCGTGCAGACATCACGGCTTCACCGTCGTTGATGAAAATTTCAACGCTGGAGCGATCGCACAGGATCTGCAATTGGTTCAGATCGCCGCGCCAGTAGCGGTGCTCGGGCTCGCCGGTGCGACGGTTACGTCGGCTCAGCGTAACACGTTCACCGTCCCAACAGAGAACCAACTGGGAAGCGAGGTTGAGCTGGAATTCTCCCTGCACGGTGATGAGGATTTCCGCGCTGCTAGTGTCCAGTGGAGACGCGTAGTCTGCGGCACCCTGCCAGGTATAATGCTGTCCGCGCAGCTGTTGCAGTTCACGAGCAGGACGTTGATAAACGCGATCGTCATGCAGCGTGAGTTCACGCGGACAGGTCATGGTATGGATCCAGCCATGTTCGATCGTCGGTTCAAAAAATTCATTGTCGTCAGGAATCGACATCCAGCCGAACAGCAGGCGTCGCCCGTCTTCACTCAGCGTGGTTTGTGGAGCGTAAAACTCGAAGCCGAGATCCAGTTCGTGGAAATCCTGATGCGGGTAAGCGCCGCTTTTGTAGTCGAGTGAGCCGATGAAATAGCCAGCCTGAAAGGTATTCAGGTAGCGTTCCTCTTTGGCGGGAACGCCCTGTGGGCAGCAAATCAGAACGTCTCTGCCATCCAACGGGAACAGATCCGGGCATTCCCACATGTAGCCAAAATCACCGAGCCCGCCCAAACGGGAACCGGCGATCTCACCGATCTTTTCCCACGCCAGCAGATCGGCAGAACGGTAGAGCAACACTTTGCCTTGCAGATCGAGATCCTGTGCACCGAGCACCATGTACCAGTGGTCATCATGACGCCACACTTTGGGATCGCGAACGTGGCCAGTGTAGCCGTCGGGGAGCGTCAGAACGGCTCCCAGTTTGTCATATTCACCGTTAGGATTCTCACGGGCGAGACATTGGAATGCGGTACGTGAGCCGTCATCGTATTTCACGTTACCCGTGTAGATCAGCATGATTGCCCCCTGATCTACCACGGCAGAACCAGAGTAGCAGCCGTGGCTTTCGTAGCTTTCGCTCGGCACCAGCGCGACGGGTTCATGCGTCCAGTTCACCAGATCGGCGGAACTCCAGTGCCCCCAGAATTTCGCTCCGTGGGCACAGGCTAAAGGATTCCACTGATAAAACAGATGGTAACGCCCGTTGTGATGAATAAATCCGTTCGGATCGTTGAGTAAACCAACGTTCGGAGACAGATGCCATTCCGGGCGATACGGATCTTCCTGTTTCCGTGAATGGCCTGACATCAGGGCGTGCGCCATGCGCTTTAGTAAGTGGACTTCCTTCATTATTCGCTATCCGTTTTATATTTCAGCAGTAAGGAAATGATAAAGGCAGCACCGAACGCAATTAACATCCCAATCAGGTAGTTAAGCATTGAGCCCCCTTGCACAATCGCCAGTCCCGGAAAACCGGTCAGTCCGACGGCCGTCATATTGACGTGATTGAAGACCACCCATGCGCCACCGAGTGCACCGCCTGCCAGCGCCGCCAGGAACGGTTTAATGAAGCGCAGGTTGATACCAAATATCGCTGCTTCCGTGATGCCTAGCAGACAAGAAAGCCCGGCGGGAACGGCAATCGCTCGGGTTTTGGCATCACGCGTTTTGAAGTATACCGCCAGACACGCGCCGCCCTGTGCCACGTTCGCCATCGCCCAAATTGGCAGCAGGAAGTTGACGCCGATATTCGGGTTGCCAAGCAGTCCAGCTTCAATGGCATGGAAGCTGTGATGGACGCCAGTGATCACGATGACGGAGTAGAGGCCGCCGAACAGCAAACCGGCCAGCCAGCCAGCGTGCGTAATCAATGTGCTGAGAACCAAAGAAATGCCATCGCCCAGCGCACGCCCCGCCGGGCCGATGAGCAGCATGGCGACAAAGCCGGAAATGATGACGGTCAGGAACGGCGTGACGATGATGTCCAGCGCATCCGGTACGATCTTACGCAGGCGTTTTTCCACGATGCTCATGAACCAGACGGCCAGCAGGACCGGAAACACGGTGCCCTGATAGCCGATCATGGCGATGTCCATGCCGAAGAAATGCATGGTCTGGAAACCACCGGCGACGCCCCAGGCATTGGTCAACGCTGGATGAGTCAGGATACCGCCCAGCGTCGCGCCCAGATAAGGGTTGCCGCCGAATTCCCGCGCGGCAGTAAAGCCGATCAGAACAGGCAGGATAATAAATGCCGCGGAGCTGAACATATCCAGCATCACAAAGATCGCGCTGCTGGAATCGACCCAGCCGTAGGTCTTGATCATGCCGAGCAGCCCCATCAGCAGACCGGACGCGATAATCGCCGGCATGATAGGGACGAAGATGTTCGATAGCAGGCGCGCCAGACGTTGCAGCGGGTTCAGTTTTTTCGCGGCAATAGAGGCCGCTTCGGATTTGCTCGATTCACTGATGCCTGCCGCTTTGATGAACTCGGCATACACCTTGTTAACCAGCCCTGTGCCGAAAATGATCTGCATTTGTCCGGCGTTCTGGAAGCAGCCTTTAACGCCGTCGACGTTCTCGATCGCTTTCTTGTCAGCCAGGCTGTCATCATTCAGCACCAGACGCAGGCGAGTCGCACAGTGAGCAGCACTGGCGATGTTCTCTTTCCCGCCGAGAAGGGGGATGAGCGCGGCGGCGGTTTTGTTGATATCCATGTTATTCCTCTTCTTTCTATAGGATATGCGGTTTCTTTGGCGTCGATTAGCGCATCATCGACGCCAGGTTCAGGCAAGGATTAGAACCAGGTTTCCATCTGGATACCGAAGTTCCATTCGCCGCCAGCTTTAAAGCCGGTGGAGCCGAACGTATCTTCACTGGAGTAGTTATCCAGTCGTTTATCCCAGTCCATGTAGCTGGCAAACACGCGCAGTTCAGGGCGGCTAAAGAAATTGCCGATATCGCCAACCTTGAACGTCGGTGCGAAGGTCAGCTTGTAGAAGCCGCCGCTCACCTGATTCAGGCTGCGATAACCGCGCGGATCGAGGTCCATGTATTGATAGCTGCCTTCATAGGCCAGTGCAAAGTTTTCGGTGATTTCCTGAATCAGGCGCGCATTAAACGTCACCCATTCGTAGCTATCACCGCTGACGTAACGGTCTTTGCTGGTTTGCGCCAGAATGGACGGCGCGAAGCTCCAGGTTTTGTTCAGCGCAGTGGTACCGTAAGTCGCAAACCGCCAGGTGTTGGCATCGTTGGTCAGGTTGCCGTCGGCACCGATGTTTTTCACTTCGCCACCCAGACCGTGACCGTAGAGGATCGCGGTTTTCGATGTCCCGTCGCGCAAGCCGTAGAAGCTGTCGCCGTGGTAAGCCACCATGGCGTGATAGCCTTTGTCGCCCGCATTGGTATTAGTAACGACGGTGTTATCGCGGCTGGTACCCGTGTTTTCTTTTACGTCGTTGTTCTTCGCGGTTAATCCGCTCAGCATGAACTGGAATGGCCCGACGTAGTTGTTAGCGGTAAAGACGTAGTTTTTGATGTCGTTATCCAGCGAGGTAATTTCGCCGAGGCTGCGGCCATACAGCGAGAAGTTACTCTTGGCGCTATCCGCCCATTTCACGTCATAAATCCCGCCGCCGGTGCCTGCGAGGAAGACCACGTCGCTGTCCAGCCAGTGAATATCGAAGTTATCGCGGTCGAAGCGTTTACCCGCCCACAGCGTGGTGTCCTTAAAGGCACCGGTGAAGGTTGGCAGTGAACCCAGTTCGACGAAAGCTTCACGAATGTTGAGGTCGCTGGTGGCCGCCGTCCAATCGTTATAGCTGCGCTGGCCGTCCGCCATCATCACCTTGAAGCGAGTGGTTGCGCCGTTATCCAGCTTCTGTTTGTGCTCCAGTTTGATCTCGACGTAGGTGTCGTCTTCATTGCCTAAACGGCCAATATGTCCGCCAGTTTGACCCGCAGGGGACATGCCCGGTCCAATATCGGTTTTGGAACTGGTGGCAGAATCATTGATCGACAGGCCAGAACGTGCGTAGCCGTGGAATTCAAATCCATCAGCGAACGACTTCTGCTTGGCCAGCGCCGTTGTACGCTGTTCCACCTGTTGGGTTTTTTGTTCGGTTTGGGTCGTGCGGGTCGCTAACTGCTGGGTTTGCTTTTCAGCGGCATTAGCTCTGGCTTCGGCGGCCTGAGCGCGGGCTTCAGCCTGTAGCAGACGCTGTTCCATGGCGTTCAGGCGGGCTTCAATACTGTCGGTGTTGGCAGCGGAAACATAAAACGGGGAGGAAAGTAATAATCCTATCGTCACAGCAAGGTGGCTTGGTTTCATTTTTTCGTTCTCGTCGTGAAGGAGATTTATTGTTTTTGGATTTTTCGTGTTTAGCTAAATTGCTAAACCGGTTTTTCATGAGGAAAATAAAAGCCAAAAGAAGGGTTAGCAAGAAATTTCACTCGCCCGATTCTGTAACTGTGATCCTGACTACAAAACCGGGCGGTAACCGTATCAAAAGAGGGGATTAGGGCTTGGCTAAGGGCATGCGTGCAACTGCTGAGCGTAAGGGAGTGCGGTCATCGCGCCTTTTGCCGTGGTAGCCAGTGCGCCGCACTGCTGCGCCTGCTCGATAATTGGGTCCCAGCTAAGCGGCTGTGAAAGGTCGTCATACTGCGCCAGGCCGTGCAGCAAACCGGCGACGAAGGCATCCCCCGCGCCGGTGGTATCGACGGGCGTTACCGATGGCGCGGCAAAGTGTTGTAGCCGATGGCGATCGTGCAGCCAGACACCTTCGCCGCCCAGCGTCACCAGCAAGAGCTGGGTAGGGTAGCGCTGCATAAACTGCTGAATCCCCGCTTCAACATCCGGTGTCGAACAGAGAAAGGCCAGTTCTTCACGCGATAGCTTCACCACGTCGGCCAGCATCAGTGCCTGTGTCAGACAGTCGCGCAGTTCCTGCTCGCTTTGCCAGAGGTCGTCACGGATATTCGGGTCGAAGCTGATCCATCCCTGTGCGGCTTTCACCTGCCGCATCGCCGCAAATGCGGTACTGCGCGAGGGCTCCTGCGAAAGTGCGATGGAACAGAGGTGCAGCCACTCTCCCCGGTTGAACACCGGCAGGTCTTCCGGTTGTAAAAACAGATCGGCGCTCGGGCGTACCATGAACGTGAAGGTGCGTTCCCCTGTTTCATCAAGGCTAACGACCACGGTTGAGGTCCGATGGAGCCTGTCGTGTGCCATGTAGCGAGTATCAACGCTTTCCCGTTCCAGCACCGTTTTTAGAAAATGGCCAAAAACATCATCGCCAACGCGACCAACAAAGGCGCTGTTTCCCCCGAGCCTGGCAATGCCGACCGCTACATTGGCGGGCGCACCGCCAGGGCATTTCAGATAGCGTTCCGTATCTTCCGGTATGAGATCGACAACCGCGTCGCCCATGACCCAAATTCTGTTTGCCATAACGTTACTCTTATCAATGATAATTAGACTGTTTGCTAAAATAGAAGAATCGGTTTAGCTAAGCAATACTCTTCACCGCAGAGACGCACCCACATCAATAAAACGCACATTTCCACATCGTGTTGGCGAAAATTTATGCGATAGTCATCACGTTGCCACGGTCATCGGACTAAATAAACGGGCCTGTTATCCGATATCTATGGGGCGTGGCTGAATTAAGCCGGAAATTAAGCCGCAACAAAAAGGACGAATGGAGAAGGATATGCATTACCCCACCTCTTTCCGGGTTTGCCCCGGTGCGTAATTACAACCTGCTTTGGGGAATATGGGCGATATGGGCTTTATTGGTTATCGTCTGGCTTATTGATATTTATAGCGAATTTCCCCTTCGATATTACGGTCAGGGAGTGGCTGCTGTACTCGCCGCAAGTGCCACGATCGCATTTTTTTATACTGTTAAAAGGAATAACACGATGTTTTCATTCGATAAAAACAAAAAAGACGCAAAAGAACCGCAAGAGCGCAGTGAAATAAACAGCTCTCCCGCTATCAGTCCATCGAACGAGTTGATTAATTCAGTGAACCCTGTGCGCGTGAAAAAAGACACCTTCATTTCTCAGGGCGCGCGTATGACGGGCTCTCTGGCCGTGGATGGCAACATTACCGTGGAAGGCCGGGTAGAAGGTGATGTGCAGTGTGATAATACGATTAAAGTGGAGCACACCGGTCAGGTTAACGGCGAAATGAAATCGCAGCAGATCGTCATCAACGGTCGTGTAGAAGGACGCATAGCCGCCAGCGTTGTAGCTATTCTGGCGCAGGGCAAAGTGTTCGGCGACATTTTCACCGATGAACTCTCCATCGAAAAAGGCGGCGTCTTCACTGGTCAATCCCACCCGCTGACCTCACCGACGCAGAGTCAGGAAAAACTGACCTACGTGGAAAAGAAAAAAGAGAAAACCAGCAAAGCCCCCGCAGAGCAAGAGAACGTTGTCGCGCTAGCGAGTAATGCGCCCACGGCGTGAAGCTCATTCCTAACCTCTGAATAATTACTTAGTCTTCCCCGCGTCAGCGGGGATAAACCGAACAGCAGGGATGTCGATTATTACGGTTTCCATATTGTCAACTTATGCCATTTACGGCATATTGTTTCCAATCTGGAAACATCAGGGAGTAAATCCAGATGCATGTTATTTCGCGGGCACCTTTCGACACTGCAACCACTCAGTTTCCGAATCAGGCGGCAGCACTTGCTGATCTATATCGGGTTATCAAACGCGAAATGTATGCAACGCCGGACGATATGAAAAAACGCTTCCCTAGCCTGGATAGGATGAAATATCGGGAAAAATGGTGGGTTATTGATATTGGTGGCGGGCATCTTCGAGTGATGTTTTTTGCTGATTTTGAGCGGGGGAAAATCTTCATCAAGCACATCATATCCCATGTAGAGTACGACAGACTGACAGAGTATTACCGGAGGAATAAAGAATGATGTACGCAGACGCCATCAAGGCAGCTAACAACCTGACGAGTATCGTACCATTCCTCGGAGGTAGCACCTCTCGTAAGGATTATGATGATGCGTTGAAACTCACTGAATATCTGATCGAGAGTGAGCCTGATAGTCCGCTAATCGATATGCTGACTGCCAAAATTGACAAATACGAGAATGATGCGCCGGAGTTTGTTGCCTTCAACGAACGTATTAAAGCACTCCCAGCTGGTATCGCTTTACTGCGTGTCCTCATGGATCAGCACCAGCTAACGCAGAGTGATTTTGAAGCTGAGATCGGTAAAAAGTCTCTGGTATCCCGTATTTTAAACGGTGAGCGCACTCTAACGCTGGATCACATGAGAGCGCTTGCTAAACGATTCGATATTCCCGTGAGTGCTTTTGTTGATTGACACGACGGTTCAGTGATTCTTGTTAAGAGCAGCATAATGCTCCGCGCTATAACGTGTTCCCCACATGGGTTCAAATCCCGCTTCTGGCTGGCGCGATGAGGGATTGCGTGTCAGTATTAAAGCACGCCATTTTTGCACCCACCGTCACGGCGAGGCGCGATGCCAATGATTTTTGTCTTCCATACGTTACCGTAAGGAGGTGATATGAAAGTTGAAGCCGCAGAGTCGTCCGTCTTTGCCAGCCAGCAGGTGATGGCGAAGCGTTCCACGGAGCATGCAGAGAAAGCGGCGCTGTCCGAACAGCTTCAGTCTTATCAGGCGGGCAGCGGTGCCGTTCCTGCCGGTGAGACGACGCGGTATGATTTCACCCGTATTAGCCCAGCCGAGCTGTATGAAACAGTAGAAGGCCTTGTCAGCAGTGGGCGGTTGGGGCGTGAAGAGGGTTCCGCGCTGCTGGGTTTTGTCTCGTCGCCGAGAGCCGAAGGGGGAAGCATTCCGCCTTCCAACGTGTTCCAGCCGATTAATGTTTTCGACACCATTCAGCAAGGCGTCGCGGGTGCATCATCCCGTAGCGAAGTGCAAAATACCGAAAGCCTGCAACGTGCCGCAGAGGCGCTGAACCGCTTTCAGGGACAGGTTTCCAGCATTAGCGTTTACGTCTAGCGTATTCCGACGCGCCGTAGTCTGATTACGTCTCTCTATCCCCGCAAATGCGGGGATAGTCGTTTTATACCGCGCCCAGCGCTTTAGGCTTCGCTCAGCGTTGGGTCTGAGCTTTGATGTCCGTCAGCAACGTGATTAGCGCCTGCACGTTATCGTCCTGCGTGCGCCAGGATGACACGCTGATGCGCAATGCCGGACGCCCCTGCCAGACGGTGCCGCCAAACCATGCTTTGCCTGACGCCTGCAACGCGTCTCGTATTGCTATCGTCTGGCTGTCGGTTTCCCCCCGCAGCAGAACCTGATTAAGCACAACCCGATTCAGTATCTCAAAACCCGCATGGCGCAGGCCGTCGGCGATGAAGGTTGCCTGTCGGCAGTGTCGTTCGACCATCTCTGCCACGCCGTCGCGCCCCAGCGTACGTAGTGCCGCCCACACCGGAATGCCGCGTGGCCGACGGGAGAACTCGAGCGTCAGGTTCTTCTGGGCATCTCGCGCCGCACTGGAGTAAACCGCATCCGCGTTCATCGCTTCCGCCAGCACGTCCGCATCGCGGCAAATTGCCATCGCACAATCGTAAGGAGTGTTCAGCCATTTATGCGCGTCCGTTGTCCAGCTATCGGCCAGCTCGATGCCGTCGGTGAGCGCCGCGTGGGACGAGGCTCTGGCCCACAGTCCGAAGGCGCCATCAACGTGAACCCAAGTACCCGCTGCTTTCGCGACGGGAATGATCTGCGCAAAGTTATCGAACTCGCCTGTATTGACCTCGCCCGCCTGCAAGCAAAGAATCGTGCGGTCGTCCAACGGAGGAAGCTGCGCCACGTCGATCTGCCCAAAAGCATTCACGGGCGCGATGCGTAAATGGCGTAGCCCAAATCCGAGTACGCGCAGCGCTTTCTTCACGGTGATGTGCGTCAGTTCTGAGATTACGACTTTAATTTCAGGCGCGCCGTTCAGTCCATCGTTGTCAAAATCCCAGCCCTGTTTTGCCAGCAGAGCACGACGTGCGGCGGCCAGGCAGGAAAGCGTGCAAGCGGTGGCGCTGGTGCCGAAACCCACGGCGCTGTCTTTGGGCAAGTTCAGCGCATCGAGTACCCAGCGGCTGGCGAGGCGTTCCAGCGTGGCGGATACCGGCGAGTTATCAAAGGTGGAGGCGCACTGATCCCAGGCGATCATTAATCGCTCGGAAGCGGCGGCGACCGGTAATGAGGCACCGATAACAAAGCCGAAATAGTTCGGACCATTGGAAGCGGTAGTAGCCGGTGAACCGACCTCATCCAGCAGCGTCAGCGTGCTTTCGGGTGAGAAGCCCTGTTGCGGCAGCGCTTCATCAAAACGTGCCAGCGCCGCGAGGGCAGCGGCATCGGGGAAAACCCGACGCTGTGCAGTCTCAGCCAGATAGCGTCGGCCGCGCTCGTCGGCATCAGCCAGTAATGTCAGTTCGCTCATGTTTTTTCCCTTATTGTTTATCAAGAAGCGTTGTTCCGCTATCACGATGTCGTGGAAGCGGTCGGTGACGGCGCTGAGGCGTGCAGCGTCACTTTCCAGAAAAGCAGCGCCGTCAGGCTGACGGCTGCGCCAAGGAGGCACACGCCTGACCAGCCCGCAGCGTCATACGCCGCTGTCGTTGCCAGCGCGCCAAGCCCGCTGCCGATGCTATAAAACAGCATATAACAGCCAACCAGACGGCTGTGCGCATCGGGATGCGTCTTGAAAATCATGCTTTGGTTGGTGACGTGAATGGCCTGTCCACCCAGATCGAGAGCGATGATGCCAACCACCAGCGCGAAGAGAGAATAGGGTGCTAGCCACAGCGGTAGCCACGATGTCAGCAGCAATAACAGGGCGATGCCGCTGACCCACTGTTCGCGGCCTTGATCGGCCAATAAGCCCGCTTTTACCGCCGCCAATGCGCCGAGAATCCCCACCAGACCAAACGCACCGATAACCGTATGAGAAAAGAAATACGGTTCGCGACTCAGCGGCAGAACCAGCGCGCTCCAGAAAATGCTCAAGGCAGCAAACATCAGTAAAGCGATGGTGCCGCGTATTTGCAACACCCGTTCTTGACGCAGCAGGGTCAGCATAGAAAGCAGCAGCGCGGAATAGCGTGGGCGCTGCCGGGCAAGCGGCTGATGCGGCAGTGTGCGCCATAAAAGCACGGCAAGCAGGAGCATCAGTAGCGCGGAGAAAAAGTACACGCTGCGCCAGCCTGCGACATCGGCGATAAAGCCGGACAGCACGCGCGCCAGCAGCAGCCCAATCACCACGCCGCCCTGTGCCGCACCCACCACGCGCCCGCGCTCCTGCGGTGCGGCAGCCGTCGCGGCATAAGCAATCAGCCCCTGAGTCATTGCCGTGCCGAGCATGCCCACGGCCAGCATGCCGATCAATAGAGCCAGGGGCGTGGTGGATAGCCCAACGGCGATCAGCGCCACGATGAGCGCACCCAACTGGACGAGCATCAAATAGCGTCGATTGAGGATATCACCCAGCGGCACGAGCAGAATTAACGCTAGCGCACAGCCAAGCTGTGTTGCGGTCATCACGCCACCAACGGCGGCGATACTGATGTGAAAATCTACCGATAGTGCATCCAACAGCGGCTGTGCGTAATACACATTGGCGACGCTGAGGGCGCTGGCACAGGCAAACAGCAAAACTAACGCGCGCGGCAATGTCGTCTGCGTGCTGTAAAGATCGCCGTCGGTGACGGATGACGTGGTATGAATAGGGCTTGTTTTCATCGTATTGGCTTTCATGGCTCAATTTGGTTTCAAAATAAAACCACTTGAAGCATAAATACTCTGGTTTTATTCTGCAACCAAAAAACGTGCGGTCAGTTTTCCGCCTGTGGGTAAGGCAGGCAGGATGAACAGGAAAAAGGAGAGGAAGTATTCATGGTGAAGCGCAAAAGTTTGAAAGAGGATGCGTGTCCCGTCGCCCGCGCGCTGGATGTGGTTGGCGATCGCTGGGCGTTGCTGATTATCCGCGATGCCTTCGACAATCGCCGCCGTTTCGGCGATTTTCAGCGCAGTTTGGGCGTTGCCAAAAATATTCTTACCGATCGTCTGCGCGCCCTGGTTGAGGAAGGTATTTTGTCCGTTCAGCCCGTTTCCGAAGGCTCGGCCTATCAGGAATATATCCTGACGCCAAAAGGCGAACAGCTATTCCCACTCGTTGTGGCGTTACGCCAGTGGGGGGAACAGCAGCTGTTTGCAGAGGGAGAACCTCACTCCCTGCTATTGGATAAACACACCGGCCAGCCTCTGCAAACCATGCTGCCGCACTCTGCGGAAGGGCAGTTAGTGGTCGGGCAGGATACGTTCGTTCAGAAAGTGGATTGAGGCAGCGTAATGCAGAAAAAACTGAGAGAAACAGGTAGCGATCTTGAGGCAATCTCCCGTTATTTGAAGAAGTTGCACGTACTGACGTTGTGCGTGGGTGAAAATTCGGAATTATGGTGTGCGAGTTGCTTCTATACTTATGACGATCAACAGATAGCCTTCTATCTAATGACGGAGTTGCAGACGCGCCACGGAGAAATAATGGCAAGGCTGCCGCAGGTGGCCGGTACGGTGAGCGGTCAGCCTAAGAGCGTCATGCTGATCAAAGGCGTGCAGTTTCGGGCGCAGGCGGTGCAGTTGGAAGGGGATGACGCGCAGCAGGCCAGAGCGCGATATAACGCGCGTTTCCCTATTGCCCGGGCATCGCAAGCGCCGATTTGGCGGCTCGATCTGATAGAAATCAAAATGACGGACAATACGTTGGGCTTTGGTAAGAAGCGCCACTGGCAGCGCTAACGTTTGTCATAACTAACATTTTCCATACATAACATTTTCCATACATAACAACAGAAACGTAAAAAGATGGGATAGTGAAAGACGCTGAGCATGGGGGAAAACCGATGAGCCGAGTACTGTTATTAGGTGCAACGGGGTTAGTGGGGCACGAGTTGTTACAGCTGTTGAAAGCCAATAATCGGGTAGAGACGATCTATGCGCCGACCCGTAAGCCGCTGGCACCGTCAGAGAAAGTGGTCAATCCGCACGATCCCGATCTCTCTGCCGCGCTGGCGCAATTAACCGATCCTGTCGATATCGCGTTTTGCTGTCTGGGATCGACGCTCAAGACGGCAGGTAGCAAGCAGGCGTTCCGCTATGTGGATTACACGCTGGTGGTAGAAGGATCAAAGGTAGCGCTGGCGCTAGGCGCGACGCACCTGTTAGTCGTCAGTTCGCTGAGCGCGAGTGCGACGTCGCCTTTCTTCTATTCGCGCGTGAAGGGGGAAACGGAAAAATCGCTGCGTCAGCAAGGCTGGCAGCATCTGACACTGGCACAGCCGTCGATGCTGCTGGGAGAAAGAGAAGATAGTCGTCCGCTAGAAAGTCTGGCCGCACCGCTGTTTCGCCTGTTCCCAGCAAAATGGCGGGCCATTGAAGGGAGAACGGTCGCGCAGGCGTTGCTGAATCAGGCGTTCTCACCCGAGCCCAAAGCGCGGGTCACCGTGCTCGAATCCGATCAATTACGTTCACTGGGTAAGCAACAGGCGCTTCAATAGCCTCTTGTCGATCAACGCAGGTGGTGGACAACCTGATTGCTGCTGCCGCGCCAGATCAGTGCGGGATCTTTCAGATCTTGCACAAATTTTCCATCGACTAATACGTTGATGAGATCGACCACCCGCTGTTGCTCCGGCGTCAGCTCCGCCAGCACGTAGCCCGTCCAGACCCAGATATCTTTGCCTGGGCATTCCGCGCGTATCCGTTCGACCAAGCGCAGGATGTCAGGCACATTCCGTGGGTGAAGCGGATCGCCGCCAGACAGCGAAATGCCTTGCCGTGGGATCGCCGTATCCTGGAGGTCGGCGATGATCCGATCTTCCTGTTCCTGCGTAAACGGCTGACCGGAGTTGAGTCGCCAGGTGCTTTTGTTGTAACACCCCACACACTCATGCACGCAGCCAGCGACAAACAGCGTGCAGCGGGTGCCGGGGCCGTTGACGACATCAACGGGATAATACTGGTGGTAATTCATACGGTAGAGCCCATGTTATGAAGCGGGCGTGGGTTGACGGTGCCGCGAAAGGTGGGCCGCATTGCTGCGGCCCAGAAGGGATTATCCCAGTTGACCGTTGCCTAAATGCTTGATTCGACGCTTAACTTCTTCCTGCTTACCGGCGTTGAACGGGCGTGCATCCGGGCTGCCGAGGTAGCCGCATACGCGGCGCGTGACGGAAACGCGGGCCGAATCGTGGTTGCCGCATTTCGGGCAGGTGAAGCCTTTGCTGGTGCACTCGAATTCACCGGTGAAACCGCACTCGTAGCATTCGTCGATCGGCGTGTTGGTGCCGTAGTAAGGCACGCGGCTGTAGCTGTAATCCCACACGTCTTCCAGCGCTTTGAGGTTGTGTTGCAGGTTCGGGTATTCGCCGTAGCAAATGAACCCCCCGTTAGCCAGCGGCGGATAGGGCAGTTCGAAGTCGATTTTCTGGTAAGGGTTCACCTTCTTCTCCACATCAAGGTGGAAGCTGTTGGTGTAATACCCTTTGTCCGTCACGCCCTGTACGACGCCAAACTCGGCGGTATCCAGACGGCAGAAGCGGTCACACAGATTTTCGCTCGGCGTGCTGTACAGGCTGAAGCCGTAACCCGTTTCGTCTTTCCACTGCTCGGTGGCGGCTTTCAGGCGAGTGATAACTGCCACGGCTTTGGCACGCAGCGCCTCGTCATCAAACACGTGCGTTTGGCTACCGAAGAGGGCGTTAATCGTTTCATGCAGGCCGATATAGCCCAGTGAAATCGAGGCGCGTCCGTTCTTGAAGATATCCGCAATGCTGTCGTCCGCTTTTAAGCGCACGCCGCACGCGCCTTCCATATACAGGATTGGCGCGACGCGAGCTTTCACGCTTTCCAGCCGCGCAATGCGCGTCATCAGGGCTTTCTTCGCCAGCACCAGACGCTGGTCGAGCAGCGTCCAGAATCGGTCTTCATTGCCTTCGGCTTCCAGCGCAATACGCGGCAGGTTCAGGCTGATCACACCTAAGTTATTGCGGCCGTCGTGAACCTGCTGGCCGTCTTCTTCATAAACACCGAGGAAGCTGCGGCAGCCCATTGGCGTTTTGAACGAACCGGTGACATTCACGACCTGATCGTAGTTCAGAATATCCGGGTACATGCGCTTGCTGGCGCACTCCAGCGCGAGCTGTTTGATATCGTAATTCGGATCGCCTGCTTTGTGGTTCAGACCGTCACGAATCGCAAAGACCAGTTTCGGGAAGACCGCTGTTTTGTGGTTTTTACCCAGTCCGGCAATGCGGTTGCGCAGGATCGATTCCTGAATCAGACGCGATTCCCAACTGATGCCGAGCCCGAAGCCAAAGGTCACGAACGGCGTCTGACCGTTTGCGGTGTGCAGCGTGTTGACTTCATATTCCAGTGACTGGAAGGCGTCGTAGCACTCTTTTTCCGTGCGGGTCAGGGCATAGTTGTCCGCATCTGGAATCTGCCACTCTTCCGCCACGGCTTTATGTTTCGCATGGCTGGCGGTGACAAACGGCGCCAGAATCTCATCAATACGGTTAATCGTGGTGCCGCCATAAATGTGGCTGGCGACCTGCGCGATAATCTGCGCGGTGACGGCGGTAGCAGTGGAGATCGACTTCGGTGGCTCAATCTCCGCGTTGCCCATTTTGAAGCCGTTGGTCAGCATGCCGTTCAGGTCGATCAGCATGCAGTTGAACATCGGGAAAAACGGCGAGTAGTCGAGGTCGTGATAGTGAATCTCACCGCGCTCGTGTGCCAGAACCACATCACGCGGCAGGATGTACTGTTTGGCGTAATGCTTGGCGACAATACCGGCCAGCAGGTCGCGCTGGGTGGGAATCACTTTGCTGTCTTTGTTGGCGTTCTCGTTTAGCAGCGCCATGTTGCTCTGCTCGACCAGACCGCGAATTTCCTGATTCAGGCGACCGTGGCGTTCACGCGCAATATCGCGGTCATGGCGGTATTCGATGTAGGTACGCGCCAGTTTTTTGTAATTGCCGGACATCAGCAGGTTTTCGACCGCGTCCTGAATCTCGCGGATATCTACGCGCGATTTATCCTGCATTTGTTGAGCGACCGCACAGGCCACAGTTGCACAGTAGTCTGCATCATTGACACCGGCTGCATGTGCCGCGCGTTCGACCGCCTCTTTGATACGGACTTCATCAAAAGGCACCTGGCAACCATCCCGTTTAATCACTACTGGTTTCACGTTTTCTTCCTCTGGAAAGGTTATCCACAGGCGAAAACCGTAACTGACAAGGGTTACAGAGGGCTGTGGATGACACTGTGGATAAACACTATATGTAGTTCATGTTTACAGGATAGGCACTATATATTGAAATTGCGTAGAGGTGTTTGCGCTTTTATCGCTGTAAAATTGACGTAGAGCAAAGAAATTCCTACCTAGTAGATAAATCGAACTTGAACAAAATTTGACCAGGTTGAGCATGTGGTCCGCGAAGGCTTACACGGCGTGCTCTGACGGTCTGTCGGGCGTTTTTTATTGTGAGTGAGAGGGGCGATACAGAAATGTCTGAAATAACCGATACCGTTTTTGGCATTCGTAGTCATGCGTGACGCTGACTATCGAATGCCGACGAGGAGGTGCATATTACGGTTGAATATCAGGGAACGGAGGAAGCTGGCGGAAAGTATTCAGTAGCCCTTCCGACCAGGCTTTACGGATCGTCGTGAAGTAGGCGTTGTTTTCCGTAATGCGTTGCTGTTCAGTGCTGGCAAAACTGCCGGTGCGGTAAATCATGACATCCAGTGGCAGGCCGACCGACAGATTACTGCGCAGGGTGGAATCGATAGAAATCAGCGCACAGCACATGGCTTGTTCCAGAGGAGTATCCATCGTCAACACGCGATCGATGATCGGTTTTCCGTACTTACTCTCGCCGATCTGAAAATACGGGGTATCCGGCGTGGCCTCAATGAAGTTGCCTTCAGGGTAAATATGAAACAGCCGGTGTGTTTCACCGCCAATCTGGCCGCCTAGCAGCAGGTTGCAGCCGAAATTGGTATTGCTGCTGTTCTGCTGAACACTGCTATCGCGATGAATCACTTCTCGCACGGTTTCCCCGAGCAACATCGCGGCGTCATACATGGAGTTAACCTGCATGAGATTTGGCGTATGCTGCGCGTCAATACGGGCGTTGAGCAGGCTGATAATGCTTTGCGTTGTCGCCAGGTTTCCCGCGCATTGGATCACTAAAACGCGTTCATTCTCATGCTGGAAAACATAGAGTTTCTTGAACGTTGCAATGTGATCGACGCCCGCATTCGTGCGGGAATCGGAGGCAAAAACCAGACCGTGAGACAGACACATAGCGACACAGTACGTCATAAGGTACCTTTTCGTTAAAAATTTTACTGTTGCTGCTGTACCTGCTGTTGCCGTTCAAACAAGCGGACTTCAGCTTCTGAAAACATCTCTTCGCATCCCCCTCCCAGCCGCGTACCGCGAACCGGGCAGGCATCCATATAATCCATTCCTACGGCAAGCCACAGATGCTGATGGAGCTGTCGGGTACTGTTGGTAATATCAAATCCTTGCCAGTATCCGTTTAACCACACTTCCGCCCAGGCGTGCATGGCGACATGGTGGGTATCCTGACTGTACACGTAGCCGCTCACATAGCGTGCTGGAATACTCAGGCTACGGCAACAGGCGAGAAACACATGGGTGTGATCCTGACAAACGCCTTTCTGCATGGCAAATGCCGCCGCCGCGGTATCCTCTACCTGCGTCGCGCCGGGAGTATACGGCATTTTCAGCCGTAATTCCGCCATCAGCGTATTCAGGCTTTCCTCCGCAGCATCTGGGCGATAATAGCGTTGTGCAAACGCTCGAATCTCGCCGTCGGCTTCGGTCAGCGGCGTCGGACGTAAAAAAACCAACGGTGACAGCCCATCCTGTGTTTCGGGATTTTCTACTGCGTCGCTGTCGAGAATATCGACCACGCCTTCCGCATGAATCGTAATGTCCTGATGAGGGTGATCGAGTGTCAGCACATGCAGTACATTACCATACGCGTCGGTGGTTTGAACCGCTGGTGTGGGTAGCGTCAGCTTCCACTCCCGTATTCTCTGATGGGCAGAGTTTTGCGGCGTCAGGCGTAGATACTGGGTGCTGAACTTCACTTCTTCATCGTAGCGGTAGTGGGTGAGATGGTTGATGGTGAGTTTCATAGCGCCTCCAGATAGGTATGACGAATGCTGTCTGCCAGTTCATTGATTTTAATTATGAAATTGTTGAGATACGTGGATAAATCCTGCGCCAGAATGTCGTCCAACGTGCTGAAACGTAGCTCGACGTGTAGCAGATGAGCGAGCCGATGTGGCACTTTGGCGCGTTGGCTGCCGATGGCTTCCAACTGAAGCACCAGATCGCCGATGCAGGCGTGCAGCGAACGCGGGACGTCCTCGCGTAAGACCAGCAGTTCGGTGACGGTTTCTGGGCTGATCGGCTGGCGATAGATGCTGTGGTAAGCCTCGCGTGCGCTCACTGCACGTAGCAGGGTATCCAGACGATAATACTCGCGTACCGGGTCGGGGTCGTTATTGAGCTGTTGGTGTTTCACCTTCAGCAGTTGTGCGGTGGCACAGGCGCGCTCAATCAGCGTGCCAACACGAATGAAGCACTGCGCGTCATTGCGCAGCAGGGTGCCGAACATCGCGCCGCGAAACAGGTGGGAACGCTCCTTCACCCAGTCAAAGAACGCATCGATCCCGACATTATCTACCCCTTGATGCCGTAGATTACGAATATCGATGCGGGTCGCGTTGATACATTCCCAGACCTCGGAGGACAGGCTGCCGCGCACGGCGTGTGCGTTGTTCCAGGCCGTTTCGATGCAGTTGTAGATGCTGCTGGGGTTCTGGCTGTCCAGCGCGAAGAAATTCAGCAGGTTATTCATCGAAAAGCGGGTATAGCGCTGCTGAAAGAGTTCGTGTGTGGCGGTCAGATTCAGGGGCAGAGCCAGATCGCGCTGCTGCTGGCTGTGGCGTGGCATCATCGAAAGCTTGTAGGTCACGTCCAGTACACGGGCGAGGCTTTCTGCACGTTCCAGATAGCGTGCCATCCAATACAGTTCACTGGCAGTTCGGCTTAGCATGATTCATCCTCCTCCATGACCCAGGTATCTTTGGTGCCGCCACCCTGTGAGGAGTTGACGACCAGAGAACCTTCCGTGAGTGCGACACGCGTCAGGCCGCCGGGAACCAATCGGATTTCTTCACCGCTCAGGGCGAAAGGCCGTAGATCGATATGTCGGGGAGCCAGACCGTCGTCGATGAACGTTGGGCAGGTGGAGAGCGCTAAGGTTTCCTGACCGATATAGTTGTTCGGGTGTGCGAGCAACCGTTGGCGGAATGTTTCGATTTCCCCACGCGTGGACCGTGGGCCGACCAGCATGCCGTAACCGCCTGCACCGTGAACTTCCTTCACCACCATGCTATCCAGATGATCGAGCACATAGCGTAGATCGCTGGGGTTGCGGCACTGCCAGGTAGGAATATTGTGGAGGATCGGTTCTTCAGACAGGTAGAAACGGATCATCTCAGGGACATAGGGGTAGATGGATTTATCGTCGGCGACACCGGTGCCGATAGCATTCGCTAGTACGACGCCACCAGCACGATACACGGACAACAGGCCGGGTACGCCGAGCATCGAATCCGCGCGAAACGCCAGCGGGTCGAGGAAGGCATCGTCCACGCGGCGATAAATCACATCCACCTGGCAGGGGCCTTCCGTGGTGCGCATATACACGGCCCCCTCTTTCACGAATAAATCCGCACTTTCCACCAGCTCGACACCCATTTGCTGCGCCAGAAAGCTGTGTTCAAAGTAGGCGCTGTTGAAACGGCCCGGTGTCATCACGACCACGGTAGGATCGTCAACCTGCGTGCTTTCACGCAGAGTCTGTAGCAGATAGCTGGGATAACGTTCAACAGGGGCGATATGTTGGCTGGCAAACAAATCCGGGTAGAGCCGCATCATCATTTTTCGATTTTCCAGCATATAGGAGACGCCGGATGGGGTGCGCAGGTTGTCCTCCAGCACGTAATAATGACCGTCGCTGTTGCGCACCATATCAATCCCGGTGATGTGGGCGTAGATGTTGTTGTGTAGGTTCACACCCTGCATACACGGTTGGTACTGCTCATTGGCCAGCACCTGTTCACTGGGGATAATCCCGGCCTTGAGTATGTGCTGATGATGATAGATATCGTAGAGAAAGGCGTTCAGCGCCTGTACCCGCTGACGTATACCGCGATCGAGCAACTGCCATTCGTGGGCAGGAATAATGCGCGGTACGCTGTCGAAGGGAATTAAGCGCTCGGTGCCTCCTTCCTCGCCATAAACGTTAAACGTAATACCCACGCGGTGAAACAGCAGTTCTGCCTGCTCTTTCTTCTGTTTAATGGCCTGTTGGTCGGTTTGCTGAAGCCATTGCCAATAGGAATTGTAATGTTGACGTTGTTGGCCTTGTGACGAAAGCATCTCGTCATAATAAGGCGCAGATGGAAGTTTCATTTTTATCATTGTCATCCCCAGGCAGCACGCTTAATAGCGATAATAGGACAATGCACAAAATGCGCCATTTTGAAAAAAGCGTGATCTAATCGAGAGGAGGTCGATTTTTTCCTCTAATTGGTGCGTAGCAAGGAAAGTCTGCACTGAGGGGGGAGAATAAAGACGCTAAAAATCAGCAAGACGCAACCATGATGGTGCGTCTTGAGAAGAGAACGATCAATGATGGTGCTTAGCGACGAACAGCGATCGCTTCGATCTCGATCTTCACGTCTTTTGGCAGGCGTGCGACTTCAACGCAAGAGCGAGCCGGGAATGGTGCGCTATGTTCGTTGAAGAAGGCTTCGTATGCGGTGTTGACCAGAGTGAAATCGTGCAGGTCTTTCACAAATACGGTCATTTTCACGATATCGGAAACTTTCAGGCCAGCGGCTTCTACGATCGCCTGAACGTTTTCCAGTGACTGACGCGTCTGGGCGGTGATGTTATCTGCCACAAGGCCGCTTTTCGGGTGCACGGGGATCTGGCCGGACGTGAAGATCATGCTGCCAAGGTCGACGCCCTGAACATAAGGGCCGATGGCGGCTGGGGCGTGCTCAGTGCTGATAATACGTGACATGGTATCTCCTTGATGGGGGCGTAAAAGGAACGCGGACGCCGCCATTATTCAAAAAAGCCTCGCGACAGGCAATGTCCATCGCGGGGTAACGCAGAAAACTAGCGATCTTGCAGTACCGCCTGACGCTCAAATTCTTTCTCGCAGTACTTACATTTGAGGTGAACGTCGCCGTCGCGCTGCTTCACGCTGAATGATGATGAAACCGGTTCGCTGCGGCTGATGCAGTTGCTGTTCGGGCAAGTGAGCACGCCAGTAATGTGGTCTGGCAGCGTCGGCACCAGCTTGCGCACGACGTCATAATCATCGATCTGATTGACGGTTGCCTGCGGTGCGTAGATTGCCAGCTGATTCGCCTGCTGTTCGGTCAGGAAGACGTTCTCGATCTTGATCAGATCTTTGCGCCCAAGATGGTTGGACGGCAAATTCAGGCCGATGGTGATGCGCTGGTCTGTCGCGGTCAGTTTAAACAGCGTCAGCAGCTTAAAACCTACCTGTGCGGGAATGTGGTCGATCACCGTGCCACGTTTGATCGCTTCAACCTGTAATTTATTATCGTGTGTCATGATGGTTTCTTCCTCTTACAGAACCAGTTCGCGATTCAGGACCAGCGCCAGCAGCGCCTGACGGGCGTAAATACCGTTGCCTGCCTGCTGGAAATAATAGGCGTAAGGCGTGGCATCCACATCAATGGTGATCTCATCAACGCGCGGTAGCGGGTGCAGCACTTTCAAATTCGGGCGGGCGTTGTGCAGATCGGCGGCGCGCAGGACAAACTGGGATTTGATGTTGATGTATTCAGACGGATCCAGACGCTCTTTCTGCACGCGCGTCATGTACAGAATATCCAGCTCGCCGACGACGTCGTCGATGCTGTTGTGCAGGCTGTAAGCGATATTCTTCTCTTTCAGCATGCTCAGAATGTAGTCTGGCATCGCCAGCGCGTCCGGGGCGATGAAGTAGAAGCGGTTACCTTCAAACTTCGCCAGCGCCTGCGTGAGTGAATGCACGGTGCGGCCATATTTCAAATCGCCGACCATCGCGATATTGATGTTATTCAGTCGGCCCTGCGTTTCCTGAATGGTGAACAAATCGAGCAGCGTCTGCGTCGGGTGTTGGTTCGCGCCGTCGCCAGCGTTCAGAATCGGAATACCGCCGGAGAACTCGGTCGCAAGGCGGGAAGCGCCTTCCTGCGGGTGACGCATTACGATGGCATCCACGTATTGGCTGATGACGGAAATGGTGTCGGCCAGCGTTTCACCCTTTTTCCCCAGCGATGTGTTGTTGCTGTCAGCGAAACCGACGACGGAGGCACCGAGGCGATGCATCGCGGTTTCAAAGGATAAACGCGTCCGGGTGGAGGCCTCGAAGAAGCAGCTGGCAATCACTTTATGTTTCAACAACTCCGGCTGAGGATTGGCTTTCAGGCTGGCGGCGACACGTAGCGTCAGCTCCAAATCGTCCCGACTGAGGTCGTTAATCGAAATAATATGTTTTTGATAGAGCGGATTGACCATGTTGTCTTTCTCCTAACGTGTACACAGGAAATGTCGTATCTGGTTGCCCGGATTGTGGGCCAAAAAAAAGCCCCTCATTGAGGGGCTTTCTTCATTGAATGATTGAGCAACGGAAAGGAAAACGCTAGCTGGCTGCCGGATGGCAGTTGTGGTTGAGAACCAACATAAGCAGCGGATTTTTTTGTGTAACGGTGCATGACCCCTCCCAGCAAACTGTCGGGAATTATACGCGCCGACTAGGCTATTTCAAGCAGAAAACGTGGTTTTTTACGCATAGCAATCGGTTGCGGGTCGCGTGCTGTATGCATAACGTGCGTGAGTGGGAGAAGAGTGGTGGGCAGTTCACTTTTTCGGATGAACACGCTGGCGGGCGTCACATTTGGAGAGTATAAGGATTGTAAAACAGGGTTTCATTTTTATATTAACGAGGGTTTTTATGATTACTGGCAACGTCCACCACCTTGAACTGGTTCCTTATCTGCCTGCCAAACTGCGCGAAGCGATTGAATACGTGAAGCAAAACATTACGGCAGACACGCCATTGGGCAAGCATGATATCGACGGCAATAGCGTGTTTGTGCTGATCTCCAACGACAGCACCGATCTGCTGGAAAAACGTCGCGCCGAGTATCACGCCAAATATCTGGACATTCAGATTGTGCTGTCTGGTGTGGAAGGGATGACGTTCAGTAACCTGCCTGCGGGCAAGCCGGATACCGATTGGCTGGCGGATAAAGACATTGCTTTCTTGCCTGCGGGTGAGCAGGAAAAACAGTTTGTGATGCAGGAAGGGGATTTTGTTGTCTTCTTCCCTGGCGAAGTGCATAAACCGCTGTGTGCCGTTGGTGAACCCGCGCACGTGCGCAAAGCCGTGGTGAAAATCGACGCGTCACTGGTGTAGGATTTTTGTGAACAAGGAACGTTCAACCATAAAATGGAAGAGAATAATGGCAATAATTCCTCAGATGCCTCCCGGTGATTTTTCCCTTCTGTAGAGCAGTAAAAGAAAGCATACGTAAATACAGTAAGGCCTCGAAAAAACAGCCAGTCAGTTGCTTAACTGACTGGCATTATTCAGAAGATGATTTTTTTGCTAGAAAACCTCATGACCTTTCGATTATAGGTATATTATTACTTTAAATTATGTAGGATGTTTTCCCTGGCATTGGCCTGTCACAGACTTTTTATTCTATTTTATTTTTTATAAACAGGTGCATATCAGGTACGGCATATTTTATGTAGGGTAATTTTAATGTAGGGATACACTGATGAAACAAATTACATTACCTGACAGCTTAATCGCGATGTTTGCAAGCGATCCTCTCGTCGGCTGGGCAGTAAAAGATACAAACTCCCGTTTTATTTATGTCAATAACACCTTTAAAACCTGGCAAACCATATCAACTCGTTATGATTATGAAGGCTTGAACATTAGGGATATCCCTGTTCCTGTCGCCGAATTTTCAGACATTTTTAACCAGCAGGAACGAGAGATAGAGCGTACAGGTAAGGCGGTGAGAGCCATTACAACGCATATTCAAGGCTCAGAAAAAATAATGCAGCCTGCCTACAATATTCAGGAGCCAATCTATGATGAACATCGCAACTGTGTAGGCACCGTTATCAGCGTCAGACATGTTAGGATCATCACACCGACCTCGTTGCTAAATGGAACAATAATTCAACATTCCACCTTCGAGCCTCCTTCTAAAATATTTACCGAGAAGGAATGGGAGGTTATTTACCTGCTGGTCTGTGGGATGATGCTGAAAGATATAAGCAGCATCCTCTCCATCACCGTCGATGCCGTTAACAGCAGACTCCGAAGCTGCTACAGAAAAACAGGCTTGAATTCACTCTCAGGCTTAAAGGAATACTGTAGAGATAACAGATATGATAACTACATCCCGCTGTTCTTTCTGAAAAAAGGACATATCATTATCAGAGGCTAAACTGATGGATCCAGATTTGACTCCTGTTGAGTATTACTTTAATAACTCTTTATTTGGCTGGGCAATAAAGGATAGAAACTCCCAGTATGTTTATGGCAATAAGATGGTATGTCAGTATTTCGGCGTAACAGAAAATAAACTTTTAGGCTGTATCGACACTGACTTAACGCCCGATGTCAGCGAGCACTATGACCGTGTACTGTATGACGACCAAAAAATATTGACCACAAATGAAATGAGTGTCGTCCTTAAAACATTTGATTACGGAAGACGGAATAGGCTCAGGTCTTTTCTGGTGGAGAAGCGTCCTTGGCGGCTCAATGATGGCAATGACGGTATTGTTTGCACTTACATAGAAATCACCAATGTTTACTTTTCAACCTTTCTTACGCCATGCGAAAGGAAGCCCGTTGTGTTCACCCGACCGGCAAATATTTTTACAGACAAAGAGTGGGAAGTCGTTCTTTTGCTGCAGAGCGGGGTGAAGCAGAACCGTATTCCGGACATACTCGGTATCAGTTCTTCAGCGCTTCGTAACAGGATAACGCGTTGCTGCGATAAAACAGGTGTGGCAAACAGCGCCGCCTTGATCCAGCACTGCAACCAAAAAGGATGGGATAACTACATTCCTCCTTTTTTTCTGATAAAAGGGCATGTGTCGATTACCTGAGGGCCTGCCTACCTCTGATCTGTTTTTAAAACACATCAAAGGCAGGCTAAACCTTAATCCTGTACCAGCGTGGCGACCATCACTGCTTTGATGGTGTGCATGCGGTTTTCCGCCTGATCGAACACGATGCTGTGCGCGGATTCAAAGACCTCATCCGTGACTTCCATTCCACCGTGCAGACCATATTGCTCCGCCATTTGTTGGCCCATCGTCGTCTGATCATCGTGGAACGCGGGCAGACAGTGCAGGAACTTCACCTGCGGATTACCCGTCGCGGCGATCATTGCCATGTTCACCTGATACGGTTTCAGCAGCGCGATACGCTCTTTCCAGGTTTCTTTCGGTTCCCCCATAGAAACCCAGACGTCGGTATAAATGAAATCTGCGCCCGCGACGCCCGTGGCGATATCTTCCGTTAGCGTAATGCTGCCGCCGGTTTGTTCTGCCGCCGCCTGACACTCAGCCACCAGACCGGCATCCGGCCAGCAGGCTTTTGGCGCAACGAGGCGTAAATCCAGCCCGGTCAGCGCCGCCGCTTCCAGCATGGTGTTACCCATGTTGTTGCGTGCATCACCGACATAGACGAGTGTCATCTCTGACAGTGGTTTACCCGGCAAATGCTCCTGCATTGTCAGAAGGTCCGCCAGCAGCTGCGTAGGATGGAATTTATTCGTCAGCCCGTTCCAGACCGGAACGCCAGCGTATTGTGCCAGCGTTTCGACAATTTGCTGGCCGTAGCCGCGATATTGAATGCCGTCGTACATTCTTCCCAGTACGCGTGCAGTATCCTTGATGGATTCTTTATGGCCGATTTGGCTGCCGCTTGGGCCGAGGTAGGTCACTTGCGCGCCCTGATCGTATGCAGCAACTTCGAAAGAGCAGCGAGTACGAGTCGAATCTTTTTCGAAGATGAGTGCGATGTTTTTGCCTTGCAGACGTCGGGCTTCTGTCCCGTTTTTTTTATCGGCTTTCAGCTTCGTTGACAGGGCTAAAAGATGGGCAATTTCTGCGGGTGTAAAATCCATTAACCTTAAAAAGTGACGCTTATAGAACGGTTGCATGATGTACCTCTCCATGTGGCTCAACACCATTGGTTGAATTAAAATTCACTTTATATGTGTAATTATTCAAATTCAAGTGGTGATATCAAACTTTGTGGTGGAGCAAGCCGCAGGGCTGTGGGACAATAAGTAATATTACGTCGTTTAATGAGGACTGAGGCATGGCAAACCGCGAATTACTGGAAGAGCAACGGGAAGAGACACGCCTGATCATTGAAGAACTGCTGGATGATGGCAGCGATCCTGACGCGCTCTATACCATTGAACACCATTTCTCTGCTGAGAAGTTTGAAGTGTTGGAAAAAGTCGCTGTAGAAGCCTTCAAGTTGGGTTATGAAGTGACGGATGCGGAAGAACTGGAAGTGGAAGATGGTGTGTTGCTGATGTGCTGCGATGCTATCAGTGAAGTTGCGCTGAAGGCGGAGATAATCGACGCGCAGGTAGAGCAACTGCTGGCTCTGGCAGAACGCCACGGCGTGAATTACGACGGCTGGGGCACCTACTTCGAAGATCCAGATGGTGAAGGCGAAGAAGACGGGGATGATGAAGATTTTTATGATGAAGATGATGACGGCAAGCGCCACTAATTATTGAGTCATTCACTCGAAAGAACACGCCTCACTGAAAATGCCGCCGGAACCCCTGCGGCGTTTTTTATTCGGAATGACAACGCGTGATTACCGTACTTTCAGCTAATTACAGTGTCTTCAACATCGTCACTTCACAGTCGGTGTGGCCCGTGTTACCCATTGAGTGGGGAATCAGCTCGAAGCCCAGTGACTCATACAGTCGGATCGCGCTGGTCAGGTGGCCGGTTGTTTCCAGATAGCAGCGGCGAAAGCCGTGCTGACGCGCAAAATCAAGCGCCTGTATCGCCAACTGACGTGCCAGCCCTTTTCCCCGCACGACGGGTAGGAAATACATTTTCTGTAATTCACAGACATCTTCTTCACCTGCGACCAGTGGGGCAATGCCGCCACCGCCCACCACGCTGCCTTCATATTCAACTACCCAATAGGCACTTTTCGGTTGGCTATAGAGGGCAAACAGCGCGTCCAAATTAGGATCGGAAACGGTGTAGCCTTTATCAGCCGTCAAACCAAATTCAGCAGAAACCTGACGGATGACCTGAGCGATAGCGGCATCGTCTCGCGCAGTGATTGGGCGTACCTGAAGATTGGCGGAGGTCGCGGTTGTCATAATACGTACTCTTGCTCTTACGGTTTACGAGGGGGAATGATCCTGGCCGATTGTAATACCATTTCAGACCACATTGATGCAACGTCTATACCCGTTCTTCCTGCTGTTCTTCGCGTGGTATCTGCGGTGATTTTTATTCCATATCCACACTAACGCGCCAGCATTTTCTACTGTTAAAGCCATAAGATGACACTCTGGAGCTCGAATTATCTAAGATATAAGTAAAATTTCCTGCAATCTCTTAAGATATAACTATTTAGGTAGCGCTATTCCTTACGATTTATAAGACTATGCAGTTGTTTAATTACTGTTAACTTTTATTGTTGTCGTTAACAAGACATGCTTAAATAAGCCGCTTTTTGTATGCCAATAACGTATCGAATGAAGCGTTTATGAGGCTTATTTCTTTTAGGATGAAAGGTCTATGACTATCAATACTTCAGAAAATAGCGCGCAGCATCGCGTGCAGTTTCATGGTAAGGCTGGGGAATATTTTGCAATTTGGCTGGTGAATGCATTATTAACGGTCATCACCTTAGGTATTTACTCTGCCTGGGCGACCGTGCGCCGCCGCCGTTATTTTTACGGCAATACAGAAATTAACGGTGACCGTTTTGATTACCATGCGGATCCCATTCAGATTCTCAAAGGGCGTTTGCTGGTTATAGCCGGTATTGTTCTATTTTATATCGTATTAGCGATTTCACCGACGTTAGGAACTATTCTCGCATTGGCATTTGCGGCATTGATTCCGATTATCGTGATTCGCAACTGGCGTTATAATGCCATTATGTCCAGTTATCGTGGTATTCGTTTTAACTATCACTGCCAGACGGGCCGCGCGTATTGGGTGTTGTTGCTTTGTCCTATTCTGTTGTTACTGGCTTTTTATGCCGTGTTGGCTGTAGCACTGTTGATTGGCTCGCAGAGCGATAGCCCGATTCTGATTGGATTCATTGTATTGGCAGTTGCTATTCCGGGATTTGCCGCGGTGAATGGCATCATGAAAATGATGCAGCTCGATTTCTATGTTAATAACCTGTTCTTCGGCAAAACAGCGTTTAAAGCAGAATTGGCAAAAGCGGTGTTTATTAAGTTCGCCCTGATTAGCCTGCTGATTTTTGTTCCTTTCTTGATCGCCGCGCTGTCATTCATGAGCTCATTCTTTTTCACGCTGTTCCAAACTATTATGATGGGCGGCGGAAATGAAGATCTCATACTGATGATGATGCTGAGCAACTTCTTCAATATGATCATGATGTTCGTTGTGGCGCTGCTGGGTGTTCTGGTTTCCAGCAGTTATCTGGTGGTCGCACAGCGTAATTATCTGTTTAACCAGACGACGCTGAATGGTGGTGTGAAATTACACTCTTCCATGCAAACCCTGTCTTACATGGGGCTGCTGATAACCAATAGCCTGATCACTATTTTCTCTTTGGGTTGGGCAGCACCGGTGGCAGAGATTCGTCACGCACGCTATATCGCGAATGCGACAGCGGTTGAAGGCGATCTGGCACTGCTGCATGTTCAGGCTCATCAGGACACAGCAAACAGCGCACTGGCTGAAGAAGCCGTGCAGGCGCTCGATTTGGGTGTCGGTCTCTAAGGCAGGAATATGAATATTGAGGGGCATTATCAATACCCCGGATTGGCGGCCCGCGTGGCCGCTTCTCTTCATTTAACGGACAACGGTTCGATGATGGTGTTGAACACTGGGTCATCGAATACGACATTTGCGTTAGAGCAGGTCACGGTTTCCGATGCGCTGGGCTCGATTCCTCTAACGCTCACCTTTCCTGACGGTGGTCGCTTTGTTCCTGCCGACGATCCCGCTTTTCGCACGTGGTATTCCGCACGACGCCGCCCAGGACTTGTCCATCGTCTGGAACGCCATAAGCGTGGCGTCATTCTCACGCTACTCGCCACAGTCTTGCTCGTCATAAACTACGTTTACGTGGTACTGCCGTGGGCAAGTTCCGCGCTGGCGCTACGGATGCCTAGCGCTATTGAACAGCAACTGGGGCAAAATACGCTAAAGCTGTTACGGCACAGTGATTTTAAGCCTTCTGAACTGCCTGTTGAGCGCCAGCAGGCGATGCAAACGCTGTTTCAACAGGTTATGCCCGCGGACATGCGAGAAGACAAAACGCCACTGCGTCTGGAGATCATGTCTGCGCCTATCGGGCCGAATGCTTTTATGCTGGCAGATGGCACGCTGATTATCAGTGACGATCTGGTGACGCTGGCGAAAAATGACAACGAGTTGGCCGCGGTGATGCTGCATGAAATGGGACACCACGCCTATCGCCACCCAATGCGCATGGTGGTGCGTTCATCGCTGGTATCGCTGACGTTCATGTGGATGACGGGAGATGTCAGCGGCGTGGGGGATACTTTGTTGCAGTCTGCTGCCTTTATCAACGAGATGCAGTTTTCTCGCGCTATGGAACGGGAAGCTGACACATGGGCAATAGCAGAAATGCAGCAGCAAGGGCGTTCGCTTCAGTCGATGCAGGCGATGTATCGGGCGTTGATCAATAACGACCGTAGCCATGATGAAATTGATTCGCTGGATTTACCTGACTGGCTGAGTACGCACCCGGATATGGATGAGCGGCTGAAAGCCATTGAAAGCGAGATGAATAAGCACTAATCCTCCGATCTCGATTCTCATCTCCGATTTAACCCTGCTTTGTGTCAATCGTGTGCGGTGTCACCGCACACGATCTCCTTCCGACAAGATATTTTTGAGCAAAAAAAGCGTGCTTTGTTGTTTTTATAAACGTGAATATCGAGTGAAAAGCATGAACTGCGTAGCCGGACGATTAACAGGAATACGTTAAATATCATCCTATTAAAAACTATCTGTAGAATCTCTCGCGCTAAATAAAAAAACCAGACAATAATCTCTTTTTATTATTAGTTCGCTTATGTTTATTGGGATTTTTCCTAATAGACATTAAAATCGCGGCTTCACGACTTCATGATTACCGAAGAGTTATTTATGATTAATCGAATTCTATCAGGGGTGGTGGGCGCATTTCTGTTAATGCTGTCACCATTAACGCATGCACAGGCCAATTTCCCAGAGCCCAAAGAAGGCGACTGGATTGCGCCAGAATTTACTTTCAACAGCGGCGAAAAATTAAAAGATCTGCGTATTCACTACTACACGATCGGTGATAAAACCAAGCCCGCTGTCTTACTGTTACACGGAACGAACCAGCCGATTAAATCACTGCTAGCAAATGGTTTTGGCGGGGAGCTGTTCGGGCCGGGCCAGGCGCTGGATAGCAGCAAATACTTTATTATCATGCCGGAGAGCATCGGTTCTGGAAAATCGTCCAAACCGTCAGACGGCTTACGGATGAAATTCCCGCAGTACGATTATAACGATATGGTGCAGGCACAATATCGCTTAATCAAAGAAGGGTTGGGCATTAACCACCTGCGTCTAGTGATGGGATATTCCATGGGTGGCATGCAAACCTGGCTCTGGGGTGAAAAATACCCAGACATGATGGATGCGCTGGTGCCAATGGCATCGCTGCCAAACGAGCTGTCTGGTCGTAACTGGATGATGCGCCGCATCTTGATTGAATCCATCAAGAACGATCCAACGTGGAATAACGGTAATTACACGCAGCAGCCGCCAACGCTGAAAACCGCCAGCATTATGTTCAGTATCGCCACCACTGGCGGCACGCTCGCGTATCAGAGCAAAGCGCCGACGCGCGCACAGGCGGACAAACTGGTAGAAGATCGCCTTGCGGCTCCGTCGACCAGCGATGCGAATGACTTTATTTATCTCTGGGGCTCGTCTGCAAATTATAACGCGGCACCGGAGCTGAATAAAATTAAGGCACCGGTTCTGGTGATTAACTCTGCGGATGATGAGCGTAATCCTATTGAAACAGGCATTCTGGATAATGAGATTAAGAAAATTAAGCAGGCGACGTTGTTCCTTATTCCTGCCAGCAAAGATACCAGCGGACATGGCACCATGATGTCGGCGAAGTTTTATAAAGATGAGCTACAACGTTTCTTAGAAAAGAATCCGTCTCAGAAAAATAATAAAAAATAAAAACTCATGACCGGCAGAAATTTTCTTTCTGTCGGTCATCGTTTTCTTTATACGTTTCTTTATTTTATTACGGTTTTATAACAAGTTTATTTCAGTTCGTGGAAATTCACTCGTCTGGAAAATGAATAACGATTATTACGTAAATAACGGAACGGCTCTACTCTGGAGCTGGCGCTCATCCTTTCTTATTTTAGGCCACAGGGATAATTTATGTTTCGTAAGATAAAGATCCGTACTGCACTCAGCATGATGGTGTTTTCGTTAGCGGCGCTACTGCTTTTCGTCGGCGTGTTAGGGTTGATTGCCGTTCAGTCAGGGAATAAATCATTTGCCCGCGTCGATATGGAAGTGCTGCCAGGGCTGGTTGCGCTGAATGACAGCTCAGAATTGCTGTTGCGTGGTCGGTTGGATTTGCGTCTGTACGAATCATTAATGGGGAAAGGGGATGTCGAGGCAGCTAAAGTCGCGCTAGGGCGCGCCAGAGGCAAGGTCGACGGTGCCAGTGAAAAGTGGCAGGAATACCTGAAATACCCACAGTCCGAAGCGGAAAAAGTCATTTCTTCGGACATGGCCGAGAAACGTAATGCGCTGATGCAGGAGTTTATCGATCCGGCATTTGCGGCGCTTAACGCAGGAAATTTGGATGAATATCGCCAGCGCGCTGGGAAATCGACAGTGCTGTATGCCGCGTTTGATAAATCCTCTAAAGCGCTGGTTGCCTTCAAGCTGAAGAGCATTGATGAAGCCTATGCGGATTCAAATGGGCGTGTCGAACAGATGGAGGTCATCCTGTACGGCGCGATTGCCTGTGCACTGCTGCTGGCGGCGTTGGCCTGGTCTGTGATGACCAACATGATCGTGAAACCGCTGAACCAGGCGATTTCCGTCTTTGACCGTATCGCCGAAGGTGACCTGCGGGCGCAGATTGATAGCAGTGGAAAAAATGAAATCGCACAGCTGTTTGCTGCGGTTCAACGTATGCGTGACGGGCTGGAGAATATGGTGCGCGTAGTGCGTAACGGAACCGATGCGATAAGCGTAGGGGTTGAGGAAATTGCCTCCGGCAACATCGATCTCTCTAGCCGAACCGAACAGCAGGCGGCCTCGCTGGATGAAACCGCGTCAAGCATGGAACAGATCATGTCGACGGTGAAAAACAACGAAGACAACACGCGTAAAGCCAACGATCTGGCGCTGAAAGCCTCTAATTCTGCGTCTCGCGGCGGGAACGTTGTCTCCGAAGTGGTGGATACCATGCGTTCCATCAAGCAGAGTTCTGCCAAGATCTCCGACATTGTTGGTGTGATCGACGGCATCGCCTTCCAGACCAACCTGCTGGCGCTGAACGCTGCGGTAGAATCTGCGCGTGCGGGTCAATACGGTAAAGGTTTTGCGGTGGTGGCTTCCGAAGTACGGATGCTGGCTGCGCGCAGTGCGACGGCAGCGAAAGAAATTGGCACCATGATCGATGATTCTCTCAGCCGCATTGAGAAGGGCGCAGGGCTGGTTGAAGTCGCCGGTAACACCATGGACGAAGTGCTGATGGATGTGAAAAAAGTGGTCGATATCATGGATGAGATCACGCTGGCTTCCAGCGAGCAGAGCCGCGGCATTTCGCAGATCAATATTGCCATCAATCAGATGGATGGTGTGACCCAGCAGAATGCGTCTTTGGTATCAGAAGTGGCGACCTCGGCGAATTCACTTCAGGAGCAGGTTATTAATCTGCAACAGTCCGTTTCCCGTTTCCAGATCGCAAGGGAAAATAGGGAATTGGACAACGTGCTGCCCGGCTTGCGCCAGAATATCGCGCTGGCCGATGCCCGCTAATCGTTAAATGGCCACCGTCTGTTTTTGTTTGCCTGTATCAGGAAAGAAAACAGACGGTAATCCTCAAAACCACAACATGATGCGATAGATATTCCAACACTAGACCCTATCTGAGCGCCACACTCACCCGTTAGTTTTCTCCTCTGCTTTGTCAATTTGAGATAAGAACGAATAAGACAGTTCTCATTCCTAATATTTTTATCTGATATGAAAATGTAACTAATTATTTGTGCCTTTAGGTTTATCTATTATGACAAGGATTGTTCTATTCTATTTTTTATCATTAAAAATCAATGAAATAAAAAGTATTACATTAAGGAATACCCAATTAATTCGTTCGCTATTCATTACGTTGCCTTTACCTTTCTTTGCAGTCATAGCGAATGCCGCTACATCAGCTGAGCTGCAACAGCTCGATCAGCGTCAGATCAACCAGCAGCAAATTAATCAGCAGGAACGGCAGCGTGCGCAAGAGCGACAGCTTTCACCTCAGCCACCGGATGTGCGCCTACAGGAGCCGGGGGCGTTTCTGACACGGCTGCATTTTCCCGTGGAGATGACACCCTGTTTTCCCATCAAAAAGGTGGAATTGCAGGGAACGGAGGATTTCCCCAGTTGGCTACCGTTGCAGCGGCTGGCCGATCAGGCGGTGAATCAGTGTCTGGGCGGTAAAGGAATTAACCTGTTAATGAGCGCGTTGCAAAACCGTCTGGTGAATCACGGCTATGTGACCGCCCGCGTATTGGCACCTGCTCAGGATCTGAAAAGCGGTACGCTGAAGCTGGTGGTGATGGCCGGTAAGGTTGGCAAGATAACGTTGTCGCCGGACAGTGACCGTTATGTCCAGCTCTACAGCGCTATGCCTGCACGTGAAAGTGAACTGCTCGATTTGCGCGATATTGAGCAAGGGCTGGAGAATTTGCAGCGCGTGCCGACTGCGCAGGCTGATATGCAACTGGTTCCGGGAGAGAAACCGGGCGAAAGCGATATCGTCGTTGGCTATAAACAAGCAAAGCACTGGCGGCTCGGCGCGACGCTGGACGATTCCGGCACCAAAAGCACAGGACGCTATCAGGGCGGTTTAACGCTTTTCCTCGATAACCCACTTTCGCTCAGCGATACCTTCTACCTCTACGGCGGCCACGATTTACAAGGACGCGGGAGCAAAGGCAGTAAAAGCTACGTTGCCCATTACTCGGTGCCGTTTGGCTACTGGCAGGCTGGGATGACCGCCAGCGGTTATGACTATCACCAGACGATCGCCGGATTAAATGAAAACTATACCTACAGCGGCGAAAACGAGAGCCTCAATTTCCAGCTCAGTCGGGTATTGCATCGTAGCGGTAGCCAGAAGACGTCAGTGAGCTATGAAGTCATGACGCGCGAATCACGTAACTTTATTAATGATACCGAGGTTGAGGTTCAGCGGCGTAAAACGGCGGGGTGGCGTCTGGGGTTACAGCATCGTCACTATATTTCCCAAGCCACACTGGATGCCGCCGTTAGCTATCAGCGCGGTACTCGCTGGTTCGGTGCGCAACCTATCCCAGAAGAAGCTAACGACGAAGGAACTGGGCTGTCAAAAATCATTCAGTTCTCTTCCGAACTGGACGTTCCCTTCACCGTGTTTGATGAAGCCTTCCGCTATAACGTGCAATACCGCCGCCAGCTCGCCAACACCCGCCTGACCGCACAGGATCAGTTCTCCATTGGCAACCGCTGGACCGTTCGCGGCTTCGACGGCGAGCTCACGCTCAGCGCCGACGATGGTTGGCTGGTACGCAATGAACTCGCCTGGCGCACGCCGCTTCAGAATCAGGAGCTGTATCTGGGTGTGGATTACGGTGAGGTCAGTAATAACAGCAAAGACAGGCTGATGGGTAACCATTTGGCCGGTGGTGTAGTCGGGCTTCGTGGCAACGTATTGAACACCGGCTATGACCTGTTTGCGGGCATCCCGCTTTCCAAGCCCGACGGCTTTGAAACCAGTCCGGCCGTCTTCGGTTTTAGCCTGAGTTGGCAGTACTGAGGCATTCTTTGGAATGCGCCAGTCGTAAACCTGTTTGTTGAAAAATTTCTTTCTTTGAATGGATAACAAGAATGAATAAGCACCTGTATCGCATCGTTTTTAACCGTGCTCGCGGCGTTTTGATGGTGGTCTCTGAACTTTGTCGCGGCTGCGTCAAAGATTCCGCATCGTCCGGCCTTGGGCCAACGCTGAGCCAGATAACAGGGCGACTCTCCCCGCTGACGTTCCTGCTGCTGGGTGTGATGGGATTTGTCACGCTTGCACCTATGGCACAGGCGAACATTGTGGCGGATCGCAACGCGCCCGGTAATCAGAAACCGACTGTCTTACAAACTGCCAACGGGACACCGCAAGTCAATATTCAAACGCCAAGTGCCGGCGGCGTATCGCGCAATGTCTACAGCCAGTTCGATGTGAATCAGCAGGGTGCCATTCTTAATAACTCGCGTAATCAGGTGCAAACACAGCAAGGTGGCTGGGTTGCGGGTAACCCGTGGCTGGCTAAAGGCGAAGCGAAGATCATTCTGAACGAAGTGAATTCACGCGATCCCAGTAAATTAAACGGGTATATCGAAGTCGCAGGGAAAAAAGCGCAGGTAGTGATCGCTAACCCGTCAGGTATCACCTGTGACGGTTGTGGTTTCATCAATGCTAACCGTGCGACGCTGACGACCGGCAAGGCGATGATGGAAAACGGCCAGCTTAAGGGCTATCAGGTTGAGAAAGGCAATATTCGCGTTCAGGGGGCGGGGATGGACTCCAGCCGTCAGGATTATACCGACCTGATTGCACAGACGGTAGAGATCAACGCCGGGTTATGGGCGAACGACCTGAAGGTGACGGCAGGACGTAATACCGTCGATGCCGAACAGCAGAACATCGAGAAAGCAGCGACGGCTTCAGCGTCAACGGAGCGCGCAGAGCCGAAGCTGGCAGTGGACGTGGCGCAACTCGGTGGTATGTACGCGGGTAAGATCCAGCTCATTGGTACGGAGCAAGGCGTTGGGGTACGTAACGCAGGTGCGATTGGTGCGCAGGCTGGAAGCGTGATGCTCTCTGCCGATGGCCGCATTGAGAACAGCGGCAGCATTAATGCCTCGCAGGATATACAACTGGCGGGGCGTGAGCTGGATAATAGCGGCAAGGTTTACGCCCAGCGAGATGTGGGCGTTAGCACACAGCAACAGACCGCTAACCGTGGTGTGCTGGCCGCGCAACGTAATGCGACAGTGCAAGCCGCAAACATTAGCAACCAGAAAGGCGCGGTGCTGGGCGCGGGAATCAACAGCGACGGTTCGGTGGCGCAAACGGGCAATTTATCTCTGACGGCTAGCCAGCGTGCAGATACGAACGGCCAGCAACTCGCAGGCGGGTCGATGACGGTGGCTGCGGCAGAGGTGAATACCGACGGCGGTCAGACGCAGGCGACCAATGTTACGCTCAACGCTACCAGCGGATCGGTTTCCAGCCGTAAAGCGAAAGTCAGTGCGGATAACAATCTTAAGGTAACGGCGGCGAAAGCCGTCAATAACACCGAAGGCACGCTCATCGCGGGGAAAAAACTGGATGTACAAGCCGATAGCCTGAGTGGTGACGGCCAACTGTTGTCACTGGGTGACATGTCGCTCACCGCTGCACAGCACTTCGACAACCAGAGCGATGTGATTGCAAACGGTAAACTCGATCTCACGGTAGCGGGGGACGTTACCAACCGCCAGAAAATCCAGTCTGGCAGCGAATTGACACTGACGGCAGCACGTCTCGATAACCACGCCAGCGGTGAAATTAGTAGCCAGAAGACGCAACTGGCGCTGTCGGATTCGTTAATCAACCGCGGCCTGATCGATGGGGGGCTAACCCGTATTGATGCGGGCACGCTAAACAATATCGGCAGCGGTCGCGTTTATGGTGATTGGATAAGCCTGCAAGCGCAAACGCTGAATAATCTCAATGAAGCAGATACGGGAGCAACGATCGCCGCGCGCCAGCGTCTGGATCTGGGCGTGGGTACGCTCAATAATCGTCAACACGGCCTGATTTACAGCGATGGCGTGATGGCGTTGGGACGTAATCTGGATGCAGAAGGAATGGCGACAGGTCAGGCTGAGGCGATCAATAACCACGGCGCCACCATTGAATCTATCGGCGATATGGCGTTATCTGCCAGCCAGATTAATAACGTTAACGATAATTTGGTGACGGAAATCGTTACCAGCGCGACTCAAATCGATGAAGCTGTGCTGCGTGGACATACTACGCGTTACAACTGGAGTGATATTCGCCGGACGCGCAATAAATATGGTGTGAACACGGCGCATATGCCGGATGGGTACGCTGACGATAATTTTTATCGCTATACCTACACCCGTACGGTAAACGAAACGCGAGTAAAAGAGAGCGATCCAGGGCAGATTCTGTCCGGCGGTAATTTGTATCTGACGGCAGCGAGGATGACCAACAGCGATAGCCGAGTGATTGCGGCAGGTTTGTTGATTGACGGTGTGAAGGAACTCAGCAATCTGGCGACGCCGGGCGAACGTACCACAACCGATCGAGGACGTCAGGAGCGCTGGTATGCCAAGAAGAAAAAGAACTGGCGCGGCGTCACGCGGACATCCCAGGGGATTGATGGCAATAACTATGCGCCAGCGGCTCAAGTCGAAACGATCGATCTAAAAGTGCACGACTGGCGTGATCAGGCAGCATTTGACGGATCGGGCTATGCAGTAACGGCGCTGCGTGCAGGTAACGTGGGTCAAAATGTGGGTACGCCGACGGCGACGCTTCCAGGCAGTAGTTTGTTTACGCTGCAACCCGCGGCAGAAAGCCGCTATCTGGTGGAAACGGATGCCCGTTTTACCAATCAGAAGCAGTGGCTTAGCTCTGATTATATGCTGCAAGCCTTTAGTACCGAAGGGCAAGATAAACGACTGGGCGATGGTTTCTACGAACAGCGTGAAGTTCGCGAGCAGATCACTCAATTAACCGGACAGCGCTATCTGGCGGGCTATAACAGCGATGAGGCCCAATACAAGGCATTGATGGATGCGGGCATCGCATTTGGTCGTCAGTTTTCGCTGACACCGGGGGTAGCGCTGACGCAGGAGCAGATGGCATTGCTCACCACTGACATGGTCTGGATGGTGAAAAAATCGGTGACGCTGCCGGATGGCTCTTCACAGACGGTGCTTGTCCCGCAGGTTTATTCTAAAGTCCGTTCGAATGAACAAATCGGTGCGGGTAGCCTGTTAGCAGGGAATACGATTTCTGTTGGGCTGGCTGGCGGTATGTTGAACAGCGGACGTATTGCTGCACGTGATACTCTGTTTATCTCATCTGATACGTTGGACAATCTGGGCGGTTCTCTGCTCGGTAAACAGGTTCAGCTTCAGGTGCGTAACGATCTGAATAATGTCGGTGGCGTCATTCAGGCAGAAGACAAACTGACCGCACTGGCAGGCGGTAATATCAACAGTGCCAGCACGTTGAGTGGCGATAAGGATAACCGCATTCTGGATCGCGTCGCAGGCATGTACGTTCAGAACGATAAGGGTGAACTAACGCTGGCGGCGGGCAAGGATATCAACCTAATCGGTAGCCAGGTGATTAACTCGGGTGCGGACAGCTCCACGCTGATCAGCGCGGGGAACAACCTGAATCTGGCGACGCTGACGACCACGGAAACGCTGAATAGTGATTGGGACAGCAATAATTATCGCCATTATCAGGCGCGCGAAGATATCGGTAGCGACATTGCCGCCAATGGTCAGATAGCCTTGCGTGCGGGACAAAACCTGAATGCGACGGCGGCGTCCGTCACCGCGCAGCAGGGGCTACAGGTTCAGGCAGGCAATGACATTAACCTGACCAGCGGTGAGTCATCCTACACGTTGACGGAACACAGCAAGCAAAGCAGTCGCGGTTTGCTCTCCGCGCAGTCCAGCGAACGCCACGACAGTATTCAGCATCAATCTGCGGTGGGCAGTTCGTTCAGCGGCGATACGGTAGCGATCGGTGCGGGCAATAATGTGCAGATCGCGGGTAGCTCCGTTGCGGGTACGCAGGATGTCGGCATTACCGCCGGACGCGATATTACGGTGAGCACGGCGCAAGAAAATCATCAGGAAACACATTTAAAGGAAGAGAAAAAATCTGGCCTGATGGGTAGCGGCGGCATCGGATTTACCATCGGTCAGGCCAGCCAAAAGAGCACGACCGATACCGATGGCATGAGTGAGAAATCCAGCATCATAGGCAGTGAAAAAGGCAACGCGACGCTGCTGGCGGGTAATCAACTGACCGTAAAAGGCAGCGACATCGTGGCCGGACAGGATGTGACACTGCAAGGTAAGACGATAGACGTGACGGCAGCGGAGAACAGTCAGACGCAACGGCAGACCTATGAACAGAAGCAGAGTGGGCTAACGCTGGCGCTGAGTGGCACGGTTGGCGGCATGGTGAATACGGCCGTACAAACGGCGCAGACGGCTAAAGAGACGGAAGATGGCCGCCTTCAAGCTTTGCAGGGTGTGAAAGCGACGCTCAGCGGCGTACAAGCGGGGCAAGCTGCATATCTGGCGGCGCTGAAAGGTAAAGACGATCCGACAAATAACAATGTCGTGGGCGTCAGTGTCTCGCTGGGAAGCCAGTCATCGAAATCTGAGCAAACGGTGGAGCAGCGCACCGCGCAAGGTAGCAGTCTGAACGCGGGTAGGAACCTGTCTCTGACCGCAACGGGTGATGATATCCGCGTGCAGGGAAGCGAGCTGCGTGCGGGTCAGGATGTGGCACTGGATGCGGCACGTGATATCCAGCTACTGTCTGCACAAAACAGTCAGCACACGGAAGGGAGCAACAAGAGCAAAGGTGGCAGCATTGGCCTGAGCCTGGGTGCTGGCAGCGGCGGCTTTAGTTTGAGCGTGAACGCGAGCATGAATAAAGCGAAAGGCAGCGAGCTGGGTGAAGGACTGAGCCACACTGAAACGCTGCTGGACGCGGGACGTCAGGTACGGCTAAGCAGCGGTCGCGATACCACGTTGCAGGGTGCACAGGTCAGCGGACAGCAGATCACGGCACGTGTTGGACGCGATTTGCTGTTGCGCAGTGAGCAGGACAGCGACATTTACGACAGCAAACAGCAGAGCATGAGTGCAGGCGTCAGCATTCCGATTTATGGTGCGGGAAGCGCTTCAGCCAGTTTCAGTATGAGCAAAGACAAAATGCACAGTGACTACCGCAGTGTGCAGGAGCAGACTGGGCTGTTTGCCGGGCAGGGTGGCTACGATGTTCAGGTGGGCAACCATACGCAGCTTGATGGTGCGGTGATTGGCTCCACGGCAGAGGCCGGGAAAAACCGACTGGATACCGGGACGCTGGGCTTTAGTGACATTGAGAACCGAGCGGAGTTTGAGACCTCGCACAGCGGTGTAGGTATCAGCACTGGTGGGCCGGTTGGCATGCAGATGCTGAGCAATCTGGCATCCAACTCGCTGATAAGCGGAAATAATGACGGTAATGCAGCGAGCACCACGCGTGCGGCGGTGAGCAATGGGCAGTTGGTTATCCGTGATGAAGCCAACCAGCGTCAGGATGTCGCACAGCTGAGTAACGATGTTGAACATGCAAACCAGACGCTGAGCCCGATTTTTGATAAAGAGAAAGAGCAGAAACGTCTGCAACAAATGCAGGTGATTGCAGAAATCAGCAGCCAGGTGATAGATATTGCCGGTACGCACGGGGCAATCATTGCGACCAAAGCCGCGAAAGCGGAGGCAGACGCGAAGGCCGCGGGTCTCTCTGATGCTGACAGGAAGATGGCGAGAGATGCTTTTGCAGCAGGCGATAAGCCAAACCTGAACCCGACAGAGGCCGAGATTCAGCAATACGTTTATCAGACGACGTATGACAAAGCCTATACTCAGGCATTGAACAGTTCTGGTTTTGGCACCGGTGGGGCGATACGTCAGGGCATCATGGCGGTCTCGGCGGCGGTGCAGGGGCTGGCCGGGGGGAATGTTGCGCAGGCAATCGCGGGAGCGGCGGCGCCGTATCTGGCGACAGAAATCAAGAAAGCGACGACGGATGCAAAGGGTAACGTCAATATTGCCGCCAATGCGGTAGCGCACGCGGTGCTGGGCGGGATAGTGGCGGAAGCCAGCGGCAACAGTGCGCTGGCGGGTGCCGCCGGTGCCGCGACGGGTGAGCTGGCGGCGCGAGTGATTGCCGACAGGTTGTATCCGGGTAAAGCTATCTCGGAAATGACGGAAAGCGAGAAACAGACGGTTACGACCCTTTCGCTTCTGGCCGGCGGTCTGGCTGCGGGCACGGTGGGTGACTCGACGACAAATGCGGTAGCGGGTGCGCAGGCAAGCCAGAATGCGGTTGATAATAACTTCCTGAGTACGGATGAGAACCGTCAACGCTTAAGTGAAATGTCATCCTGTGGCAGTGACAGTGCCTGTAAAGACGGGGTGACGGAGAAGTTCAAGAAAATCTCCGATGAACAAATCAAGAGTGTTGAAAATTGCTCCAGCGTTGATGTTTGTGTTGTAAAAGCCAAAGAAATGGCGGAGTTGCAGGCAGATTATGGTCAGCGAATTGAGGAACTGGGGGAAAAACTTCGGGCCAATGGCCGCTTGAGTGGTGCAGATCTTGAGGAGTGGACTTATCTGCACATTGTGACGCCTGCTCTGGAAGCTGGACGTATAAAGGCGATACATAACGCACAAGCAGTGGGCGGTTCGGATGAGGCGTCACAGCTTGCTATTAATACGATTGCTCAAGCAGGGGCGACAAGTGCGGCAGGGATTATTGGAGGAGCAAGTAAGGCTGGACATAACACTGGAAATGGAACTTCTCAAGTAACTACTAAGAACGTAGATCCAAGCATTCTAATTAGTAGGCAAAATAAAAATGAAATGTCGGGCTCACAAGTAAAACGTCTTGTAAAAGATATGAAAGCGAATGGCTTTGATATCAATGAACCTGTCGACGTTGCTATCGTAAATGGTAAAGCAATTATTATTGATGGCCATCATAGAGCTGAAGCAGCAGCAAAAGCCGGAATTAAAGATATACCAGTTAGAATACATGAAGTTACGAAAGAGCAAGGTGATCAACTTTTGCGTGAAGCCGCTGAAGCAAGGGTAAGGTATTGATATGATGAACGAAAGGGAAATTATCAGTTTTATCAGTCTTCAAGAGATGCTAATGAAGGCTTTCTTTATCGCTTATCCAGGCTTAAAGGACTTTGACTTCTTGCTGGACTTCCCTAAGAAAGGGATTGTTTTTGTTAATAATGATGAATGGAGTTTTGTTAAACATGGTAAAGGTATTAGGTTTTTAATAAACAGCGATCAGAAAGAGGCTGTGGTCGATGTTAACAATGTCAAAAATCCCAAATTGATAGATATATGGCGCTTATCTCAATATTTTTCATCATATGATGATCATGAGATAAAGGGGGTTTTAGATGGAATGGTTGAGTCTGGGATTTTGCAAAAAATATCAGAAAAGCAATACGAATTGATATGATTAAGTAGTCAAAGGATCCCGGGCCCTAAAAAGGCCGGGATTTTTTATCTGTCTGTCAGAGCCGTAGCTCAGTCTCAATGACCAGTATGGATAATACAAGGATCAGTGCCGCCAGAGAAGCAGGCGTCAAAGTTGAAGCTAACGTCAGAAGCTATAATGAAAAATTAACGTCTTCTGAAATCGAACGGTTTTCAGACAGAAAACGTGGATTTGTGCCTCAAACGTGGGGAGAGGCAATCACGGGGAGAATAAATAAACAATCTGGAGGTTTTGGTACTCAAAACCCTTATGGTTCAAATGAATCTCCCAGAATTACAGGAAGAGGAAAATAGAAGATGAGCGCGTATTTATATACAGAGGATGAACTTCCTGAAAAGTTTAAGTATCCATCCTCTTATATCGAAATAATGTCTATGGATGTCATTCCTGATATCGAGCCATGGTCATTTATTTGTGAATTTAAGGAATCTTCTGCTTTCTGGATGAGGGAAGTAAAGGGAAAGTACCCAACCCGGAGGTTAGTGCCTTTTGCCAAAGTAAATTACTCTGATGATATAGCTTGTTTTGATGGAGCAGATACATCAGGAGAAACAAAAGTTTACTATGTTCATGCCTTTGCATCTTCTGGCTGGGAAGACAGAGGGTACACTGATAACTTTACTGAATGGTTGAAAATGGCTCGCCTTGAGTCAGCCCGCTATAAAGTAGAGCAGGCTGAAGATGATGTGTAATTATTCTTGAATAAACCGATAAGGAACGATGTCTGTTAACCAGACCCCGTTATCAGCTTGGTAGAATTTAAAGCCCTGTTCGTACATAGTCAGGGCTTTTATTTTTAGTACAATCGGTTTTCCATGCCGATTTCCAACTTGAATTGCTGTCTCTTCATCGGCAGATAGATGAACATATTGTCTATCTTTTGCATGTAATCCCTGAACACGAATTGATATTAGAAATCGTGTTGCAGTTCCATGATATAAAAACTCGGGGGGAGTTTTTTCTTCATACTTTATATCAACCTGTTGCGATGAATGTCCCTGAGCTGCCCGGATACGTAATCCATCATCTGAAATCGTAAAGCGTTTTTTATCACTATTATTAACGATACTCCGAATAAGATTATTGTCGAGTTTATAGCCTTCTTCCGCGGCACAAAGAACAAGATCGCTTATAACGGCCCATCCTTCCTTGTCCAAAGATAAACCAATAGCTTCAGGTTGATGACGTAATATGTAACTTAAAAATTTACTGATATCTGTATTTTTTTTGCTCATGATAATAATCTCAAATGAGTCCCGGTAACTAAAGAGGCCGGTTTTTTTTGTCTGCCAGTCAGAAGCGCAGTTCCGTCTCAATGACCAGCTTACCGCACTCAACGGTCACAATCACCGGGATATCGGTGCCAAATCCTGCCGCTTCCAGCCAATCGCCCTTGAGGTGCAGGCTGGGGCTGCGGCTGACATAGCCGACCTTCAGGTGTCGTAATGCTTGATGTGTGGCGGGTGCCGTCGGTGCCGCGACGGGTGAACTGGCGGCGCGAGTGATTGCCGACAGGTTGTATCCGGGCAAAACCATCTCGGAAATGACGGAAAGCGAGAAACAGACGGTCACCACGCTTTCGCTTCTGGCGGGTGGTCTGGCTGCGGGCACGGTGGGTGACTCAACCACTAACGCGGTAGTGGGGGCGCAGGCAAGTCAGAATGCGGTTGAGAATAACCTCTTTTACCCTGGCGCTGTCCCGAAAGGCGTGAGCGATTATGGTCAGTCTGCGACGTCGCTGTATACCAATACCAATCTGACGGATGAGAAAGGTAATGTGCTTAATCCGACAACCGACGAGCAGCGGCAATACGCGATGCATAAACTGGTAACGGGAACAATGCCGGAAGGTCAGGACCCGGTGCGAGGCCTGTTAACGGCGTGGGGGGCGGGTATGTCAGTGGTTGTCGCCCCTGTCTTTTTACCTAGTATGCTGAGTGCTGGCACAATAATAGGTGGAGGCGCTATTAGCGGTACTGCGAATGTCAGTAATCAGCTAATGGGGAACGATCCCTTCAGCTATACAGATGCGTTGATCGCGACGGGAACCGGGGCGGTAACGCAAGGCAGGGGATTCTGGTTTACAGAAGTGGTGAGTGTTGCTGGTGCTTATGCGGGCGCGAAGTTGCAGAACAAAGACCCGTTGACGGCTTCTATTGCGGCGGGAATCGGTACGGCGTTTGGTGCTGGAGGTGGTAAAGTTATCACTTACGGTAATAAATTAAGCCCTGTTGTTTCGGATAGAGCAGCGGAATCTGTGGGGACGGTAGTCGGTGCTTTGGGTTCTGAAGCTGCTACTTCCGAAGCGGAGAGCCAAATAAAAGCAATCAGGGGTAATAAAAATGACGAATAAAGTCGGAATCAAAACTCTTTTGATGTTAATCATATCATTTAGCGCACTCATTGCTATTACTATAATCCTAATTAGATTGGGTGTCGCGTCGGTATTCTTTTTTAAAAATGGAACTTTTTATTTTTCTTGGTATAACGGCGTTATTGATTCTGTTAAAAAGGGTTTATCTGGCGGTGTACCCCTAGGGGTAGGAATCTGGATCATGTCACGACTAAAGTTGAAGAAAGACAAATAACATCCGCTCAGTGACCCAGCTGATTGCTGGGTTATTGTTGAGAATAACGCGCTGAACTCTCAGGATGAGAAAAAACGTCAGGATGCGAAATTGTCACTGCCGTATATTAAGGATGAAAAACAGAAACAACAGGCTGATAAACTCATTAGTGAGCTGAACGAAAAGGATGAATCGTTTAATGCTGCGATTGACGCGGCATGTAAGAATCTTTCATCAGCGGCAATACGCGATGCATAAACTGGTAACGGGAACAATGCCGGAAGGACAGGACCCGGTACGTAGTGAGCGATCATTGCGACCAAAGCCGCGAAAGCGGAGGCAGAAACGAAAGCAGCACATCTCTCTGCTGCTTATCCTCGCAAAGTGTATAAGTACAATGAGGATCTTCTTGTTAATTGGCTATGAGCGCGTCTATTTGACGACGGTACCATCGTTCAATATAAACATGAGATTTCCTTTCCAGAATTCAGCTAGGTAAATATTATCTAATTCAATACCGTGTCGTGCGATTTCGGCAGAGAGCCATTCTTCATCTTTTTCTATTTCACATAAATCATATTTTCTGGGTTTTCCATCTTTAATGACAATGACTGACGGCATTTCCATACCTTCACAAATGACGCTTAGTTGTCCGTTGGGTTCAATTTGCGCATAGTTTATCTTTTGGAAGGAGTTGATCCCCTGAGCATGAAGCTGTGAAGCAACGTTGATAATATCTATCTTATTTTTCTTTTGCAGAATGTTTTCCATCAGGAATTGGCCTTTCTTAATGATAGGGATTGGGTCGCCAATACTGACGGAACGAAAAAAATAAATATTCTTACTGATAGAGTTAAGAATAGAAATCAGGCTGACACCGATAAGTAGCACAATTACATATTGGTAAAGTGGAATGCTGTCGCTATAAATGACACCACCGATGATACCGCCTAATATGAAGTTACCAATAAAGTCGACAGGGGTCATTTGCGAGAGCTGAGTTTTACCCGAAAAATTTAAATGCGTGATGACAATGGTAAAACCGATGATGAATTTTAATAACACATATCCATAATATTCCATTCTGTTCTCCGTTGCTGCCCTGACTATTTTTTCATCTTATTATGGCCTGATACAGGCGGTGTGGTCGGTACCTCTCTATTGACTATAGCAACACTGTACGGATTGGTGAGCACTATTCACTTGTTCGCTGGACGCAGCGGGGAAAAAAGCCCCGACAAGGTGCCGGGGCTGAGATGAGAAATAAGCAAAAGTTACAGCGCAGCGATGACCGCGTGCTGCTCCAGCAGTTTGGCTTTCGCTACGGCGTAGCCGTCCAGCTTCTCACGCTCTTTGGCTACGACCGCTTCCGGTGCGCGTGCCACAAAGCCTTCGTTGGACAGCTTGCTTTCGATGCGCTCAATCTCTGCTTCGATTTTCGCTACTTCTTTCGTCAGACGATCCAGCTCTGCCGCTTTATTGATTAGGCCTGCCATCGGAATTAACAGCTCGGCACCATCAATGAGTTTAGTGACGGAAACTGGACCTTTATCGCCCGCAGGCAGCAGCGTAATGCTTTCCAGACGCGCCAGCGTTTGGATAAAGCTGCGGTTTTCTTCCACGCGACGCTGTGCTTCACCAGTGACATCACGCAGTAATACTTCCAGCGGTTTGCCCGGTGCGATGTTCATTTCCGCACGAATGTTACGCACCGCGATAATCGCTTGCTTGATCCACTCCAGATCGTTCAGCGCCAGCGTATCTTCCTGCTCAGCATCGAACTCAGGGAACGGCTGCAACATGATCGTGTCGGCGCTAATGCCTTTCAGCGCTTTAACGCGTAGCCAGATGGTTTCGGTAATGAACGGAATAATTGGATGTGCCAGACGCAGCAACGCTTCCAGTACGGTAACCAGCGTGTGACGCGTACCGCGCAGTTCCGCTTCTGAACCGCCATTCATCACTGGTTTTGTCAGCTCCAGATACCAGTCACAGAACTGGTTCCAGGTGAACTCGTACAGAATGTTGGCAGCAATATCAAAGCGGTAACCATCCAACGCTTCACGGTAGGCTTTCACAGTGCGGTTGAATTCTGCCAGAACCCAGCGGTCAGCCAGTGACAGCACTTTCTCGCCTGCGCCAAAGCCGCAATCCTGATCTTCGGTGTTCATCAGCACAAAACGGCTGGCGTTCCACAGTTTGTTACAGAAATTGCGGTAACCTTCCAGACGCTTCATGTCCCAGTTGATGTCGCGGCCGGTAGAGGCCAGCGCCGCCAGCGTGAAGCGCAGAGCATCCGTACCGTGCGGCTCGATGCCGTTCGGGAACTGTTTCTCGGTGCGCTTGCGGATTTTTTCCGCTAGCTGTGGCTGCATCATGTTGCCGGTACGTTTTTCCAGCAGCGCTTCCAGCGAAATGCCGTCGACCATATCCAGCGGGTCGATCACGTTCCCTTTGGATTTAGACATCTTCTGACCTTCATCATCACGGATCAGGCCGGTCATGTAGACGGTATGGAATGGCACCTGTGGCTTGCCGTCTTCATCCTTGATGAAGTGCATGGTCAGCATGATCATGCGGGCAATCCAGAAGAAGATGATGTCGAAGCCGCTGACCATCACGCTGCTTGGGTGGAATGCTTTCAGATCGGGCGTTTGCTCTGGCCAACCCAGCGTAGAGAACGTCCACAGTCCAGATGAGAACCAGGTATCCAGTACGTCTTCGTCCTGATTCAGAACGACATCGTCAGCGAGGTTGTTTTCACTGCGTACTTCCGCTTCGGTGCGACCCACATAGACGTTGCCGTTAGCATCGTACCAGGCCGGAATGCGGTGACCCCACCACAGCTGGCGGGAGATACACCAGTCCTGAATGTCGCGCATCCAGCTGAAGTACATGTTTTCGTACTGTTTTGGTACGAACTGGATGCGGCCATCTTCCACCGCTTCTACCGCCGGCTTAGCCAGCACGGCAGCCCGCACGTACCACTGGTCGGTCAGCATCGGCTCAATGACAACGCCACCACGGTCGCCGTAAGGAACGGTCAGATCGTGCGCTTTGATCTCTTCCAGCAGGTCGAGTTCATCGAATGCGGCGACGAGCGCTTTACGTGCGGCAAAACGCTCCAGACCCTGGAAGGCTTCTGGAATGTCGCTGCTGCAAGCGGCGCTGGCTTCGCCATTGGTATCAAAAACTTCAGCGCTCTGGCGGATATCACCGTCGAACGTCAGGATATTGACCATCGGCAACTGGTGGCGTTTACCGACTTCGTAGTCGTTGAAGTCGTGCGCTGGTGTGATCTTCACGCAGCCGGTGCCTTTTTCCATATCGGCGTGTTCGTCGCCAACGATCGGAATACGACGGCCAATCAGCGGCAGGATCACCTCTTTGCCGATCAAATCTTTATAACGCGGATCTTCCGGGTTAACGGCGACGCCAGTATCACCCAGCACGGTTTCCGGGCGGGTAGTCGCGACGACCAGATAGTCTTTCCCGTCAGCGGTTTTCACGCCATCGGCCAGCGGATAGCGCAGGTGCCACATCGACCCTTTCACTTCGCGGTTTTCCACTTCCAGATCGGAAATCGCGGTGCGCAGTTTTGGATCCCAGTTCACCAGACGCTTGCCACGGTAAATCAGGTCTTCTTTATACAGACGGACGAAAACTTCTTTCACCGCGTTGGACAGGCCTTCATCCATGGTGAAGCGCTCGCGCTCCCAGTCAACGGAGTTGCCCAGACGGCGCATCTGATTGGTGATGTTGCCACCGGATTCGCCTTTCCACTGCCAGATTTTGTCGATGAACGCCTCGCGGCCGTAATCGTGGCGAGTTTTGCCTTCTTCGGCGGCGATCTTGCGCTCAACGACCATCTGCGTGGCGATACCGGCGTGGTCGGTACCTGCCTGCCACAGGGTATTTTTACCCTGCATACGCTGATAGCGAATCAACGTGTCCATAATGGTTTGCTGGAAAGCGTGACCCATATGCAAGCTGCCGGTGACGTTGGGCGGCGGGATCATGATGCTGAAGCTTTCTTTACTCGTGTCGCCATGCGGCTTGAAGTAGCCTTGCTTTTCCCAGTGTTCGTAGAGCGGCTGCTCGATATCTTGCGGGTTATATTTCGTTTCCATTATGCTCAAAATTCAGTGAGTTGGCGGCGTAGCCGTGGTCAATTGGAAGCCGACGCTGCGATAGGTTTTATAGCGGTCGCGCGCCAACTGTTTCAAGGAGTCTTCGTAAGGGACAAAGTCTATCACTTCATGGAAAGCGGTGGCAAAATCTGCGAACTGCGGTAATAGGCTGATCAGCAGATCCCGTGGCGCGTTGCCACGCCGCTGCGGCCAGGCCAGTTCGACCGGTGCACCGTGGCGCGGCCCTTCGCCTGCCAGATTGTGCGGCACGAATGCGTTGGGATCGCGCTGCCACAATGCTTCGTCCAGTCTGATGGCCTGCTGTTCGTCTTCACAGGCAATCAGCACGCGCTTTCCTGCTCGCCAACGTTCTGCCGCCAGATCGCATGCCAGTGCCTCATGGGCGCTGAGCTCACCGCTTTTGCTGTCGTGTTCGAGAAGATAGAACGTTGCGTTTTTCATTGTTTACACTATTGATTGCTAAGAGCCAGAAAGTGATAAGGGCCGGAATATCCGGCCCGATAGACAATTACCTTATAAGGATAAGGCAATCGCTGGCTTTGGTCATCGTCGTTGACGTGAAAGTCTTATTCTACGTCGTTCTGTCCGGCGCGATTAAGCAGGAACTGTGATAACAGCGCGACCGGGCGACCCGTTGCCCCTTTGGCTTTACCTGAACGCCAGGCGGTGCCCGCGATATCCAGATGCGCCCAGCTGTACTTACGCGTAAAGCGTGACAGGAAGCAGCCTGCGGTAATCGCACCGCCTGGACGACCGCCAATATTCGCCATATCGGCAAAATTGGATTCCAGCTGTTCCTGGAATTCGTCGGTCAGCGGCAGACGCCATGCGCGGTCACCAGACTGCTCGGACGCGCTCAACAGCTCGTGCGCCAGCGGATTGTGGTTCGCCATCAGCCCAGTGATGTGGTGCCCCAGCGCAATCACGCACGCGCCGGTCAGCGTTGCGACGTCAATCACCACGTCCGGCTCATAACGCTCGACGTAGGTTAGCGTATCACACAAGACCAGACGGCCTTCCGCATCGGTGTTCAGTACTTCTACCGTTTGGCCGGACATCGTGGTCAGCACGTCGCCCGGACGGTAGGCGCGCCCATCAACCATGTTTTCACAACCCGCCAGCACGCCGATGATATTCAACGGCAGCGCCAGCTCGGCCGCCATGCGCATTACGCCGTAGACCGTGGCCGCGCCGCACATGTCGTACTTCATTTCGTCCATGCTGTCGGCAGGTTTGATGGAGATGCCGCCGGAATCGAACGTCAGGCCTTTACCTACCAGCACAATCGGGCGGGTTTCCGGGTTTGGATCGCCTTTATATTCGATCACGGACATCAGTGATTCATTCTGCGAGCCCTGACCCACGGCCAGATAGGCATTCATGCCCAGCTCTTTCATCTGCTGCTCGCCAATCACGCGCGTGATGATGTTCTGGCTATAGGTATCGGCCAGTTGACGCGCTTGCGAAGCCAGATACGCGGCATTACAGATATTCGGCGGCATGTTGCCGAGATCTTTCGCGGCTTTGATGCCCGCCGCAATCGCCAGACCGTGCTGAATGGCACGCTCGCCGCTGGTCAGCTCACGGCGCGTCGGCACGTTGAAGACCATTTTGCGCAGCGGACGGCGCAGCTCGACCTTGTTACTCTTAAGCTGATCGAAGGTGTACAGCGTCTCTTTTGCGGTTTCGACCGCCTGACGCACTTTCCAGTACGTGTTACGGCCTTTCACGTGCAGCTCGGTCAGGAAGCAGACCGCTTCCATCGAACCGGTTTCGTTCAGAGCGTTGATCGTTTTCTGAATCACCTGTTTGTACTGGCGTTCATCAAGTTCGCGCTCTTTACCGCAACCAATCAGCAGAATGCGCTCGGAAAGAATGTTAGGTACATGGTGCAAAAGCAGTGATTGCCCCACTTTGCCTTCTAATTCACCACGGCGAAGCAACGCGCTGATGTAGCCGTCGCTGATTTTATCGAGTTGTTCGGCAATAGGGGACAGACGACGCGGTTCAAACACGCCGACGACAATGCAGGCACTGCGTTGTTTTTCCGGGCTACCGCTTTTTACGCTGAACTCCATGTACTCTCCTGAATCTTAAAGACAACAGCGGGGGCAACGGCTAGAATGTGACACTCCGTAATACTTCCCGCCGTTGCGTTAACATAACCTGTGTTAATCTTAACGACGTAACGAACCTGTTTTAGTGACTAATAAGCAGGTTCTGATACAACAGCTCAAACGCAGTGTGTTGTAATACCGTTTTAGCTAAGAGGGCAGCCAAAAAATGAGTATAAATGGCGCGTTAGCGAAGAAACTATCGATTTTCCTGCAAAAAGACAAGTTTTCACAGGCGTAATTAAGCGTGATCATCATTCGATATCTGGTACGGGAAACCTTTAAGAGTCAACTGGCCATCCTTTTCATTCTGCTACTGATTTTCTTTTGCCAGAAATTAGTACGGATACTGGGCGCCGCTGTTGATGGTGAAATCCCGACAAATTTGGTTATCTCCCTGTTGGGATTGGGTGTGCCAGAAATGGTGCAGCTCATCCTGCCATTAAGTCTATTTCTTGGCGTATTGATGACGTTTGGCCGCCTCTATGCGGAAAGCGAGATCACCGTCATGCACGCCTGCGGCTTGGGCAAGCGCGTGTTGCTGAAAGCCGCGCTGGTCCTGGCCGTGTTCACTGCCATCGTCGCCACCATTAACGTCATGTGGCTTAGCCCGTGGTCGTCCCGGCATCAGGAAGAAGTGCTGGCGGAAGCGAAGGCGAACCCTGGCATGGCAGCATTGGTTGAAGGGCAATTCCAGTCCGCGCAGGGTGGCAACGCGGTGCTGTTTGTCGGCAATGTCAAAGGGTCAGAGTTTGAGCACGTCTTTCTGGCACAGTTGCGCCCCAGCGGTAACGCACGGCCTTCTGTCGTCGTCGCCGATCGCGGTCATATCAAGCAAAACGAAGATGGTGCGCAGGTCGTGACGTTGGATAACGGTTCGCGTTACGAAGGCACGGCACTGCTGCGTGATTTTCGTATCACAGATTTCACCAACTATCAGGCCGTGATTGGTCACCAGAGCGTGACGCTAAATAATAGCGACGTGCAACAAATGGATATGAATACCCTGTGGCATTCGGATGCACACGATGCGCGTGCGGAGTTCCACTGGCGGCTGACGTTGATTATTTCGGTACTGATTATGGCGCTGATGGTGGTGCCGCTGAGTGTGGTGAATCCACGTCAGGGTAGAGTGCTGAGTATGCTGCCTGCGATGCTGCTGTACCTGATTTTCTTCCTGCTGCAAAGCTCGCTGCGTTCTAACGCCAGCAAAGGAAAAATCGATCCGATGGTATGGGTCTGGCTGACCAACCTGATGTACTTCGGTATCGCGGTCATGCTTAACCTCTGGGATACTGTGCCGATGCGCAAAGTGCGCGCCCGCTTTAAGCCTCGTCCCCTTAAAACACAAGGAGCGGCCTGATGTTTGGTGTATTAGACCGCTATATTGGCAAAACGATTTTTACCACCATCATGACGACGTTGTTCATGCTGGTGTCGCTCTCCGGCATCATCAAGTTTGTCGACCAACTGCGTAAAGTCGGGCAGGGCGAGTATTCGGCGTTGGGCGCAGGGCTGTACACGCTGCTCAGCGTACCCAAAGATATTGAGATCTTTTTCCCGATGGCGGCGCTGCTGGGCGCGTTGCTCGGGCTGGGCCAGCTAGCAACCCGCAGCGAACTGGTGGTGATGCAGGCTTCTGGCTTTACCCGCTTGCAGATTGCGACGGCCGTGATGAAAACTGCGATCCCGCTGGTGTTGCTGACGATGGCGATTGGCGAATGGGTGTCTCCGCAAGGGGAACAGATGGCGCGCAACTACCGTTCTCAGATGATTTCCGGTGGGTCGATGATCTCTACGCAGGGCGGACTGTGGGCAAAAGACGGCAATGACTTTATCTATATCGAACGAGTGACGGGCGATAAAGAACTGTCTGGCGTCAACATCTACCACTTCGACGATAAGAACAAGCTGCTATCTGTGCGCTATGCGGCCTCTGCCGAGTTTGAAGACGACAGGAATGTCTGGAAGCTCTCGCAGGTTGATGAATCTGATTTGAGCGACGGTAAACAGATTGGCGGCAGCCAGACGTTCAGCGGAGAATGGAAAACCAACCTAACGCCGGATAAGCTCGGCGTGGTGGCGCTGGAGCCGGATGCCCTGTCGATCCGTGGGCTACACAATTATGCCAAATACCTGAAACAAAGCGGGCAAGAGTCGAACCGCTACCAGCTGAACATGTGGAGCAAAATCTTTGCCCCAGTCTCAGTGGCGGTGATGATGCTCATGGCGGTCTCTTTCATCTTCGGCCCGCTGCGCAGCGTGTCGGCGGGTTCACGCATCGTGATTGGTATCAGCTTCGGCTTCCTCTTCTACCTGCTGAATGAGATTTTCCGCCCACTCAGCCTGGTCTATGGTATCCCGCCGATTCTGGGCGCTATCTTGCCAAGCTCGGTGTTTCTGTTCATCAGCGTAGCGCTGTTGCTGAAACGCCGATAGACCGACCCCAGTAGTCTGAAAAAGCGCTGAGTGGATAACTCCTCGGCGCTTTTTTATTGGTCGTGACAAATTGCCCTCAGCAACGCCCATCACCACTTTATATTAAGGTGAAGCGGGCATAACACGTTGCTAAAGATGATTTTTTCAGCACTTAAGCTAACGCAGAGTGGATTAACATTGCGCGTGGGCCGTCAAACGGTATAATGCACCCGTTTTCCGCATACTACTTCTGTGCCGAAGTGGCGAAATCGGTAGACGCAGTTGATTCAAAATCAACCGCCGCAAGGTGTGCCGGTTCGAGTCCGGCCTTCGGCACCATAGTATGAAAATTAAGTCACCTCAGGGTGGCTTTTTTTATGCCTAAAATTCAGAAGATTGTATCCTTTTCCTGACATCCTTTCCCCAAAACACTCTCAAACTACCTAGTCTTTCTTTTGTAAGCACACACGCTTCTGTTGCACACGGAGAAGCCTAATCGCCATGCAGAGAGTCGTGTACTGAAAGGCGGATTGTGATTATGCTGAATGGGAGCGCGTATGGAAGCTCGGGAATCCCTGAAACCGCATTTTCAGCAGCGCGTTATTCATGCAACCTCATGATTTTTAATAAACGGAAGCTGGGAGGACTAGTGGAATTAATCGTGACGCACGACATTACGGATAACGATCGGGAAGCACTTTTTGCTGGCCTGAGGAGCTACAATCACCGGTTTATTAATCCTGCCTCTTTTGGGCAAATCGGTATTTTTCACCGCAATAGCGCCGGAGTGATGACCGGCGGGTTGATCGCCACGCGTAAAGGATTATGGCTGTGTATTGATTATTTGTGGGTGAGCGAGGAATCCAGAGGTCTGAAGCTCGGTAGCGCGTTGGTGAAGGAAGCAGAGCAGGAGGCGATGCGTTTTGGGTGCCGTCATGCGCTTGTGGATACCTTTAGTTTTCAGGCACTTCCTTTCTATGAAAAACAAGGTTATCAACTGCAAATGTCTTTACCTGATTTTCCTGAGGAAGGCATGTTTAGGCACTATTTAATCAAGCAAAATATGCAGTCTGCATGATAGTTACCCGCCCATTGACCAATGACAAGGTAGCGCTGGTAGCCCCTTCTTTATAATCAGGCCCGTTTCTCTTCTCACTGGTGTGGACGCATGGCTTACCAACTTAACCTTAATTGGCCTGAATTCTTAGAAAAATACTGGCAAAAACAACCTGTTGTATTGAAAAACGCTTTCCCGAATTTCGTCGATCCGATTACGCCGGATGAACTGGCGGGTCTGGCGATGGAGGCGGAGGTCGATAGCCGTTTGGTCAGCCATAAAAATGGTCAGTGGCAGGCCAGTAACGGGCCGTTTGAGCATTTTGATAATCTGGGTGAAACTGGCTGGTCGCTGCTGGCTCAGGCGGTGAATCACTGGCATGCGCCGTCTGCTGAACTCGTGAGCCCGTTCCGCGTGTTGCCGGACTGGCGTTTAGATGACCTGATGATCTCCTTTTCCGTACCGGGTGGCGGCGTGGGGCCGCATATCGATCAGTACGATGTCTTCATCATTCAGGGGATGGGCAGCCGCCGTTGGCGCGTGGGTGACAAGCTGCCGATGCGTCAGTTTTGCTCGCATCCTGCGTTGCTACATGTCGATCCTTTCCCACCGATTATTGATGAAAATCTTGAGCCGGGCGATATTCTCTATATTCCGCCAGGTTTCCCGCATGATGGCTTCACGCATGAAACCGCACTTAACTACTCCGTGGGGTTCCGTGGGCCGAACGGCAGAGACTTAATCAGCAGCTTTGCTGACTATGTGCTGGAGAACGATCTTGGCGGTGAGCACTATAGCGACCCTGATTTGACCTGTCGGGAACATCCGGGGCGGGTTGAGGACTATGAGTTTGACCGTCTGCGCGAGATGATGATCGACGTGATCAATCAGCCGGAAGCGTTGAAGCAGTGGTTCGGTCGCTTTGTGACGACGCCGCGCCATGAGCTGGATATCGCTCCGGCAGAACCGCCCTACAAGCCGGATGAGGTTGTGTGGGCGTTGATGGACGGCGGTGTGTTGACGCGTCTGAGTGGACTGCGCGTGCTTGAAGTCGGCGGTAGCTACTTCATCAACAGCGAACGGCTGGACACGGTCGATCCGAAAGCGGCGGATGCACTGTGTCGTTACACGGTTCTCGGTAAAAAAGAGCTGGGTGCGGCGCTGAAAAATCCGGCATTTGTGGCTGAATTAACCGGGCTGGTTAATCAAGGATATTGGTTCTTCGACGAATAAACTCCCTTCTCTTTAGCGGCTTCCTGGCACGTATGGCATGAGGTGCCTCGGGAGCCGCACATTATCATTCGCATTGAGCGCGGTATCAAAAGCGTATAGGTTCGTCCTGTTAACATTCGACTATCAGCCTGATGTCAGTCGCGCCAAGATGAATATCACCATAGCCTAATCCCTTTATTGCTAAAAATTAGTTATCTATTGAATTTAATAAAGAAATTATTAATTTATGACATCATTAAATCAATAACTGAACTACCTTTTAGGGGATGTAAAATCAAATAACTCTGGAGATATGTCATGTATCATTTACCTAAAATAAAGCAAACCCCCTTAGCGTTATGTCTCATTATATCAGCCTGTATGGTGGCACCGTTTTCTTCCGCAGAGACGAAGGCACCAGGCACGCTAGTAAAAAAAGTACAGTTGGCTGAGGAGTATGGCTTAATGGAGGCCGCTGATCAGTATCGGATCCTGTATCACTCTCGAAGTGGTGTGGATGGTAAAAGTCCACGGGACGACACCGGCGCTGTTTTCATCCCTAAAGGTGAGACGCCAGAAGGTGGCTGGCCAGTCGTAGTGTGGACGCATGGAACGATCGGTGTGGCGGCTGCCTGCGCACCGTCTCTTAATCCACGTTCAGCGCGGGATGCGCAGTATTTAAATACTTGGTTGTCGTTGGGGTTTGCCATCGTGGCGCCGGACTACGCGGGGCTTGGGTCTGACGGGCTGCATCACTACCTCAATTCACGAGGTGAAGCGTGGAGCGTGCTGGATGGTGTCAAAGCATCGCTGAGTACATTCCCGTTGCGTAATCAGTTAACGCTTGTCGGTCAGTCACAGGGGGCGCATGCGGCCTTTGCGACAGCGGGCTACCAACCGGATTATGCGCCGAACCTGAATATCGTATCGACGGTATTGACCGGTACGCCCTATTTTGATGACGAGACCTCTGCGGCAGATCTTTTTGCTGGGGAAAGTGGAGAGGGTGGCGATCCAAAAATACCTTATGTGATGTATATCTATCTCTCGGCGGCCGATGTCAATAAAGAGCTTAAGGTTGATGATTATTTCACACCGAAAGCTGCTGCCATTGTCGCTGACGCACGTAAGATGTGTATCGGTGAGCTGACGCAAAAGGTGATGGCCGAGGGGTTGAATGCGAAGAATAGCCTGAAGCCTGCGATCCAAGAATTATTGGATAGCCAAACCGCGAGTTTGCGCTATAACACACTCAAGATTAACCAACCGGTCTTCATCGGGATTGGTACCAGTGACATTAACGTACCGACAAAGATGCAGCGTCACTTTGCGGAAGATGTCATTAATGCAGGGACGTCAGCAGAGGTACATGAATATAAAGGCATGGATCATAGTGAAACGGTTAACGTTTCACTGCGTAATTCGGCCCCCTTTGTGTGGTCGACAAAACCGTAAACCTCTTGTCCCGGCATACCTGTCGGGACATTAATTTTTAATCTTCAATCGCGTGCCAGCCATCGACGTGCAGCCTGATTTTCCCGACGGTATTGCCGTTGCCGATACCCTAGCATGCCCCACGCCAACAGGCCGTACAGCGCGGACAGCACCCACAAATGCCACCAAAATGCGCCGATTTGGGCAAAGTCAGCCCCCATCTGATTAAGACGCAATATTCCCTGAATCGTGAAGACCGCGGGCACCCACTGCGCCAGCCAGTTCAGAGGCGCGGGAATCATTTCAACGGGCCAGATGAAGCCAGAAAGAAACACTATCGGAATGGAAGACAGCAGCACCGCCTGACTGGGGAGATCTTTGCGCGTAAAAGCCGCCCCCAACACCACACCGAGCCATAGCGTCGAGAGCAGAAAGGGCAGCGCAAACAGCAGCAGTTGGCTCATGCTGGCTTCGCGTGCAATGCCGTAGGCATCGAGACAAAAACCGAGCATGTAGAGTAGCGAGAGCAGATAGGCTCCGCCAACGACCAGTGTACGGGCCAGCAGCAAACGCCACGGTGTCGCGGATTGCCAGTAGCGAACCTCGCCAGATCGCGTGCGCTGATTTTGTCCGGCACCGAGCAGGCCGCATCCCATCAGCAAAATCTGGTGCAGGATCAACATGAAGACACCGGGAACCACGTAATCGACATAGCCCATGGTGGGGTTAAATACCGGCACGACATTCAAAGAGGTTGCCTGCCACTGTGAGCTGGCGGCGGGTATGCCTTCCCCCTGAGCAAGTAGCCGGGCGACTTTAACTTGTGCGCCCGCGGTGCCGCCGACGGTTGCCAGAGACTGCGCGATTGCGCCGTAGATCAGGAAGTAGCTGGCATCTGCCGAGTAACTGACCGTGACGCTTTTTCCCTGCATGATATCGCGATAGAAGTGGCGCGGAATGTAGAGGATCCCTTTTGCTTCGCCGTGCAGAAGCAGCGTTTTGGCTTCATCCAGCGTGTTGCGCTGCGCCACCAGCCGCACCTCCGGCGTGGAATCGGCCATAAACGCCAGACGGCGTGAGAGCTGAGTGCCATCTTCATCAACCAGCACCACCGGCAGTTCGCGCGGCGTCTGGGCGAGGTAAGGGCGCGGATAGAGAAAGGAATAGAGCAGAATCCCACCGAACAGGGTGAGCAATATCGTTGGATCGCGCAATAAACTACGCAGCTCAAACCGGATGAGGGTGGCGAGGGTCAGCATGCTACCTCCTCGCTACTGGGACGGTAGCGCCACAGTGTGAGCGGTAGCAGCAGCCAGAATAGCGCGAGCGCGGCCAATGCGGGCGCGATCTGACTGAGTTCTGCACCGTAGCTGGTGATGGCAATCGCGATATCGCCATAGTGCGCGACCGGCAGCAACTGCCGCCAGAACGTGGCGAATGTCTCCATCGCTGCCGCCGGAAAGGTGATGCCCATAAACGCCAGCCCGGGAGCCATTAGCGCTCCGACAATGGAAACGGCGCGTGCTGGATCGCGGATCAGCGCATAGAAAGCCATGCCTAGTGCAACGCAGGCGCCAGCGGTCACGCCAATCGAGACAAATAGCAACAGCGCTGAGCCGTTAAGCGGGTAATCAAGCAAGCTATACAGCGCATAGCTCCAGACGCCGCCCCATGCCCAGCCGATCAGCCAGTGCGTCAGGAACTTAGCACCGATGGCAGCGTGGTTTTCCGGCACCCAATGTGCTCCGTGCCGATCCTCCCGAGCTAGCGTATTCAGGCCGTATAGCGCGAGCAGAATCGACCAGATCGAGGGGATAATCGCGTTCAGCAAGAACTGGGCGTAGTTGGAGTTTTGATTAAACAGCGCGGTAATCTGTCCACCAATCGGCATCGCTAGCCCTTTGGCTTCGGGAACAGCTGAGCCTTGAGACAGCGCCTGCACCACGGCGATCTGCCCGTTGAACGTCCCTGCGACCAGCGACAGCGAGCTGTTGATGACCTTTGCAATCAGCACAAACTGCCCATTATTCCAGGCGGTCACGGTGGGTAAGGTTCCCAGTCGGATATCGCGCTCAAAATGGCGTGGGATGACCACTAGTGCGTAGATCTTGCCGCCGCGTAACGAGGCTGAGCCTTCCGTCTCTGTCGAGAATTGATGGTTCAGGTTGAAAGACGACGAAGCATGCAGCTCTCTGGCAAACTGGCGCGACATCGTGCTGTTATCCAGATCGATCAGACCAATGGGGAGTTCGCGCACAATCGCCCCGGATAGCGTCCACCAGGTAATCAGCATGGTGACAAGTGGCAACCAGAGCGCTAAAGCCATACCCCAGCGGTCGCGCCACAGCGCTCTCCATTCGCGCATCATCACATTTCTACCAGTGCGCTCATGCCGACGCGCAGCCCGCTAATCGGTTGAATTGGACGCGCCTCCACTTCGAACGTTCGCATGTCGAATCCTTGTCGGGTATCCGTTGCCCGCCATGTGGCGAAGTCGCCCATGACGGAAACGTAAGACACCTTAAACCGAAATGTCTGGTTGTTCAGCGCGGGGATACGCGCTTCAAACTCGGTGCCCATCGCAAAGCGTTCAAGCAGATCCTCGCGTACTGCCAGTTGGATCCAGATGTCGCTCATGTCCAGCAGTGTGACCACGGGAAAACCCTGTGGCGCAATTTCGCCGCTGCGCAGCAGCACATTGCTAACCTCGCCAGTGTGCGGGCTGACGACGCGCGCCTCTGCCAGATAGGCTTCCACTTCGGCGACGGAACCGGCGGCCATACGGACTTGTTCCTCTGCCGCTGCCTGGGTTTCTTTCCGCGTGCCTTCCAGCGCCATTTGATATTCCTGCCACGCCATCCCTTCGGTATAGCGCGCGGCATCCCATGAGGCTTTAGCTTCATCCCGCTTTTGCAGCGGCAGCACGCCTTCCTGATAGAGGTTCTGCACGCGCAGATAGGTCTTATGGCTGAGTTCGGAACCGGCTTTGGCTTTTTGCCACTGATCTTTGGCGGCGGCGATCTGCTGTTCACGTGCGCCTTTTTTGGCTTCCTGCGCCACCGCACCCGCCGCGGCTTCACCCGCTTTTGCCTGTTCCAGCTTCGCGTCCAGTTCCGGCGTCAGGAGCGTGAAGACGAGATCGCCGACGTCAAGCTGCTGGCCTTTTTGTACCTGCACCTCTGCGATACGGCCAGCTACTTTTGATGACACTGAATACTGCTGTGCTTCGATTTGTCCCTGAAGCCGTATCGGTTCGGGCTGATAGGCGAGCCAGAAGCGATAGGCTATCCAGACAATCACAATCAACAGAACGGCCTGAAGGAGCCATTTGCGTTTTGCACGAGAAGGGCGCTGGGGCTGTGTCATGGCGTCACCTGTATGGCGTATTGGGTCTGGTAGTCAGAGAAGCGGTTTATCTGGCCGGAAATCGCCATCAATCTGGCGATGGATACCACGTAACGATAGGCCGCAGAGGCGCGCTGTGTTTTGGCTCCAGCGAGTTGGTTTAGCGCATCCACGACGTCCAATGAGGTAGACATGCCCTGCGTAAACGCCTTATTACGTAGCTGGACGTTCTCTTCGGCCAGTTTTTCCGTTGAGGACAGAGAATTGAACTCTTCCAGCGCCAGTCGGGCCTCTCGCCACGTACTCTCGACGACTATTTCAAGGTTCTGGCGCATATCGGCTTCCAGATAGTTAACCTGCATTTCCGCGCTTTTCGCGGCGGCGATGTTGTCGGAACGGCCTTCGCGGCTGATGAGCGGGACGGAAACGCCGACGCCCACCATCCAGTCCGGAGTCGTTCTGGCGGCCAGCGTGTCCTGCTCATAGAGCTGATAGTTGCCGAATAGGAATACGTCAGGGGCGTATTTGGCGCGTTCGATACGGATAAGATCCTTAGCCTGATCGCGCTTAGCGGAGAGCACCTTTAAGCCGGGGTGCGTGTTGAGCGTTTGCTTCACCAGCGCAGGCAGTTCGGGAAGCGCTTTGTTGACGAACAGCGAAGACGAAGGGGTTGCGCCTTCTGTTTTGATGAGCTTGGCGAAGACCATTTCGGTGGTCTCCATGCTTCGCCGCGCCTTTTGTGTTTCGATACGCGCCATGTCATAAGCGGATTGGGCAGACAGCACCTCGACTCGTGCGATTTGGCCCTGCGCTTCCAGCTTGCGGGCATGGTCATAGTGTTGCGCCATGCCTTTCTCGATATCCTGACGCGTCTTCATTACCTGATGCGCCATCACCACGCCGTAGTAAGTCTGTGCCAGCGCCTCAAACTGCGCCAGTGTGCGGACGATCAGCATTTGCTCTGCCTCATTCACCTGTGCGGCACGAATCGACTGAGCCGCATCAATCCTGCCTCCGGTGAATAACGGCCAGACGACCTGAACGGAGCTGGTTACCACATTTTGTTCTGTGAAGCGGGTGACGAAGGGATTGCCACTGGTATTAATCAACTGATTGAGCGCGGCGAAGATGTCCCGGTGGTTCGACAGCGGGTTTAAGTCGCGAGCGTCCAGTTCGACAGGCTTATCAAGGCGGGTATAGCTTGCGCCCACGTTGACCTGCGGCCAATAGAGCCCTTTGGCGGATTCTTTCAGGAACTGGGCGCGATCGACTCCAGCGTGTTCAGCGGCAATGCTGTCATCGCTCTGCAACAGGCGGGCCCAGGCCTGATTAAACGAGATGGTTTGCCCCAATGCCGTGGACGACCAGCACTGCAACAGCAGCAGCGCGACGGGGAAATAAGTCAGAAGCCGGATTTTGCCGTGTGTTATTCGAGGCATGCCAGGTGAAATCATCCTTTTACCCAAATACCGTCAAATTAATAAAAATAAGCCCGCCGAAAGCAGCACAAGGCTTGTCCGTTTGTACATGATGAGGAAAAGCATCTAACGTCAGGTAAACAAACACGTATTGCGGGTGGTGTGTTCCGTATTATTTTTTGTGATGATTTAGTTTTGGTCTAAATCCCCAATTATTCAAATAATATAAGGGATTGAATTGGAAATTTATTTTTAGAGAAGCGGTGCTGCGGGAAATAAGTCACGGTATATCGGTGACTCCTGTATGTAAGCGGGAAAAATAATATCGTCATACTGTAAATAATAAGCAAAGAAAAGGCCCGACGTTTCCCTCGGGCCTGTGTGACAACTAGCAACAATAATGACGGAAAATGAAAATTAAACGGCTTCGTTTTCGTCGGTGTAGCGTTTGGCTTTGTAGGCCGGGTGCATCAGGTTCTGGATGGAGAAAATATCGTCCAGCTGTTCTTCGGTCAGCAGGCCGCGTTCCAGTACCACTTCACGCACGCTCTTACCCGTTTCGGCACAGATTTTCCCGACGATATCGCCGTTATGGTGGCCGATGAACGGGTTCAGGTAGGTCACGATACCGATAGAGTTGAAGACGTAAGCTTCACATACTTCTTTGTTAGCGGTGATGCCGTCAACGCATTTTTCCAGCAGGTTGTAGCAGGCGCTGGACAGAATCTGGATGGATTCGAACATCGCTTGGCCGATAACCGGTTCCATCACGTTCAACTGCAACTGACCCGCTTCTGCCGCCATGGTGACGCAGGTATCGTTGCCGATGACTTTGAAGCAGACCTGATTGACCACTTCTGGTACGACTGGGTTAACTTTGGCTGGCATGATGGACGAGCCCGCCTGCAGTTCCGGCAGGTTGATTTCGTTCAGGCCAGTGCGTGGGCCGGAAGACAGCAGGCGCAGGTCGTTACAGATCTTCGACATTTTAACTGCGACGCGTTTCAAGGCGCTGTGCATCATCACGTAAGCGCCACAGTCTGAGGTCGCTTCGATCAGGTCTTCAGCCGGTACGCAAGGCAGACCGCTGACTTTTGCCAGATGTTGAACGGCCAGTTTCTGGTACTCATCCGGCGTGTTCAGGCGCGTACCGATGGCGGTTGCGCCCAGGTTCACTTCCAGCAGCAGCTCGGCGGTACGCAGCAGGTTACGGTTTTCTTCTTTCAGCAGTACGTTGAACGCGTGGAATTCCTGACCGAGAGTCATCGGTACGGCGTCCTGCAACTGGGTACGGCCCATTTTCAGGATGTTTTCGAACTCTTTCGCTTTGCGCTCAAAGCCATCGCTCAACTGGGTAATCGCTTCGACCAGTTTCAGGATGGAGGTGTACACCGCGATACGGAAGCCGGTTGGGTAGGCATCGTTGGTAGACTGGCATTTGTTCAGGTGGTCGTTCGGGTTCAGGTATTGGTATTCACCTTTCTGGTGACCCATCAGTTCCAGACCGATATTCGCCAGCACTTCGTTGGTGTTCATGTTGACTGATGTGCCCGCACCACCCTGATAGACATCGACAGGGAACTGATCCAGACATTTGCCGTTATTCAGCACTTCATCACAGGCTTGCAGAATGGTATCGGCAATTTTACGTGGGATGGTTTGCAGTTCTTTATTCGCCAGCGCGGCTGCTTTTTTTACCATCACCATAGCGCGGACAAATTCTGGAATATCGCTGATGGTGCTATTGCTGATATAAAAGTTCTCAATCGCACGCAGCGTATGGATACCATAATAGGCATCAGCAGGGACTTCACGGGTACCTAACAGGTCTTCTTCAATACGGATATTCGTTGACATGGTTCTTCTTCCTTTTTCTTGTTCGATGTACATAGCATCGCTTTCAATATTAAGACTATGATTTTTTAGGGTTTGTATTTCCTGTTTTTTGATTTTCAGGTAACACGAACCCATCACGATTTGTATAAAATCATGACTAAAAAGCGTTCTCGGGGAGACGAACATGGAATTAGCATTGTTAAATGGCTAGCGGTGGATATATTCCTCCATTTTTGCTACGTCTCCCAATCGTGAATAGTTATATCTAACCGTTATTCCGTATTATCCGGGTTGATCTCAACCAGCTTTTCTATTCCGCGGTTCAGCGTTTTCAATTTCGGAATAAATACGGTTTTAATAATGTCATGTGTGACATCACACGCTTCTTCAAAGAACGCGCTGTATTCATCTCGGTGCCCGACAATATACAGCGAACGCTTAATATTCAGCTGTTCCGGCATATGCGTTAGCACCTCGCGGGAGTGTGCAACGGATTGCAGGAAACTGAGCGGGGTGGTTACCGCCCAACCGATACCTGCCGCCACCATCGAGGTTAAGGTATCCGCATTATCAAATTCGAGCATGTTTGGTACGCGGACATCGATGCGTCGGAGGTAACGCTCAATCTGCATCCCAATCTGCGAGTTCCGGTTAAAGCGCACTAGCGGCAGTGCGGCGGAAAGCTCGCGGATATCCTCAACCGTTTTGATGCGTTTGCGGTAATCCGGTGGCGTGATAATGAAATAGCCTTCGGAAAACAGCTGATGACGCACTACGCTATCGCTGTCGATCAACGGGTCGCTGGTGACGATCATATCCAGCTCGCGGCGCATTAACGCTTCACCCTGCTGCGGACTGAGCCCGGTACGAATCAGCAACTGCGATGAACTCTTCATCAAACTCTTGGTAAACACCGAACCGCAGGTGATGGCAAACGAATCCACCAGGCCGATACGCAAGTCAGGTTTAATCCCTTTTCCCGCTTCCAACACCTGCGCCTTCAGGTTCGCAATCTCCTCCGTCAGGATTTCTCCCCGGTTTTTCAACGCAATGCCGTAAGGCGTCAGGACAAAGGGGCGACGAGCCCGGTTTACCAATTTGACGCCGAAATCTTCTTCCAATAACCGGATCGTTTGCGAAATGGCAGAAGGCGTCAGACCTAGCCGCGTGGCGGCTGCCGTCATGCTTCCTGCTTCCGCCATCGTCACAAAAACATAGACGGCGTACATATCGATCGATTTATTGGCGGACACTGTGCGTTTAACCATATGAGTTTGCCTACGCTGCAAGGTGAATGTCGTCGAAATATGAAGCGTTAGTCTATCTCATCTCGCTGACTACGACCTCGCTAACTGATGTCAGAATAGTCGGCTAACTTCAGAAAAAATACAGGTCGCGTCACTGATTAATTTTTTCTTATTTCTAGCTTTAGCGGATCTGAAGATATGACATTCATGGATTTTAACGTGTGGAATAGCGTAGAGAAGGAAGAAGGAACGCAATGATGTTGGGCCATATTTATCGGCGAATGAGCAGCCATTATTGAGAAGCGGCGAGTCAATGGAATGTGGCGAGGGAATGAAGAGGTGTTGTACGCAGTAGGGTGGAAAATGCCTCTGTATTTCAAAGGGCTAAGTTAGAAAGTTTCCCTTTAACAGCTTGTTGACACCTTTGTTACGATACGAAATACTCTCTTACGGATTGATATCCACTGGCGTGTAATTTCTTAATTCTCACGTTAATTCAAAGAGATAAATATAAAAACTGATTTCGTACTTCGCTCACTTTATTCACATTGAGTGGCGCTTAAGTGCGGAAAAAACTATGCCGAATTAATTAACCGTTCTGATTTTTGAGAAAACCACGCCGTGGGGGGGTACTGCGGCTGGCGGATTTTTTCAAAAAAAATGACATAAAAATATGTTAATTAAGGGATAAAAGAACTCTGCTTGTCGGCGTTCTTCGCGTTTGGGGTGGTTAAGGATGAGGGATATGGAGTGAAGCATTATCAAGTCAGAAGAATTAGCCTGCTTGCTGCCATTGTGACACTGACAACAAGCTGTGCGTCCTTACATGATGCGGGGCGCAGTTATGGAACGGCGATTGGCTGTATTGGCGGGGCGGCATTGGGTGGTGGCCTTACCTATCTGGTGACGGGGGACGCCAAGAAAGCTGTGGCGGGAGGATTGTTAGGCGGTGCCGCAGGTTGTGCATTGGGGAACGTTTGGCAGAATCGCGAAGAGGCACTGGCAAAAATCGCTCAAGAAGAGAACATCGCGATGACAACGCGTGCGCTGCAATCTCAGGAAAAAAGCGGTACTGAAACCGTAGGACTGGTGGCTCAGGTTCAAGACAGCGGCATGTTCGATACCAATAGTGCGCAGCTTTCTACAGACGGTTTACGTCAGGTCAAAAAGATTGCTACAGCGATGAAAGAGGGAGATCAAAGCGGCGTCATTTTGGTTGTGGGACATACTGATGCCACTGGGAGTGCGGAATGGAATCAGCGTCTTTCAGAACAACGTGCTCAGAATGTCGGTCGGGTGTTAGAACAGGCTGGACTGAGCGCACAGAAACTTTACTTTCAGGGGGCGGGCTCCGCTCGGCCGGTGGCCGATAACGCTACGGTAACTGGCCGTACTGCCAACCGCCGGGTCGAGATTGTGGGGCTGGCAAATGAAGCCCTGTTAAAACAGCGGCTTGAACAGGAAGGCAGTAACCTTGCTTATCTGCGTTATGGTACGGCTGAGCAGGCTACGTCGACAGCGCGTTCTTCCGCTACATCAAGCCGCAAGGCGAAACCCTCTATATCATCTTCAAATCGTAAAGCTGATTCCACGCGTAAAGCAGAAACGCAGACTGCGGCGGTAACGTCAGCAACAGAAGCGAAGCCGTCAGTCGCGCCAACGACGAAGAAAGCCGAGCCAGCTAATAGCAAGAATTTTGTTGATTTTGGCGGGCAGCCAGTCAATTCCTCCATACCGGTTTTGGCGGCAAGCCTCAAACCGCGCAGCAGCGGGTTTAGCCTGATTCCAGAAGCGAATGCCAGCACTATGCTAAAAAGCTGTGTAGCAGACAATGTGCGGGTCAGTGGACAGGCAAAAAATTTGGCTAGCGGGAAAGCGGTTGAAGCCCATGAAACCCGAGAATATCTGCCGGGCATGAACGGTCGGGCTTGGGCTGGGTTGGTGAATAATCATCTGGTCACGCTCTCACCAGTTAAGGTTCTGAGTGATAACGCCACGGTGGTGGAAAATCCGAAGGTGTATGTCACGCGCGATTATCAGTCCAAAGGTAACCGTAAAGCTGATGCGCCATTAAATGCAGTGGCGAATGCGTGGGAAGGCGAAGAGAGCATTCTGTATCGGGTTTATCTGCAAGATGAGACACAACAGGCACTTTCCTGCGTAGATTTGCTGGTGCCGAAAAAGGCCAGTAAGGCACAACAAGGTCAGCTGTTCTACAGCAATCACAGCAAAGAATACATCGCGAGCTACACCCCAACGCGTAGTTAATTAAAAGGTATTGATTCATGGAACTATTTCAAAGCATCGCTGAGGCGATTTCGCTTTATCGCTACATTTTCTGGCCATTATTGGCATTGATGGCGCTGGTACTGATTTTTATCCGCTGGTGGGATCAGGTCAGCTATTTTTTCCTCAACCTGATTAGCAGTATGCCACTTATCGGCCATGTATCCCGTTTGTCCCGCGCGAATGAACCACGTCGTCAAGGTACGGGAAAGCTGGCCTGGTATCCGGCAGAAGAGGCGATTTGCGCCAAATATTGGCAATACTATAAAACCTCTAATCTGGATGCTGATTTTTACCTGCGCTGCGTCAACTACCTGAACAAGGTGGATGAACGGGGGCGTAAGCCGACGGGCGTCATCTTGTGGGGTTGCAGTGTGGTATTAGTCCTGCTCGAAGCCTTTATTTTCGCGTTAGTGCTCTCGCCATTTATCGCTAGCAACATTTCTGCCAATCAGGCCGAGTTCTCGGCGATTGTCATTTCCATTCTGATCGGTGTAGTTCTGGTGCCTGCTACTCACCTGATGGGGGCCGAGCTGCATAAAAATACGCTGCTGAAAAAGATCCGTTACTGGTATTCAGAAGCGCGCCACAGCGGCTCTGCGAAAGGGCTGAGTAAGAACCACGAAATCTCGCTGGAAAATACTCGTCTGGATGACAATGAACCAAACTACATCCAGATGTTGAACCGCGTAACCCACAATGTACACGTTAAGCCGCAGTATTGGGCAACGGCAGTTGCATTGGCGCTGATTATTTTCTTCTCCGTCGGTGCTTACCTGGTACGTGCTGCGACCATCAATGCGATGGATACGCAGGCAGTGAACGGTTCTCCGTTCTCGCAGATGGTTCAAACCAGCGAAGCTTCCCCGTTTGACCTGCCGTCGGGTGCGGTAGCGGACAATGCCAAAGCGGACACGCAGGCATCACAAGAGATCACGGACAATCGTATATTTGCTTCGAAACTGACGTTCATCATCCTGTCCGTCATTTTTGTTGGCGTACAGCTAATTGGTATTTTGATTGGTATTTATCGTTCATTTGCCGGGATTGAATCCAAAGCTGCGGCGAAATATATCGGTAATTTCAGTGGGTCTGAAGAGTTTGCGTCGTGGCATGCAATGCGGCGTGAGCGTGTGGAGCGTGATGGGCAAGAAAAGCTAACCGCGTTGCAAAATCGTTTGATGATGAAACGCACTAATAGCCAGAGTGAACCGCTTACCACGCTACCGACGTTTGATGATTACATCAGTGGCAAGCTACGTGATAAAGCGCGCTCTAACGCAGAATTGACTGCGCATTTACAAGCGAAAAACGAACCGGTGCAGCCCGCGCCTGTTGTTCAACCTGTAGCGGTCCAGCACGTTGAGTCTGCACCTGCCGAGGTGGTTAGCCAGCCTGCGGTACACGCACCGACAGCAACGGTCGTTGAACCTGTTCAGGCTGCTCAGCCAGTCACTTCGGCAGTTAATACGCCGGAGAGCGATGACGAGAAACAGCGTATCCATGAACTGGGTGATTTGACGTTGTTCAGCGAGGAAGAGTTACAGTTGATTGCTGACGATCAGGGGCTGTCGTTGGAGTCTTTGAAGAAACGTCAGCGCGTGCAGGCGTTACTGAATAAGGCGCGTCCGAAGGAGAGCGTATGAGGATGCTACTCTCGTTGCTGCTACTGGGGGCAACCTGTATGTCGCAGGCCGCAGAGCGTAACGATATCCCTAGTTGCTATAGCTTTGCCAAACTGGATCAACATCGCCCGGCTGACAGCGGTCGGGAACTGGTGGTGATTGTTGACCAGACGGTCAAAGTGCCTGTTGAACTGAAAAAATCGATCTGGAATCAGGTCGTTCGTTACGTGCAGCCTGGCGACCATGTTGTGATGTATCAGTTCTCGGCGCTGTTGCAGGATAACTACATGAAGCGCGTGTTTGACGGCAAGCTGGAAATGCCGTTTACCGATCAGAAGGTACGCAACAGCTTGGGGATGGACAGCCTGAAATCATTGGATGGGTGCCTTGTGCAGCAAAGGCAGTTTTTTGCGCAAAATATCGGAAAGAAAATGGCAGAAAGTTTTGCCGAACGCGGGGATAACATCGCTAAAAGTGAGATTATGGATAGCCTCAAGCGCATTGGTGATGATCTGAAAGAGACCTCTGCTGCTAGTAAAACGATTCTGCTGGTGTCCGATATGCTGGAGAATAGCGAATTTGGCAGCTTTTATAGCAACAACAGTATTCGTCTGTTAGAGCCGGAAAAAGAGATGGCACGTGCTGGGAAGCAAAAGTTAGTGGCGGATTTCACCGGTGCGAATGTGTATATCGCAGGGGCGGGGCTGATCGATACGGACTCGAAAAACAACTACCGATCCGGCAAGATCATGCAGCAGCTTGAAGTCTTCTGGCGACAATACTTCGCAGCTTCAAAAGCAACTGTGGTGAGTTTCGGTGCGCCTGAGTTGACTGTTGATCTGAAGTAATTTTTTCCTACTGAAAGGCGCTAATGTATGAATGGCATTAGCGCCTTTTTTGTTTTCAGCGGGTTTGCATCACTGATTCTATTTTTTCAGTTGATGAGCAATACCGAGCTTGCTCCCTTCGATAGAGAATGCTAACACCCTATATGATCTAACCGCGTGTTTTTACTGTGTGGTAAGAGGCACGTCACCCACTGCCGTGACTGTGCGCACATGGCGTTCCGCCTGTTCACATATTTCCAGCAGCGCCGGAATCAGGTGTGCGGTGGCGTTGAGGCAGGCGCCTAGCTGGTTGAGGCTTTCTTGCGGCAGTTCCACTTCATTTTGCAGTGTGTCGCCGAGGTAATGCAGGCCGTGGCACAGGCCTTCAACCGATTCGGCAGCAATCGCGCCGAGGTCGCAGAGCTGAACGTCATCTAACTGCGCGAAAGGCAGGCTGGCGATCAGATCGCGGAAAATGGTAATGGTGCTGTCTGCGGGTGTGGCGTGAGTGTCCGTCATGTTTGAATCTTCCATTGCTAGATAATTATTTCATCACGCCTTCAGGTTCCAAACTAAAGGTGTGACCCAGACAGGGTTGGAACACCGGATCTAGCGACCGGCCAACCTTGCGGTTGCCCTGCCTGAGCCACGGATTAGAGTGTGCACGTAGCCCCTGAAAAAACAAAGCGTTTTCAGTTCTAGATAGTCGGGGTTCCAAGCCCGGCTACGGATGTTGCCGCAGCACAGAGACTCTATTCCAATGGCGAAAAACGTGAAATAGGGTGGATAGATTTACAGTGGAATTACAGTGCGTTTTGGAATGGAGTTCGCAGAAACAGGCTTGAAAGCCTCCGCTGGCAAACCGCGATACTCGGGGCGACCACAGGGGTGAGGCCTCCCTGCGGGAACCTCCCCCTGTGTTTCCCCTAAAATGAGGCTAGCTAGGGGGGCTTGTGGGCACGAGGAATCTTACACGCATTATTGATGAACAGGGGAGGGCGGCATTAAAAGCGTTGATCGTAAAGCTAAGGAGGTGGCGTGCTTATGGCTGATGTCAGGGAGAGTGAACGCTGTAAAAAGCGTTAGCCTGCTGATTCGATTTCAGTTATAGCGATTGATGCCTGATGTAGGCTTGGCATCGACATCTTCGCGCGGAAACCGAGTGCATCCAGCATGTCGAACATGGCGTCAATAGTGAAAAGCTCGATCTTGGCATTTTTCAGTTCTGAAACGCGCGACTGGCTGATACCCAGTTTTTCCGCTGCTTCTTTTTGTGTCCAGCCTTTCTCTTTGATTAAATTAGTGATCATGATCGATAAATCCATTTTCATTGCCATCTTGCTGGCAATCTCTGCGTCATGCGTTACATGAAACGGACTTTCGTAGAATTTTAACGCCATAATGCTTACCTCCTTATCTCAGTAAATAAAATATCTAATATTTTAGATATTTCGTCAAGTTTACTGGATGGAAAGTGTCCTGTTTACTGATTCGGAATTAGTCAGCTCAACACATGATAGCGATAGAGCATTTTCTCAAGGTCCTGTTTCATGCTGACGAAAAGCAGGATCTCTATGACGCCATTCTCTTCATCAACATCATACAAACAGCGAAAATCATCTTCTACTGAGAGACGTTCACGGAGCGAAATTCCCTTATCGGATAATATCGCGTTGTGCCTGTAGCGTGCAGGATCTTGAGAAATGGCCTGTATGGATGATGAGAACAACGATTCAGACCATGTAGCGGCCTGCGCAATGCCGATATAGTGAGATTTATAAGACTCAGCATCCTGCAAAGACCAGACAGCCGCAGGTGCGACTTTAATGGTGTACGAACTGGCCAAATTGGCTCCTTATTTACGTTCGTGCTTCACGTAATTTTTGTAGTGCTTCCTCGGCGGACATTCCCTGACCGTCTTTAATTTCTTTTTTGGCTGTCATCACCAGTTTCAAAAGTGCGTTAGATTGCCTTTCTCTTTCTCTCTCGATCAACTCTGCCTCGCGCTCTGCTGCCGTCTGCACGAAAAGTTCTGCGGAGCCGTTCTTCGTTATATAAACGCCCCCCTGGAACAGTTCAGGGTTGCCAAGACCTTCACGGGCCGACTTCTGAGACATTGTGGTTTTCATATCATCTGCCTTAATTAAAACAATCGCTTATAGAAAATATGGCTATAAGCGGTAGACTCCTGCCATGTGGTGTAGTGAATACTTTCATCTTGCTGCTGCCTGAGGAGGCACAGAGTAATTATATCGTAGCCTACACGTAATGTATAAATTTATGATGAATTTATACCCGCTTCAACCCCTCCCAGCTCAGCCCAAAACGTGCCAGATACTTACGCAGTCGGTCTGCGTCGTTGGGCTTTTGTTTTTGCTGGCGTGAAACGGCGAACAGCTGGCGGCCAGCTTCGGAAAGTGAGTTTGCCGTGCGGCAGACGTCGAGCACGGTTTCAAGTTGGCGTTGTTCAAACAGATCGATGTTGGCGAGTTCGGGCGGTAGCGCGGTTGTCGGGGCATCGCTTTGCCAATTGGCCCGCAGGCGCGTGATTTCTTCCTCTACCAGTGCCACGGTGATACGTCCTTGTTCCGCCAGCGTCGCCATGCGGGCGATGGAAGAGCCGAGTTCGCGGAAGTTGCCGCGCCAAGCGGCCTGCGATGAGCAGGCAAAGGTGAGGTAGCGTTGTCGAGCGTCTTTATCGAAGCGGATCTGCGTTTGGTGATCGCGTGTGAAGCGCTGGAGTTCGTAGTCAATATTCGGTTCGATATCTTCCCGACGTTCCGCTAGCCCCGGCAAGGGGAACGTCCACATATTGATACGGGCGTAGAGATCTTCACGGAATTTGCCCTGTGCGATCCACTCGTGCAGGTTGCGGTGCGTGCCAGCAATCAGTTGGAAATCGCTGCTGACTTCTTTATCCGAACCAAACGGTAAAAAGCGTTTTTCTTCAATGGCTTTGAGCAGCATAGCTTGTTCATCCAGCCCAAGTTCGGCGATCTCATCCAGAAACAGCATCCCGCCGTCCGCTTCACGTAGCAGTCCGGTTCTCGCCTGCAATGCACCAGTAAACGCGCCTTTTACGTGGCCGAACAGTGTCGACATTGCGTTATCGCCGCGCAACGTGGCGCAGTTAACCGCGACAAATCGACCGCTGACCAGATGGCGGGACTGGCGTAGCTGATAGATACGCTGTGCCAGAAAGGATTTCCCCGCACCGGTTGGTCCGGTTAAGAGCATCGGTGCGGTGGAACGCAGCGCGACGCGTTCAATCTGGTCAATCAGTGCGTTGAACGTACTGTTGCGTGTTTCGATACCCGATTTCAGGAACGAGACAGAGCGCTCTTGCTCGTGCTGAAAGCGGCTGGTGAGGGTCGCGTAGCGGCTAAGATCCAGATCGATAACGGCATAGATGCCCTGCGGTGAGGGGCGATCCGCTTTCTCTCCCGGCGCGGTTTGCAGCAGCTTGGCGGGCAAGTAGCGGGCTTCGGTCAGCAGGAACCAGCAAATCTGCACGACGTGAGTGCCGGTGGTGATATGAACGAAATACTCTTCGTTCTCGGTATCGAATGGGTAGCGGCTCGCAAAGTCCAGAAAGGCGCTGTAGACCTCTTCCAGATTCCACGGATCGCGCAGCTCAACGGCCTGAAGCGTGACCCGCGTGGCGGGTGACACCACGGCAACATCCTCCGCCACCTGCTGTGCCATTCCCTCGTTGCGTGACTGATGCAGCAGCTCCAGCCGATCGACCGGAAAATCCGGCTGCTGGCATAGGCCGACGGTAGGCCGCCATTTCGTCCAACGATTCTCCCGTTTACCCCGTTTGTCCAGCGTGGTGCCTAACACACCAATGACGACGCGACGCTTCATGCTATACCTTGTTATAAATTATTATCCTGTGGGATAAGTTTACCGGTTCTTTTGTTTCGTTGCTAGTTTGTATGCTTTGTTTTTTAACTATTAATTATCAATTGGTTATATTTTTATTTTGTTTTTTTCAGAAAACTGGCACGCCTTTGGCAATACCTATAGCGAATAATGACAAACAAAGAGAATGAAAAATGGAAGAAATGAAAACGCAGGATTACGACATGATGTCGCCCGTGAATAGCGCACCGGTAAAAATGTGGACGCAGGGCGTGCCTGTGGAACCGGAAGCTCGCGATCAACTGCTGAACACAGCCAAAATGCCGTTCATTTTTAAACATCTGGCGGTGATGCCGGATGTACATCTGGGAAAAGGATCGACGATTGGTAGCGTAATCCCCACGCGTGGCGCGATTATCCCGGCGGCAGTTGGTGTGGATATCGGCTGCGGGATGATTGCGGTGCGTACGTCACTGGTTGCCAGTGACCTGCCGGATAACCTGATGGGGCTGCGTAGCGCGATTGAACAGGCGGTGCCGCACGGACGTAGCGTAACGCGCTCCAAGCGTGATGTCGGTTCCTGGCAGAACCCGCCACAAACGGTGGATGCGCACTGGTCGCTGTTGGAGCCGCGTTTTAAGCGTTTGACGGATAAATATCCGCAGTTGCTGAAAACCAACAACTATCAGCATCTGGGAACGTTAGGAACGGGTAACCACTTTATTGAAATCTGTCTGGATGAAGTGGATCGCGTGTGGGTGATGTTGCACAGCGGGTCGCGTGGAGTAGGGAACGCGATTGGGTCGCTGTTCATCAAGCTGGCGCAGGAAGATATGCAGCAGCACATTGCGAATCTACCGGACCGTAATCTGGCGTATTTCGAGGAAGGTAGCCTGCACTTTGACGATTACATTGAAGCAGTTGAGTGGGCACAGGATTTTGCTCGTCATAACCGTGAAGTGATGATGTCGCATACGCTGGCGGCGCTGTCTCGCATTGTGACAAAGCCGTTTACCACCCAGCAGGAAGGCGTGAACTGCCACCATAACTATGTGCAGCGCGAAACGCACTTTGGTGAATCGGTACTGATCACCCGTAAAGGGGCAGTGTCGGCGCAGAAAGGTCAGATGGGGATTATTCCGGGGTCGATGGGCGCGAAGAGCTTTATCGTGCGCGGATTGGGGAACGAAGAAAGCTTCTGTTCCTGTAGCCACGGCGCGGGGAGAACGATGAGCCGTACCGCCGCGAAAAAACGCTTCACCGTAGAAGACCAGATTCGCGCGACCGCACACGTCGAGTGCAGAAAAGACAGCGACGTTATCGATGAAATCCCGATGGCGTACAAAGACATCGATAAGGTGATGGCGGCACAGTCATCGCTGGTGGAAATTGTGCATACGCTGCGTCAGGTGGTGTGTGTGAAAGGATAAGAAGAGGGCAGGGAATATGGCATCGTACGATCTACTACTGTACCAGTTAGAAAAGCTGGTGGCCTCACCAGATAACTATTATCGGCCCGCGCAGGCTGAGGCACTGGGTTCAACGTCACACCTGATAGCGCTCACACGTCACTATAACGGGCATATTCGGCAGCGTGCGGTGCTGTGTCTGGGCTTCATGGATGAGGTCTTGGCATTACCGGCGCTGATTGAACGGGTGAACGATTGGGCTGAACCGGTACGCCGAGCGGCTAAACAGAGCGTGCGGCTGCTGTTAACGCCGAATAACACCGCGTCTTTTGTCGCCAATTTGCCTGCCATTTTCTGGCTGTTGCAGTGCCAGCGGGCAGATCATCAGCCGCTGGTGGATGAGATCGTGAGCTTTCTGTCCGAGGAGGCGCACGCGCCGTCGCTATTCGCGGGGTTGTGTTCGGAAGACAAAACCGTCGCCCGATTATCACTGGATATTCTCGCTGAGAGTGAGCGGTTCCCGTTGAAGCAGATCTTTGGACAGGCGATGTTGCATCACGATCCGTTAGTCAGGGCGAACGCGGCACGGTATTTGCTGAGTGCGGACAAGGACGTCGATCACGACGTGTTGACCATTCTGCTGAAAGACTCGTTCGCCCCCATCAAGCAGGTGGCGTTGCAGTATGTGATACACAATGCGTTCCCAGTGTCTGAGTCTCAACTGATTGCCTTAATGTTTGATAAGAATGCATTGGTGCGTCAGCGAGCCTCAGCGCTATTGCGCGAACGAAACGACGATCCGGTTGCGCATTATCTTGCGGCACTGGATCGGGCGAGTACCGTTACCGTGCGAAAAATCACGCTATGGGGGCTGGATGAGCATCGCTATGACGGCATTGTGGCGCTGGCGGAGCGCAATCTGGACGAACGTTATCCCAGCCTTTACTACAGCGCGTTGCGCATTCTTATTCTGCGTACGGGTGATGATGCGCGTGAGCGGCTGCTGGATTCTCTGCGCAATCCTTCGATTGCTATTACGAAGGTGGCACGGAAGCTGTTTTACCAGCAGAAAATTTATTTGTCGCTGTCTGATCTTCAATGTTGTCTGGACAGCGCGTCTTCCAGAGAACACGTCGAGGTGTACTACTTTCTAGCGCATAAGCTGAATAAATGGGATTGGCTGGTGTTCCTGCTGGATAATGCTAAGTCAGAGAATACTGCACTCACGCACACTGGCGTGGCGTACTGGGTACAGCGGTTCAACCGTTCTGGCATGTTGCCGAATACCCGACAGCAGGCACGTTTACGGAGGCTGCTTGATGAAAACCCACACGTCATCTCGCGCGACAGCCCCTATATCACCCTGTTTTTGTATCGTTGATTTGTCGCTTTTACCCCCGCGCCAAAAAAATATGCTCACGATGGAATGCCATCTGTGACAGGTTGGGCGGGTAGGTGTCTGGCAGGTTGATTTGTTTGCCTTCGTACTGGGCGAAATTGACGTCGCTGATAGCGCTTTTCAGCTTTTTGATGCGTGGAGAAAGTAGCATTTCCAGCGAATCATTAAAGCTGATGAGTCCCATATCAAAGGCTTTGTCGTGCAGGTTGGACAGGCAGAGACCGTTGCTGGGATCGAGGCGATATTCTGCCGCTGTTTTCCACGGTTGAATATGGCTGGCGACCAGTAGCGCGGGCTCTTCCAATCCGGTCACGCAGCAGCGTTCGCCGTAGTTGCTGAGTACGCGTTTGCGGAATAGCTGCTGACCAATGCGCGTTTTTACCTGTGTAAGGCGTTCTCCTCCGTGATAATCAGGGATTTCGCTGTCGTTGGCTTGGAACGGTACTGCTGTCGCTTCCGCCGCTCCTGCTTCGAGCGATACCATCGCCTGTTGGCACTGCTGTTCAAATAACTCAGGATTGTTGCCCATCTCCTGCCACAGCGCGCGGTCAGCGTTGGACGCGCCACGCAAGCCAGTACGACCGGAATCGATAATAAACGGATCGAGGCTAGCCAGATTAACTAGCTTCATCGCTAGTGCGGAAGGCGTGCGGTTAATCAACCCAGCATAGTGAATGATATCGGGGTTACGCGAATGCAGCCTGCCAAACGGTAGTTGACTGTACAGGGTGAAGGCGATCAGGAGCTGATCTCGCGTCCAATGGTTGGTGGCAGCCATGCGTGTGTTATCCGTTCGTTAGCGCATTCGGTTAGTGATAGCGCTAACTATGCCAGGTCAGCCCGTAAAATGCATGTGCTTGACTCCGGCTGGATAATTGGTGCGGGCTGCGCTAACGTTCTGACAGCCTTCCCATCATGATGCGAGAGACTATGTCCCGTTCTTCTATTCCCTTGTTTCGTCCCCTATGCGCATTGGCTCTGCTGGTGCTCGCGGGCTGTGCCAGCAAGACTGCGACGACACCGGAATCGCGGCCTGCGGATGTTCGTGCTCAGCTACTCAAGCTGCTGCCGGACAACGTGAAAGATCGTCAGGGCTGGGCGACCGACATCGCTACGGCGTTCACCACGCAGGGACTCGATCCCAGCAATGAAAATCTGTGTTCGGTACTGGCTGTAACCGAGCAGGAATCGACGTTTAATGCCGATCCGCAGGTGCCGAATTTGTCGAAAATCGCCTGGCAGGAGATTGACCGCCGTGCGGAGAAAGTTCATGTACCAGCGTTTCTGGTGCGTACCGCGCTGCTCATCAAATCCCCTAACGGAAAAAGCTACAGCGAGCGGCTTGATAAAGTGCGTACCGAAAAAGAGCTTAGCGCGATCTTTGATGATTTCATCGACATGGTGCCGATGGGGCAGACGCTGTTCGGTCGGCTGAATCCGGTGCATACCGGTGGGCCGATGCAGGTGAGCATCGCGTTCGCGGAAGCTAACGCGAAGGGCTATCCGTATACCGTGGACGGCACGATTCGTCAGGAGGTGTTTAGCCGTCGTGGCGGGATGTACTTTGGCATCAAACACCTGCTGGGCTATCCGGCGAATTATCCGCAGTCAATATACCGATTCGCGGATTTTAACGCGGGATGGTATGCCAGCCGAAATGCAGCGTTTCAGCGTGCTGTTAGCCGTCTGACGGGGATCAAGCTGGCGCTGGACGGTGATTTAATCAACTACGGTTCGGATAAAGCCAGTGCTACGGAACTGGCGGTTCGCGCGTTGGGGAAGCGGTTGGACATGAGTGACAGCGCCATTCGTCGCGCGCTGGAGAAGGGTAATAGCCTCGATTTTGAAGACACCAGCCTGTATGAGCGCGTCTTTGCGCTGGCGGATAAGTCGGGCACGAAGGCGCCGCGCGCCATCCTGCCGGGGATCACGCTGGAAAGCCCGAAAATTACGCGCAAGCTGACCACGGCGTGGTTTGCCAATCGGGTCGACGATCGTCGCCAGCGGTGTTTGGCGAGAGCTAAATAGGCAAACGCCCTCCGACGAGGGCGTTGCCGTTATTCGCGGCGGTTAGTGCGTCAAACTGGCCACTGGCTGAGTTTGATGCCGCGTTCTTGCGCATTCTCGCGGAAATCTTCCAGCATCGTGCGGACATCGGGGTCGATGTAGTCGGCATTGTCGTGTTCCACAATCACGACGCTGTTGGCGGGGATCTTGTTGAGCAAGCCTTGCAGACGCGGGTTGTGTACAAACGTCAGGTTCTGCTGAAAGCTCAGGACAAAGTGATCGCCGTAGCGTGTGAGCTGCATCGCGTTGCGGTGGCTTTTGTAAATGCTGAAAGCCAACTGGGTCACGATACCAATCCCGATGCCTGCCAGCATCCCAAACACGATGATCCCAATAACGGTCGCGGCGAAAGGCACGAACTGTTGTAAACCCTGACGCCACAGCAGCAGGAACTGTTGCGGAGAAGCCAGCTTATAGCCGGTATACAGCAACACGGCTGCCAGACTGGCAAGCGGAATGACGTTGAGCAAGTCGGTCATAAACAGGCCGCAAAGCAGCAGCAGCACGCCGTGCAGCAGGATGGAAAATTTGGTACGCGCGCCAGCGTTGACGTTGACGGAGCTGCGTACGATCACGGCAGTAATCGGCAATCCGCCCAGAAAACCACTGAGCAGGTTCCCGATACCTTGCGCGCGCATCTCTTTATCCGGCGAAGGCGCAGGATGCTGCGGACGAATTTTCTTCAGCGCTTCCTGACTTAACAACGTTTCCAGGCTAGCCACCAGCGCCAGCGTTACCGCGACGACATAAACCGCCGGGTTCTTCCATGCTTGCCAGTCAGGACGCGTCATCTCCCCCATCAACTGTTCCAGACTGCCAAATTCCGGCAGAACAATACGCGGCAGGTTATCGACCATTTCGGAGGACAAGCGCTCACCGTAGACGGTAAAGAGTCCGCCAAAAAGCACGGCGACCAGCGGGCCTGGAAGCCAGCTCAATGCGCTGATTTTCTGCACGGGCTTGGTGGTCCAGAGCCAAAGAATTGCCAGCCCGACCAGGCAGACGGTCAGCGCGCTGGCGGAGAATCCCGGTTCGGAGGCGTCGAAGAGCGATTTCAGGCTGTCCTCACCGTCCGAACCGAAGGCGAGCGGGATTTGCTGAATAATCAGCAGGATGCCGATAGCAGACAGCATGCCTTTAATTACAGTGCCAGGGATGAGCGTAATGAAACGCCCGGCGCGCAGCAGGCCCATAAGGCATTGCAGCACCCCTGCGAGCATGATCGCCAATAGCAATGCCGAAAACGATCCCAGGCTGGCGATAGAGCCGGAGACGATAGTAACCAGACCGGCGGCAGGGCCGCTGACGGCGTAGCGAGATGGACTGAATAGGGTGACGACGATACCACCGACGACGCCGGTCAACAGACCGACAAAAGGAGGAAGACCGCTGGCCTGCGCGATACCGAGGCTCAACGGCAGGGCAACAAGGAAGACGACGAGCCCCGCGGGGATATCATGTCGGAGTGTGCTCAGATTCATGGGGATGCCTCCTGTTTCTGGGCGTGACGGTGGATGAGTTCCTTTAGGTGACCGCTATGCAGGTCGTAGACGCAGCCGAAAACATCAAGCTCGACCCCATTGCGCCAGGCTTTTTGTACCGGTTCACAAGCGATCAAGTGGGCGAACTGTGCCAGCACGTTGGCTTCCACCAGTTGGTTCTGGCGCGTGCTTTCATCGGCATCGCTATCTTGCGAAGCGGCAATATGCGGCGAAAGCGCCTGACGCAGATCCGTGATGCGGCGGGAAAGGGCGGAATCCTCCTGAGCGAGCCCCATTTCGGGGAGGTTCACCGCCGCCTGAACGCCGCCACAGCCATAGTGGCCACAGAGCACGATGCGGGAAACATGCAGGTATTCGAGGGCATATTGCAGCACGCTCATGAAATTATCGTCGTCTGCCACCACCATATTCGCGATGTTGCGGTGAACAAAAAGCTCGCCAGGGGCAGAACCCGTCAGCACTTCGGCAGGAACGCGACTGTCTGAACAGCCGATCCAGAGTGAGTGGGGCGTCTGGCCCTGCGTGTGCTTTCTGAAATAATGGGGATGGCGCTGGCGACGCAACGTAGCCCAACTACGGTTTTTGGCTAATAGGGGTTTTAATGTCGTCAAAGTGAACTCTCTCTTTAGAAAACACAGGGATATTCCCCGCCCAGTTGGGAAGGAAAACGGAATCATTAATTATTAGCCTTCACTTAATTAAGTTAGGCATAATTGGATTTAGTTCTGGCGTTTTCTAAATTGTGACGCTTATTGAGAATTTTCTTATATTTTTATTTGTTGTTAATATAAATAAATAATTATTTAATTCTTTTAAAAACAATCACTTATCACTTATATCCTTATAATAAGAAAAAACTATTTTACTTAACCTTATTTGAGGTTAGGTATGTAATGTTGTATTGATATTACAATTTATATCCTTATTTCTAGGCCTTTTTATATAAAGTAATGCGTTATTGACATCCACTTTAATTAGTTAATTAAAGCGACGAGGGTACCAATTATAATTATGTTTGGAAATATAAAATAGATTTTACCTGTATTAACCCAATATAAAGTGTGGAGATAAATAGAAGAGATAGAGAGGGAATAAAGAGGGGGAAGTGATGAGAGATATACGGGATATATCGTCTAAGTAATGAAGTGGAGCCGGGCTACATCGCCCGGCTAAAAGGACAGCAGATACTGCTGTCGGCCACCTCAGTCCGACTGTCTTAATGCACTACCTTGATAACAGCGCTTGCCGCAAAGGTTGCTGCGGTGCGTTGTCGTCAACCTTGAAGCGGCTGACCAGCGATTCCATTTCAATCGCCTGTTCATCCAGTAACTGGCTGGCAACGGAAGCCTGAGAAACCAGCGTCGCATTCTGCTGCGTGACCATCTCTAGCTGGCTGAGCGCTTCATTAATTTGCGCGATGCCCAGCGACTGTTCATCGGCGGCGACCGCGATTTCATTCACCAGATCGCGCACTTTACGGGTGCCGGCGACGATATCGTTAATCCCCCGGTTCGATTGGTTCACCAGCTTTGTCCCTTCGCTGACGCTGGCAATGCTGTCGGCGATGAGCGCGCGGATTTTGCCTGCTTCGTCTGCACTGCGCTGCGATAGCTGACGCACTTCCGCCGCGACGACAGAGAACCCGCGGCCATGCTGCCCCGCTCGTGCGGCCTCAACCGCCGCGTTCAGCGCCAGCAGGTTGGTCTGAAAGGCAATGGCATCAATGGCGGAAACCACCGCGTTCACGCGCTGGCTGGCGTCCTGAATTCTTTCCATCGCACCGCTGGCCGACTCGGTAATGGTGCCGACACGATGAGCCTGATCGTCCACCTCTGTTGTCAACTGACGCGCCTGTCCGGCAAAGTCGGCGGTTTGTTTTACCGTGACGGTAATCTCTTCCATGCTGCTGGCGGTTTGCACCAGCGAAGCGGATTGTTCTTCGGTACGCTGCGCCAGATCCTGATTGCCGTTGGCGATCTCGCTGCTGGCCTGTCCAATCGTCTGCGAGCTGCGCTTAATACTCACCACCATATCGGCGATGTTTTCCAGTGAGGCGTTATACGCCTGATTCAACTGCGACAGTTCGTCGGTTCCCGGCACGCGCAGGCGGCGTGTAAGATCCCCGCCCATCTCGCGAATGGTCGTCAGCGTTTGTTGAAGCTGCTCGTTGATGCTGCGCATGACCATGGAAGCAAGACCGAGTGCCATGAGCAGAGAAACCAACGCACCGGCCAGATAGCTAATCCAGGACTGGCGGGCATTGGCGGCTAAGGTATTCACCTGTACCGTCAGGTCGTTGGTGGCGAGTTGTTCAACCTTTTTCAACTCATCGATTTTTGCCGTTTGTTGATTAAACCACTGGCTCGCATCGATACCAAAATTGCCGCCGGGAGAGGCGATGGCCTTATTACGCATCTGAAGTGCGTTTTGTGCAGAAGGATTGTTGAGGGCCTGTTCAAAAGCTCTGCGTAGCTCGGGATTGGCGAACATGTTATAGGCCGTGGTATAGGCATCTCCCCGGCCAACCATCTGGTTTAGACGTTCGAACATACCAGCAGCAAAGCTATTGGCAGAGAACGTGTTGGAGAGCACGGCGCGTTCAAGCCCGGCCTGCTCTTTGACGTTCAGCAGGTTGTAATAGGCCGCCAACTGCTGGGCGATACCGCCGTCGCTGACCAGATGAGTCATATCCCCGACAATATTCAGCAGATAGTTGACGGAATCGGAATAGTAGCCGATGGCTTGGGCAACGGGTATCGATATGCTATCGACACTGCGACGGTGCTCCCCAAGCTGTTGTGTTTTCTGTGTGAGGCGCCCGAGTTCTTCGCTGACGGCATCCCCAAGCTCGGCGCGGCTCAGGTTTACGGCGGTTTGCTCAAGCACCTGCTGTGCCCGATCGGTGGCTTGCCGCTGCGTGGTGAGCTCTGGGCCAAAATTTTTCCCCTGACTGCCAAAATAGCCTGCGCTCAAGCCGCGCTCACGCTGTAACTGGTGAGCGTACTCGCCTGCATCGCGCGCCAACGTGATAAGCTTTTCCATACGGATCATTTCATTTTCTGTACTGCGGCGTTCCATCACGCCGGAAAAACTGAACCAGAGGAGGGCAAGAATGGGTGGGAGAAGAGCAAGAATGAACTTACTACGAATCGAGATATGATGAAGGGATTTCATAGGTGTGCTCCATAGCCTGCAAGTCGTCCGTTCCTGACATGTGCAGTTTGCAAAAGTAGACAGGGGTTTATTTTAGTTTCGGCCTAATAGGGGAATGGTTTAGCGCTGACCCCATGATTCCCTTAAAAAAATCATGCCTATTTTGCTTGCCACCCCATTAACAAGAATATATTGCTTATTATTTAATTGCTTATATCTTTTTTCTCTGTTTTTTTGCAACAAGATCGTTAACTTATGCTACATCTAAGGTGGTATGTATGTTTGCCACTGTATCGGTATTTTTACAGTCTAGATGACGGTAAGCAGCATCGTGACGTTAATCAGTGAAATCAGGGTAAGAAAGAAGACAACTATCCTGAATGCATAGCGAGAAGGTTTCATCGCGGCTCCTGATTTGGCGGGCGACAGCGCACCCGCCGTGAAGAGGTAAGAAGGGCTCAGAACCACTGGCCGAAACGGCGAATATAGGCGCGTTTGACCAGTTGAGCGACGGTGCAGTAGCCAATCAGCGTGGCGGCCAGCCACGGGAAATATTCCCACGGCAGCGGCTGCAAACCGACCAGCGGCCCCAGCGGGGAGAACGGCAGATAGATACCCAGCGCCATTACCAGCCCGGTCATCAGCATCACCGGCAGCGCCGCTGTACTCTGAATGAACGGGATCTTCTGGGTACGCAGCATGTGCACTACCAGCGTTTGTGACAGCAACCCCTCAACGAACCAGCCTGACTGAAACAGGGCCTGATGCTCTACGCTGTTGGCGGCAAACACGAACCACATTAGCGCGTAGGTGGTGATGTCAAAAATCGATGACGTCGGCCCGATACACAGCATGAAGCGACCGATATTTTTGGCATCCCATTTTCTCGGTTTACGCAGGAACTCCTTATCCATTTTGTCCCACGGCAGTGATAGCTGAGAGATGTCGTACATTAGGTTCTGAATCAGCAGATGGATCGCCAGCATCGGCAGGAATGGAATAAAGGCGCTGGCTACCAACACTGAAAACACGTTACCGAAGTTGGAGCTGGCGGTCATGTTCAGGTATTTGATGATATTACCAAACGTCTCGCGCCCTTTGATGACGCCTTCTTCCAGCACCATCAGGTTCTTTTCCAGCAGAATGATATCGGCCGACTCTTTGGCGATATCTGTACCCGTATCGACAGAAATCCCGATATCCGCATCGCGCAGAGCGGGAGCATCGTTGATACCGTCACCCAGAAATCCGACCGTATGGTTATTCCCCTGTAGCGCTTTCAGCACGCGGGATTTTTGCAGCGGCGTCAGCCGGGCAAAAATGGTGCGCTGTTCTACCAGCACGCCGAGCTGTTCATCGCTGAGCGCATCGATAGCGTTGCCTTCCAGCACTTCGCCCGGTTCCAGCCCGACATCGCGGCAGATCTTGCTGGTAATAATCGCGTTATCGCCCGTCAGAACTTTAACCGTCACGCCATTTTCATGCAGGGCACGAATGGCGGCAGAGGCGCTTTCTTTCGGCGGATCGAGGAACGTCAGCAGACCGCAAATTGTCAGGTCGCGTTCATCCTCGGCGCTCAGCGGCAGCGTGCTGCCCACCGGACTCAGTTCACGGGTGCCGATCATCAGCACACGGAATCCTTGCTGGTTGTAGTTTTCCGCCAGCGTTTTCAGCGTACTGCGGCGCTCGTCGTCCAGTTCATACCGCTGCCCGTTTTCACTCACGTGCGTGGCGACGGCCAGCATTTCTTCTACTGCGCCTTTGCAAATCAGGCGTTGCTGGTTGTGCTCATCGGCAACGATGATGGACAGACGGCGGCGAATGAAATCAAACGGTAGCTCATCGATTTTGCGATAGCGGCCTAGTGCGGCGATGGCGGGATTATGGCGACCAAAATGCATGATGGCCTGATCCATCAGGTTTTTCATGCCGCTCTGGTGCGCGCTGTTGAGCCAGGCGAGTTGGAGTACGCTCGCGTCGATTTGACCCTGCGTATTCAGGTGATGTTCAAGGATGATGCGATCCTGCGTCAGCGTGCCAGTTTTGTCGGTGCACAGGACATCCATCGCGCCAAAGTTCTGAATCGCGTTCAGCCGTTTGACCACCACTTTACGCCGCGCCATGGCGATCGCGCCTTTTGCCAGATTCGAAGAGACAATCATCGGCAGCATTTCCGGCGTCAGGCCGACGGCGACCGCCAGCGCAAACAGGCTAGCCTCCATCCAGTCACCTTTGGTGAAGCCGTTAATCAGCAGCACGACAGGCACCATCACAATCATGAAACGGATCAGCAGCCAGCTTACGCTGTTCACGCCGCGATCGAAGGCGGTTTGGGAACGGGTGCCGACAATCGATTTTGCCAGCGAGCCAAAGTAGGTGTGGCTACCCGTCGCCACGACGATGGCGGTTGCCGTACCGCTGGAAATGTTGGTTCCCATCAGACAAATGTTGGAGAGCGCCAGCAGATCGCTTTCGCCGCCGCAGCCTGCGGGCTGACAGCCTTTGGCGCTGATATCGCTGAAGACGTCGTATTTTTCGATCGGCAGCGATTCACCGGTCAGAACGGCCTGGCTGACGAACAAATCGCGTGATTCCACCAGTCGGACATCCGCTGGCACCATATCGCCAGCGGAAAGCGTCAGAATATCGCCGGGAACCAATTGCTGAAGCGGGATTTCCTGCATGACGGCAGTGGCGCTGGCGTGAGGGCGGCGCAGCACGGTGGCCGTTGTCCGCACCATCGATTTCAGTGCTTCGGCGGCTTTATTAGTGCGAAACTCCTGCCAAAAGCGCAGCAGGCCGCTCAGGCTCACCATCACCAGAATGATGATCACACCAGTGAGCGATGTCTCTTCATTATGGCGCAGCGGTAGCCAGTAATCGGTGAAAAAGCTGATCGCGGCCAGCGCCACCAGTACGTAAATAAACGGGTTATTAAACGCGGCGGCCAACTGCACCAGCGCGTGCGGCGCTTTTTCATGTGCGACGCGGTTTTCGCCATAGGTTTGCTGGCGCTCAATGACGTCATCATGGCTTAAGCCGTGCAGATGCGTATTCAGGTTAGCCAGTGTTTGATCGAGGCTGTTTTGCGCCTCGCGGGCAATCGCAAAGGTGGCCGTGGGTGTCTTACGGGCGCGGCGATACCCCGTTTGCGTGATCATATCGGTCATGATGCTGCTCTCTTAATGTTGCCTGTCCGCCGCGCACGGGCGCGCATCCCGGATAAAGGGATGTAAAGCGGAAAAAAATGAAGGTATTAAGGGAGGTAAACGGCGCAGACGGAGAGAACAGAGAGGTCGAGGAAGAAGACGGTCCTTATTCTAACGGATGCGGTTTACCGGGCCATCGAGGGTGCTCGTCCATGTGGTCTCCTTATCGCCGTGCGGCGAGATGTAAAAATAGTCGTCAGCTGACGAAACAGATTGCGCAGAAATCTGGTACGTAGAAAACGGGTACGTAAAAACACAGCACGTAGTGTAGTGGTGCAACTATAACCCCGTTTGCCTAAACCAGACGTCAACGTTTGTTCATGAAGCAAACAGGGTGAGTTAGCCGTTATTAGAAATAATAGAGTTCAGAAACAATAGTTATCAGAAACAAGAGAGCTCAGAAATAGGTGGCTGCCCCGCTGAGTCGCTGGCGGGGCAGAGGAGAATTAATGAATTCTCAGCATGTGGTCCTGACTCACTTTGAAGAAACGAACCGCATCACGCAGCTGTGCCCCCTGTTCCGTCATGGCGTGTGCCGCCGTGGCGGATTGTTCAACCAGCGCGGCGTTTTGCTGAGTGACCCGATCCATTTGTTCTACCGCCACGCTAATTTCTTTGATGCCGATATGCTGCTCGTTGGAGGCCTGAGAAATCTCCGCCACGATATCCGTGACCTTTTTCACCGATTGCACAATTTCTGACATCGCCTGGCTGGCTTTGTCTGCCCGCGCGGAGCCGTCGGTAATCTTCTCGACGGTGCCTTCGATCAGCGTTTTGATCTCTTTGGCGGCATTGGCGCTTTTCTGTGCCAGCGTCCGGACTTCGCCTGCTACGACGGCAAAGCCTTTCCCTTCGCTACCCGCTCTGGCCGCTTCTACCGCCGCGTTTAGGGCAAGGATATTGGTTTGGAAGGCAATGCCTTCGATCACGGCGATAATATCAACGATTTTCTGTGAACTGTCGGAGATCTCATGCATACGCTTGAGCATGTCGTCCACGATAAGCCCGCCCTGAGAGGCTGTTTCCGAGGTTTGCTGCGCCAGTTGGCTGGCTTCCTTGGCGTTATCCGCATTCTGGCGCACGGTGTGCGTTAACTGCTGCATATTGGCCGATGCCTGAATCAGCGAAGCCGCCTGCTCTTCGGTACGCTGCGACAGGTCGCTGTTGCCCTGAGCAATCTCATTGGACGCCAGCGAGATGGATTCACTGCCGTTCATGATGGTGTGTACGGTGTTCACCAACTGCCGGTTCATGTGGTTGATGGACGCCAGCAGACTGCTGTTATCCCCCTGACGCAACCTGATTTCCGTTGTGAGATTACCGGAAGCAATCTCGGTCATGATTTCCTGGGCGTAATGCGGGTCGCCGCCGAGCTGGCGCGAAATATTACGTGAGATAATGGTGGCGATAACGGCGGTCGTCAGCAGAGCGAGCAGTAGCAATCCCCAGACAGAGTACTGTGACGTCCGATAAGTCGAATTGGCGCCATCGACGATATCTTTTGCCGTTGCCACTTCCATTTCGACCAGTTTTGCCAAATCTTTCATTAGCTGACTACGGTATTTTGCAGAGTTTGCGCCGCTGATTTTGCTCGCTTCTGCCAGATCGCCCCGATTGACGGTATCGATCAGCGTGGCATTGACCGAGTTAAAACCGGAGAAATTCTCCCCAATCACGTTAATCAACGCTTTTTTATCCTCGCTGCTGGCAATCGTTTGGTAATTCTTAAACGCGGTGAGGAAAGCAGTGGCGTTTTGCAGTAATTCTTTGCGATGGCCTTCGCGCTCCTCAGGCGTTTTGGAATCGATATACTGTATTTGTTGCAAACGCGTTTCAGACAAGGAACCGCGCATTTCCAGGCTGTATCGTACGCCGGGCAGGCTGCTGCTGCTTAATTCATCAATACGACTATTATTAAGGCTCAGCTGGAGTAGTGAAACCACACCTAATAACAACATCATGGCTATCAGGACGGAAAAACCAAGTAATAATTTGGAGAACACTGTGAGTTGGGAAAATTTCATCGTTATTCTTATTGATTATAGAGAGAAGGTAGTAGTGATAACGGCAAATAAAATAAGATCTTTACGATGTGTGATTAGATTAACTGGCGTTAAAGAATAAACGGGATTTAATAGCAACACGACTCTCTGCGGTGAGACTAAATGCTGATTAATCATTAAGTGGTAATGGTTTATTTCTTAAAAATAAAAATCATCTCAATAAGTTTGTTATTTTTAATGTGAAGGGTGCGCTATTCACAATGAAGGAAAATAAAATGTGACCGCCATCAATAATCAATAAATATTTATGTATTTAATAATACCTAATGATTATATGTAACAAGATTCATTAATTAAATGACAAACTATTTCTTTATTCTATCTTCATCGTAATGTTACGGCAGTAATATGTTCATTATATTACCGCCGCATGGTTATTCTTAGTCCAGATAGAACACCGGTTCCAACGCATCGCTAACCGGGCTGTTATCAGGGTTGGCGGGCATGACGTCGCTCATGTGTTTCCACCAGCGCTGGCAGACATCCGTTTGTGCAATCGCTTCCCAGCGTGCTTCGGATTCGACCTCGACATAGCCGAACAGCAGATTGCGCTGCTTATCCAGAAAAATGCTGTAGTGGTGCGCACCGTGGTTCTTGAGCACCTCAGCCAGTTCCGGCCAGATAGGATTGTGGCGACGCTGATATTCATCGTGGCTGTCAGGAAAAACTGACATCACAAAAGCCTTACGCAACATGGATGAATCTCCCGTAGTCGTTGGCAGAACGCCACGGCGGTGAGGCCGTGGCGAGTTGAGGATGAAGGTAATGTTATGCTGAAAATCTGCTACACGCGCAGCGCGGCTTCCATTGGTGTGACACCGAAACGTTTACCCAATGCGATCAGCTCTTCGGTCGAGATTGTCTGTTTCTTACCGCCCATCGATATCACTTTCACCATCACTTCGGCGGATTTCTCTGCGGTATCGATCAGGCCGAAGGCTTCATCCAGCGTCGGGCCAGTGCCGAAGATACCGTGGAAAGGCCACAGCACCAGCGAATGACGTTTCATTTGTTCGGAGGTGGCATCGCCAATGGCATCGGTGCCCGGCACCATCCACGGCACAATCCCCACGCCGTCCGGGAAAACCACCAGACACTCCGTGCTGCCTTCCCACAGTTCACGGGTGAACTTAGCGGTATCCAGCTCCAGCACATAACTCAAAGCGATTAGATTGGTTGCGTGGCAGTGCATGATGACGCGGTCGCGCCCGTGGGTGACGCCCATACGCACAATGTGCGACTGGAAATGCGAAGCCAGTTCAGAAGTCGGCAGACCGCCGTTGGTGAGCCCCCAGAAAATGCGGTAGCCTTTACCGTCGCTATCGACCTGCAACACCACCAGTGAATCGGCCGGATCCAACTGCACGTTGCGGAAAAATTTGCCGGAGCCGGTGACGATAAACCAGCAGTCAGCCAGCGCAGGCATCGGCTGCGAAAGGGCTTCATGACGCGGCTGCGGGTAGAAATCGCTTTCATAAGGCGTCACATCCTCAGCCGTCAGGCGCAGGCTGACGTTACCGCCGTTACGTTCGTCCCAGCCTTTGAGCCACATGTCGCTAGTGGCTTTAATCATTCCCTGTACAAACCAGGAAGAGAGAATTGCTTGCATAATCTTACCCTTGACGTTGAGTGAGGATGGTTTCTTCATACTGACGCACCTGTTGCAGCCATTCGCTGCCCGGGATGACGTCATGACGCTGGCAGTAGTGTTCCCACACGGCCTGCCACGGCAGCGATTTTTGCTCTTCCAGCAGGGCCAGACGCGCGGTGTAATCGCCGTTTTGTTCCAGCGTGCGTAGCGTTTCCGTGGGTTCCAGCAGCGCGCGCAACAGGGCTTTCTTCATATTGCGGGTGCCGATGACCCAGGCGGCGATGCGGTTGATCGAGGCATCAAAGAAATCGAGCCCGATATGCACGCGGTTGAGCAGTTTATGGCGCACGATTTCGTGGGCGATGGCCTGCGTTTCGTCATCTAGCAGCACCACATGGTCGCTGTCCCAGCGTACCGGGCGGCTGACGTGCAGCAGCAGGCGTGGAACGTACAGAATCGCACTGGAGATCTTGTCGGAAATCACTTCGGTCGGGTGAAAGTGTCCGGCATCCAAGCAGAGCGCGGTGCCGCGGCTGGCTGCGTAGCCGAGGCAGAATTCGCTGGAGCCGACGGTGAAACTTTCCGCACCGATCCCGAACAGCTTACTTTCCACCGCGTCGATATGATGTGCCTGATCGAGCGGCTCGGCGATGACCTCATCCAGTGCGCTGAGCAGCCGCTGGCGGAACGCCAGACGATCGATGGTCAAATCTTTCATACCGTCCGGCACCCAGATGTTCATTACAGACGGCGTGCCAAGTTCGCGCCCGAAGTAGGCGGAAATCCGGCGGCTGGCCTGGCAGTGTTCAATCCAGAAACGGCGTACTTTTTCGTCTGGATGCGACAGGGTAAAGCCGTCCGCGCTCAGCGGATGGGAAAAGCAGGTCGGGTTAAAATCCAGCCCGAGCTGGTGGCGCTTGGCCCATTCGACCCAGGTGCTGAAATGCTCGGGGGCAATCTCGTTGCGGGCGACGGGCTGGGCAGATTCCAGATAGATAGCATGCAGGTTCAGACGTTTAGGGCCGGGGATCAGCGCAAAGGCCTGTTCCAGATCGGCACGTAGTTCATCCGGCGTGCTCGCCTTACCGGGGTAGTTGCCAGTGGCCTGAATGCCGCCGGTAAGTGGCCCGCCGGTGTTCTCGAATCCGGCCACATCGTCGCCCTGCCAGCAGTGCATTGACACCGGAATCTGGTCGAGCTGTTCCAGCACGGCCTCTACGTCAACATTTAGGCTGGCGTAACGCGCTTTTGCCAGTTGCCAGGCTGCTTCAATTGGTGTGCTCATTGCGTAGTCTCCTTTTTGCCCTGTGGGGCGGTTTCTGGCTGGCTGAGCGCCTGAAAACGACGCCAATGCCCGGCAAAGTCACTCTCCGCACGCGGGGTATAGCGATGCAGAGGGAAGTTATGAGTCAGCATGTGCCGGAATGCGGCAAGGTCGGCGACGGCGTCCAGCGCCATCAGCTGGCAGCCGATATTGCCAAGCGTCGAGGCCTCGACCGGCCCGGCCAGAACCGGAATCTGGCACACATCGGCGCACAGCTGGTTCAGGAAGGCGTTCTGGCTGCCGCCGCCGACAATATGCAGCTGGCGGATTGGCGCGTGGCGCAGTTCGCCCAGTTCCAGTACCACCTGTCGGTAGAGCAGCGCGAGGCTGTCGAAGATGCAGCGTGCCAGTTCGGCATCGCTTTGGGGCACAGGCTGGCCGTGCTCACGGCAATAGTCGCGGATCGCCTGATGCATGGACGGCGGATTGATAAAGCGCTCGTCATTCGGGTTAATCAAACTGACAAAAGCGGGTAGAGCGGCGGCGGACTGAATCAGCGCACCTAAGTCCTTGATGTCACGCTCCTGACAAACGCGCTGTAGCAGCCACAGGCCCATGATGTTTTTCAGTACACGATAGGTGCCATCCACGCCACCTTCGTTGGTGATATTGGCGGCTAGCGCCTGCGGGCTGTTAAACGGCGTGTCGCTCTCGATGCCCATTAGTGACCAGGTGCCGGAACTCAGGTAGGCGCTGTCGCGGCTCTGTAACGGCGCGCCGACCACCGCGCTGGCGGTATCGTGCGTGGCGACAGCGGTGACGGGAATCTGCCGTCCGCTCGGCGCTGCCCAGTTCCCCACGACGTGACCCGGCTGAACTGGATCGCTCAACCAGCGGCGCGGGATACCCAGATAGTCCAGTAGTTCGCTGTCCCAGGTTTTCTGTTCCAGATTAAGCAGTTGGGTCGTGCTGGCGTTGGTGTATTCGCAGACCCGATTCCCGGTGAGGCGATAGTGAAAATAGTCGGGAATCAGCAGCAGATGTGCCACCTGATTCAGATCGTCAGATGATGTGTCACACAGCGCTTTAAGCTGGTACAGCGTATTAAACGGCAGGAACTGAATGCCGGTACGCTGATAGATCGCTTCACGCCCCAGCTCGGCAGTGACGGTAGCCATCACGCCGTCGGTGCGGTGGTCGCGATAGGAATAGGGTAGGCCAACGCGCTGCCCGTCCTTATTCAGCAGCACATAGTCCACGCCCCAGCTGTCGATCCCGATGCTATCGGGGGTGATACCCATAGCATCGATTTGGTGTAATCCGGTGAGGATGTCGCCTTCCAGCGCGGCCAGATCCCACTGGTGATGCTTGTCCTGAAACACCAGCGTATTGCTGAAACGGTGAATTTCTTTCAGCGTCAAATGCTGCGTTGCGGTGTGCAAGGTTGCCAGCATGACCCGACCACTGGATGCACCTAAATCCACCGCCACGATATTCTTCACCGCCATAGCCGCACTCCTTACTTGTTGGATGTGTTGCAGTGTAAGTAGCGGTAACAGAAGCCACCTTCCTATGAGTGCCATCTACAACAGGCGGCTGGCAAAATGACAAAGCTGACCGTGAAAGGGCTCACAATCTGGGAAATTATTCAGGGAATAACCATGAAAAAATCAGGGAAAAAGCGGTGTGATCCTTGCCACACTTCAATCAATTAGGCGGTGCGATCTTAAAAAAAGAGCAGCCAGATGGCGTGTGGGCGACGGTATTTGAAGGCCGGTTTTGTGGCTTCTGACTACCCTTTTTCAAAGGCCGCACTTTTGCCAGAGGCTGAATGGAGAACTGAAATGACGTTACTTCGTGGTGATGATTTTTTTACTTCGCGTGCCGTAACGGTTGCGGTGGAGCCGCGCACCCCACAAGCGGCGTTTCCTGAGCATTATCATGATTTCTGGGAAATCGTGCTGGTGGAGCAGGGTGCTGGCGTCCATGTGTTTAACGATCAGCCCTATGCGCTATGCAGCGGTTCAGTATTCTTTGTTCGCGATAACGATCGGCATCTGTTTGAAGACGTCGAAGGGCTGTGCCTGACCAACATGCTGTACCGCTCGCCGCGTGGATTCCGCTTCCTTTCCGACATCGCTGCCTTTTTGCCGTATGGCCAGAACGGCGAGTGGCAAGGGCAGTGGCAGGTGAATGCGGCGGGGATGCAGCAGTTGAAACAGTCGATGAACAGTCTGGCGGAGCTGGCACAGAGCGATGCGCCGGAAGCGATTGCCGCCAGCGAGAGCCTGTTTCTGCATATTCTGGTGCAACTGCGTCAGCACTGTTTCCAGACGCAGGCCAATGGCTCCGAGCGTCAGGGGGTACAGGCGCTGCTGGGCTGGCTGCAAAATAACTACAGCGAAGAGGTGAACTGGGGCAGTCTGGCCGATCAGTTCTCGCTGCCGCTGCGCACGCTGCACCGTCAGCTCAAACAACACACCGGTATGACGCCACAACGCTATCTGAATCGGTTAAGATTACTGGAGGCTCGTCGGCGGTTGCAGCAGAGTGATGATTCCATCACCACTATTGCGCACGCCTGTGGATTTAGCGACAGCAATCACTTCTCGACGCAATTCCGCAAGGCATTCTCGCAGGCACCTAAGTCACTGCGCCATCAGGCGTTTTCTCGTGAAGAGTAGGTAACGGCAACTGCGGGTGAGGGAATGACGACAGTAATACGGGGTTTGAAATTACAGACTGAAGACTATTTCCTCACCGACAAGAATGCCGTGATGGTTGCCGAACGGCATCCACAGCCTGTGTTTCCGCTACATCATCATGATTTCGATGAACTGGTGATTGTCTGGCGTGGCAATGGCCTCCACGTCTGGAACGATGTGCCTTATCGCATCACTCGCGGCGATATGTTCTATGTCTCCGCGAACGATCGCCACAGCTATGAATCCGTCAACGGACTCGAACTCGACAACATTCTCTATATTCGCAATCGCCTGACGTTATCTGCCGACTGGCAAGCGTTACTGCCGGGCGGGGAGCTGCCACAAAGCCAGCGCCACTGGTGTTTAGGTTCGGAAGGCATGGATACCCTCCGCGAGAAGGTGGATGCGTTGAGGCAGGAGTGCATGAAGTCGGATGTGCTGTCGTTACAACTGAGTGAAGCGCTGCTGTTACAGATTGCGCTGCTGGCGGCGCGCTATCGCCACACGCCGGATAGCCCACAGTTGGCCGATGCGCATCAGTTGGATATGTTGATGAATGCGCTGCGTGCCAGCATCGCCGCTCCGTTCCGCTTTGAGGCCTTCTGTGAACAGCACCACTTCAGCGCCCGCAGTTTACGTTCACGCTTTAAAGAACAAACCGGCATGAGCGTGCCGCACTACCTGCGCCAGCTACGGCTATGTAAGGCGATGGAGCTGCTGCGTTATGACCTGCAAACCATTGGCGACGTTGCCGCGCTGTGCGGTTTTGAAGACAGCAACTATTTCTCCGTGGTGTTCCATCAGGCGTTCGGCGTTTCACCCAGCGCCTACCGCCAGCGCTTCCTGAATGCGGAGTGACACACGCATCATTCAGGGTTAATATCATTGGTGACACCAGTGATATTAACCGGAGCACATCATGGCTGACACGCCACGACAAACCACGACGCTGCGCATCGATCAGGACATTAAAGAACGACTGAAAACGTTGGCCGATGACCGCCATAGCTCAGCCCATGCGCTAATGCTGGAAGCCATCGCCGAATACGTGGAGCGTGAAGAAAAACGCAGTCAGTACCGTAAAGAGGCGCTGGCCGCGTGGGAGGAATACCAGGACACCGGCGAACACATCACCGCCGATGAGACGGTCACCTGGTTAGAATCTTGGGGTTCTGGGCATGAACAGGATGCGCCTGCATGCCACAAGTGATTGTTTCATAACGCGCAAGACGTGATTTGCAGCGTCTGCAGGATTTTTTAAAAAACAAAAATGCGCTGGCTGCGAAAAAGGCCGCTGAAGTTTTGATTCAGGGCATTCGTCAGTTAGAAGCGCTGCCGAATATCGGACGACCCGTTGAACATCTCCCTCTTGAATATCAGGAACTGGTGATCGAATTCGGCAGCAGCGGATACGTGATGCTTTACCGTCATGATGAACTGACTGACAGAGTGGTGATACTGACCGTTAAGCATCAAAAAGAAGCGGGTTACCAAAACCCTTAATTTTGTCCTCTGAGATTACCCATTCGCCAAATTCAGCGTGCCACTACATGTCAACAGCGCTATTCCGCCACCGTTGAAAGCAACAGGCGGGTGTAAGGGTGCTGCGGCTGATTGAAGATCTGCTCGACCGGCCCTGTTTCTACGATATCCCCGTCTTTCATGACCGCGATGCGGTGGCTCATATGCTGTACCACGCCCAGATCGTGGGAGATGAACAGCATTGTTAGCCCCAGTTGGCGTTGTAACGCCACCAGCAAATCCAGCACCTGCGCCTGTGTGGTGACGTCCAGCGCTGATACCGGTTCGTCGCAGATCAGAATCTCGGGTTCTGAAGCCAGCGCCTGTGCGATGGAGACGCGCTGACGTTGCCCACCGGACAACGCTCTTGGACGGCGGCTCAGCAGGTCGGGCGTCAAGCCGACATACTCGAGCAGCGTCAGCATGCGCCGCTGCTTCTCATCGTCGCTCAAATCGCGGCGCAAACGCAGCGGCTGATTTAGAATCTGGGCGACGGTAAATTGCGGATCGAACGAGCTAAGCGGATCCTGTGTGATCGTCTGAATGCGTGCGCGCAGCGGTCGGCGTTCGCGTTCCGTTAATGTGCTCCAGGCATTGTCCGCGAGTCGGACTTCCCCGCTGTCTGGCTTTTGCAGCGCCAGAATGACTTTGCCCAGCGTGGTTTTCCCCGAACCGGATTCCCCGACGATGCCCAGTGTTTCTCCGCGTTTGATCTGGAGAGAGACCTGATTGACGGCCTGCATTCGGCTACCGTCTGGGCGCTTGAACGACACCGCAATCCGATCTGCCGTGAGTGCAATGGTGTCGTCGGTGTTGGTGTGATTGGCTGCCAAAGAAGCGGGTGACGGTGCAATGCCACTTTGTAACGGGTCCGCACCAGCCAGCCATTTTCCACGGGTAGACGCGGTCGGGATCGCCGCCAGCAGCTTGCGGGTGTAGGGATGCGTCGGTGCGGACAGGATCTGCTTCGCCTCACCGCCTTCAACCAGCGATCCTTGCTGCATCACGATGACACGATCTGCCACCTCTGCGACGACGGCAAGATCGTGGGTGATCAATAAAACGCCGTGCCCTGCCTGCGCCAATGCCGTGAAGACTTTTAGCACCTGCTTTTGCACCGTGGCGTCGAGCGCGGTGGTGGGTTCGTCGGCAATCAGCAACTGTGGACCCGCCGCCAGCGCGGAAGCGATAAGCGCACGCTGACGCAGCCCGCCGGACAGCTCATGCGGATACTGCGCCGCGCGATTCTCTGGATCGGGAATGCCTGCCTTCGTCAGGAGTTCGGCGACGCGTGCAGGAACCTGCTGGCGAGGCAACAGGCGATGAGTCAGAATGGGTTCGGCGACTTCCTGCCCGATCTTGCGTAGCGGGTCGAGAGACACCAGCGCATCCTGCAAAACAAAGCCGATTTCACGGCCACGAATCGCCCGCCAATCCCGGTCAGTCAGATAGCGTAAATCACACAGGCTGCCATCATGGCGCGTGAGCTCAATCGCGTTTGCCTGTACGTCAACGTTTTCCCCAGCCAGACCCACCAGCGTGCGAGCGGTGACGGATTTCCCTGAACCCGATTCGCCGACCAGCGCCAGGATTTCTCCGGCATTCACCTGAAATGAAAGGTTTTTAACCGAACGAACGGGGCCGAAAGGATTGGGAAAGGTAACGCTCAGGCCATCTACGCGCAGCAGCGGCGTTTTTGCGGACGTTTCTGAAGATGAATGAGAGGGGTGAGAATGTGTGTTCAGGCTCATCGTGCCTCTCCTTTTGCCAAAATGGCCTGTAAACGACGTCCCAGCAGCGTGATGGAAATTACCGACAGCGCAACGACGCTGGCGGGCAGCAGGCTGACCCACGGCGCGATATCAAGGAAGTTGCGTCCGTCAGCTAGTAGCGCGCCCCATTCGGCGGTCGGTGGGACGACGCCCAATCCGAGAAAGCTCAGCGCCGAGGCGGACAGTACCGCGTGGCCGACGCCAATGGTGGCGACAATCAGCAACGGGCGCAGCGTATTGGGAATGATGTGGCGGAAAACGATATACAGTGGGTGTTCACCCAGCGCAATCGCGTGCTCGACATAGCCGGATAGCCTGACTTGCAGCACCTGAGAACGAATCAAACGCGCATAGCCAGCAATCCCCGCCAGACCAACGGCCAGCATGGTATTTTCAGGTCCGCGTCCCAGGACGGCGATCACCAGCAATGCCAGCAGCAGATCGGGAAACGCCAGCATGATGTCCAGCAGGCGCACCAGAACCTGCCGGATGCGCAGCGGCGCGAGCACCGACAGCGTGCCAAACAGCACGCCGCCGAAGCAGGCGATCAGCATCGCGCCGACGCCAATCCCCAGCGACAGCGAGGTGCCGTGAACGATGCGGGAAAAAATGTCACGTCCCAGCTGATCGGTGCCAAACCAGTAAGTGCTATTCGGCGACTGGAATACCGCACCCATATCCATTTCGTCGGCGGTACGGCTGGTAAACAGCGAGGGGAAAAAGACCGCCAGCGCCAGCAGGAAAACGATAGCCGCAGGCAGCAACGTCGCCGTGCTCAGCCACGGACTGCGATAGGTTTTTCTTGAGGGCGTCTGCGTGAAGGGCATCGGTTCACTACTCATGGGCGCTCGCCTTCTTGCGTAAGCGGGGATCGATAATGAGGTACAGCGCATCCACCAGCAGGTTGATAACGACGAACAGGAATGCGGACAGCATGACGACGCCCAACACCAGCGGCATGTCGCGGTTTTCAATTGCGCTCAGCGTGACCTGCCCGATACCCGCGCGGCCAAAGACGGTTTCGGTCAGCACGGAGCCGCCGAGTACGCTTGCCAGCAGCGTGCCGGTCAGCGTTGAGGCGGCCAGCGCCGCGTGGCGTAAACCGTGGCGAAAACGCAGTCGGATTTCGCTGACGCCGCGTGTGCGCACGGTGAGCGAGAACGGCTGGGAGAGTGCATCTTCCAGACCGTCGCGCAGTACCTGACTCAAAATAGCGGCAATCGGTAGGCTCAGCGTGATGACGGGCAGTACTAGCGACATGACGCCATCGTTGCCAGTGACCGGAAACCATTGCAGACGAAAACTGAACAGGCTTAGCAGAACGATACCAATCCAGTAGACCGGCGTGCTAAGCAGCGTGAGTTCCAGCCAGGACACGGTGGTACGCATGACACCATAGCGGCCTGCGGTCAGCAGCGCGCTGGTGATGGCAAGGAGCAGCGCCAGAATCAAGCCGCCGAGCGCCAATGGTAGCGTTTCATGCATCGCATCGCTAATCACGCTGCCGACTGGCAGGCGGTAAAGATAGCTGACGCCAAAATCACCCTGTAGCGCCTGTCCGCAGTAGCGCAGGTATTGCACCCACAGCGGCTGGTCGAGTCCAAATTGTTTGATGAGTACGGCGCGATAGGCTTCGTCTACCACGTTATCGCCGCCGCTAAGAATGGCGACTGGATCGCCGGGGATCAGTTTGACAGCAATAAACGTCAATGTGGCTGCGCCCCAGAGCACAGCCAGAATGGTGAAAAGACGTTTACCTATCGCGTACAGATTAACGTTTAATCCAGACATCATAGAAGTTCGGTTTTGCGTTGGTGGCCCAGCTTATGCCCTGTACCTGTTTGGACAGGCCGAGTTGGTAGGCAGGAATATACAGCGGAACAACATACGCTTGATCGATGACCTCACGCTGTATTTCGCTATACAGCTGTTTACGTTCTGCTTCGCCTGCGCCGATGGCTTTTCTCAGCTTGTCATTCAGTACGCTGATACGCGTAAAGTTGTTGCCGTTCGGTGGTGCATAGGCTGAATCGAAGACGGTACGCAGAATATCCGGCTCTGCACGTACGAAGAAGTTAGAAGCGATATCGTACTCGTTGGCATTGGTGCGCGTGGTGAACTCACCTGCATCAACCGGCGTCAGTTTGACTTCGAAGCCTGCCTGCTTCACTTGATATTGCACCGCCTGGAACAGCGCGACATCCGCAGCTTCAACGTTGGTTGAGGCGTAAACGAAGCTGACGCTCAGGCGTTGGCCATCTTTGGTTCGGAAGCCTTCGCCGTCTTTCTGTTTCCAGCCTGCGTTATCCAGCAGTTCGTTGGCTTTTTTCACATCAAAGCCCCAGCGGGATGCAACGCTCGGATCGTAGTACAGCGTGGCCGGGCCAAGAACGTTATCGGCGGCTTTCAGCGTACCGAAGAAGGCAACTTTCACCGCTGCGTTGGTATCCACCGCGCTCTGGAATGCCTTACGCACCGCGACATCCTGGAAAGGGCCTTTGGTGGTGTTGAGATAGAGTACACGGTTAACGCCCGGGTTCTCATAGGTGATCACTTCCAGCTTCGGATTGCGTTTCACCGTCGGGAAATTAGCCGGTGGTACGGCGTCAATCGCCTGAATCTGCCCGCTGCTCAGTGCGCCGAGGCGAACCGACGCTTCAGGCAGATATTTGAACACCAGACCATCGAGATAGGCTGGACCCGTGTGCTTGGCATAACCCGGTCCCCAGTTGTAATCAGGACGTTTCGTCAGCTTGCTGCCGCTGCCTTTCACAAAGGAATCGAGAATAAACGGACCGGAACCTACCACGGTGGTGCTAGTGTTTGGTGTTTTCTTCAGATACGTCGGTGATTGAATGCCCAGATACGGCAGGCTCAGGCCTTGTAACAGCGCCGCAAACGGTGAGCTGTAGTGAAGCACAATCGTATAATCATCCGGCGTTGAGATCTTATCGATAGGACCTAACAGCGATTTCGCGTAGCTGGAGGTGGTTTTCGGATCGAGAATACGTTCGATGTTGTATTTCACCGCTTCCGCATCCAGCTTGGTGCCGTCGCTGAACGTCACGTCCTTGCGCAGGTGGAAGGTGTACTCGGTGTTGTTGTCGTTAATTTTCCAGCTTTCCGCCAGCCAGGGCGTAAAGCGGTTATCTTCCGCCTGTCCTACCAGTGAATCCACCACGTTACGCGCAATCAGCGCGGTAACACCGTAGGCCGTAATGTGTGGGTCGATAATCGGCGTATCGCTGCCCAATCCAACATTCAGAATACCGCCAGACACCGGTTTTTCACCGGTTTCCGCCGCGTATGCGCCGGGGTTGAATGCAAACAGTAACGAGAGTAACCCTGCGGCGAGAGTTGTAACTTGCGGATGATTTTTTTCCATTCCCTGTGTCCCTTACCAATGACATGAGGCCATACACGGCGGTCTTTTCGCTACTCTAAAGGGTGGCCTTATGCATGTAAAAGAATAAAAATTGATTTTCAATTCCATAAAAATATATATGCGAAAGGTTGTTACATTCGCTGATGAGTGAGGTTTCTGCTTGAAACTCAGTGTGATGCCCGCTTTTATCACGACTATTGATTGAAGTACCTGTTGCTACGCCTCCGCGACAGGGGGATTGCCTATCGCTACAGGGGCGTGAGGAACATCAGCGCCCGGATTGATTCGCCGTTGATTAAGAAACAAGCGATAATGAAGCGTGCTGGATTTTTCATCCCCCTCGAACAACCGAAAATGAATATCAGCTTTTGCTGAGGTGAGAAAATATTCTGAGTGAGAGGGATGCAAGGCGAGAGGATGAGTGACTGAACTGTTATTCTTTCACAAAAAAATAACCAGTCTATTTCTTATTGATAATATTATTGGTTAATTATTATTCTTTCGCATCATTTGGGATATACATTTCGGGCACGTTAGAGAATCTGGTTTTTCAATGATTGAATAAAAGTTTCACAAAAAATAAACGCATGATTTCTTCTTTTTATTTTTATAAAATTTAAAACGATGTTCCTAATAACAAAATAACCTAGAGAGATTGTTCTATATATCAATTAACCTCTTTATAAGTACATGATGTCTATGTAAGACTATAACCTTTAATGGTTAGATTGGTAAAAAAATGAACTTCTTTGAACAAACATCTCCCTCTCGGAGACGCTATGGATTAGCTGCTTTTATCGGTTTGATTGCAGGTATTGTTTCATCTTTCGTTAAGTGGGGCGCGGAAAACCCGCTTCCTCCACGTAGTCCCACTGATATGTTTACCGGTGCGTGTGCACCAGAATCACTGATTAGAGCGGCCGAGCAAATTGATTGCTCTCGTAATTTTCTTAACCCTCCCTACATCTTTTTACGCGATTGGCTTGGGGTTGTTGACCCTAATGCGGCGGTTTATACCTTTGCCGGCCACGTATTCAATTGGGTTGGTGTGACGCATATTATTTTCTCTATTGTTTTCGCTGTAGGTTACTGCGTTGTTGCAGAAGTATTTCCTAAAATAAAATTATGGCAAGGTCTGTTGGCTGGTGCGCTGGCTCAATTATTTGTCCATATGATTTCGTTCCCATTGATGGGGCTTACGCCATCTCTTTTTGTTCTCCCTTGGTATGAGCATGTATCAGAAATCGTAGGCCATCTCATTTGGTTCTGGTCTATTGAAATTATTCGCCGTGATTTACGTAATCGAATGACTCATGAACCGGATCCAGAGATTCCTTTGAGTGCTTCACGATAGGCTGTGATTTTATTTTAGATAATGTGAAATAGTGCGATGCTTATTATTTAAGTATCGCACTATTAATGAGTCGTGAAAAAGTTAGCCATAAAAATTAAAGTCTATTCCAGAACGCCTTGAGGTACCCTCAGGGCGTTTTTACTTCTCAGAAAAAACACCTCTGATGTTACCCACTCTTCATTGTCTCTTGTTTGGTATAACAACGAGAGTTAGGCATGTTGGTACAGAGAGGCGATAATATGAATGTATTGCCATCGCGTTCGGTGCTTGTTTTGGTGGCACCGAACGCGATGATAGAACGCTTACGCGGCCATTCCTAACCCGACGATATTCGCCGCCAGAATAATGACCACGCAGCCGAGTACCAGCATACGCACCGGTTTCTGGCCAACGGCCTTCCACTCTTTAAATAGTAACCCGACGATACCGCCACACAGTACGTAGAAGCTCATGTGCAGCATCCAACTGATGTAGGTGTAATCGGCTGGGATATTGGCGTGTCCCCAGGCATAAAAGAAGAACTGCAAATACCACATGACGCCGCCCAGAATGGCGAAGAGCGCGTTGGCAATCAGCAACGGTTTGGCCTGTGCCAGATCGGCTTTTAATGAAATGCCCTTGCAGGTCGCCAGCCGGATGAAGCAGAAACCCAGATTGACAATGGCACCGCCGCCCATAATCACCACGTAGCTGGGAAGTGCGACATACAGTGCACTGATCCCCAGCTCTTGTGCTGCGGTGTGCATGGGTTTCGCAGCATCCATCGCAAAGGACATTCCTGCGGAGAAGATGCCGCACATCACGGCCAGAATCAGCCCTTTTTTCAGGTTGAATTCCTCGGCGCGAATACCGAGCGCACGCTCTTTCAGTAAACCGGCATAGCTGACAATCGCGACACCAATGACTGCGACCAGCACGCCCAGTAACGTCATGCGTCCGCCTGCCGAGCCAAACAGAATGGAGAACTTGCCTTGCAGGACGGGCGTCATCAGCGTGCCGATAATCAGCGTCACGCCGATGGCGATACCGATGCCCATCGACATGCCAAGGTAGCGCATCGTCAGGCCGTAGTTGATATTGCCGATCCCCCACATCGCGCCGAAGAGAAAGACGGGGAGTAGGGTCGCCATATCGAATGAACCGTAATAACGCCAAAAGTCAGGCAGTAGCCACCAACTGATGCACCAGGGCAGGATAATCCACGAGAAAAATCCGCCCAGTGACCACATGGTTTCCCACGACCAGTTTTTGACCTGCTTAAACGGTGCATAGAAGCAGGCCGCGCTGGCCGCTCCGATGAAGTGCCAGAAAATACCAAGGAAAATAGGATCGCTCATGCGTAACCCCTTGTTTTATTTTGTGGTAAGCCTGTATTCGGCTCTGAATGTAGAGTGCAGTGTATGATTGCTGCCAGACCTGCTGGCGCTAGACAGTGTAGGAAGGTGAAAAAGGGTGAACCTTCAGATGCGTGCCACGAGCGGCAGGAGGACGGCATCGGTTTGAAGGTGGGGGCCGGTCCGATCACAAAACACGGAAATCATCGTTGAGGGCAAGACAGGGCAGAGCATTCTGTAAATGGTGCATTCTGCTCAAGAATTGATTAACACCACCGCAGGACTTTTCGCTATTATTTCCCTCTTTTCCACCTGCATATAGTGAGTTATGGAACGTTTTATTGAGAATCTGATGTACTCATCGCGCTGGCTGCTTGCCCCCGTTTATCTCGGGCTATCGCTGGGGTTGCTGGCGCTGGCGATCAAGTTTTTCCAGGAGGTGTTCCACGTCCTGCCTAATATCCTGGATATCGCTGAAGCAGATTTGGTGCTGGTGCTGCTGTCACTCATCGATATGACGCTGGTCGGCGGATTGCTGGTGATGGTTATGCTGTCCGGTTACGAGAACTTTGTCTCGGCGCTGGATATCTCCAAAGGCAGAGAAAAGCTGAACTGGCTCGGTAAGATGGATTCCGGCTCGCTGAAAAATAAAGTTGCCGCCTCGATTGTCGCTATCTCGTCCATCCATCTGCTGCGTGTGTTCATGGATGCCCGTAATATCCCGGATAACAAGCTGATGTGGTACGTGATTATCCATTTGACGTTTGTGCTGTCTGCACTGGTCATGGGGTATCTGGATCGCATGTCGCGTTACGAAAAAAGCAAAACGGCATAATGAACGCCGCACGGTTTGCGTAGCCAGATGAAAGAACAGATCCTATTGTTAACGAAGTGATTTTATCAACACGCTTTGTTTAACGGAGGATATTATGCCGCAAACCGATCAAATTAACCGCCGTGTGGTTCTGGCTCAGCGCCCGCACGGCGCGCCAACATTAGAGACTTTTCGTCTGGAACAGCAGCCTGTCCCACAGGTCGATTCAGGGCATATCCTGCTGCGTACGGTGTTTCTCTCCCTTGACCCTTATATGCGTGGCCGTATGAGCGACGCCCCTTCTTATGCTAAACCCGTTGAACTGAATGACGTGATGGTAGGCGGGACAATCAGCCGCGTGGTGGAATCAAAACACCCGGATTATCAGACCGGCGATTGGGTGCTGTCCTTCAGCGGCTGGCAGGATTATGCGATTTCCGACGGCAAAGGATTAACCAATCTGGGTCAGTCGCCGACAAATCCTTCCTATGCGTTGGGCGTGCTGGGTATGCCGGGCTTCACTGCGTATATGGGGCTAACGGATATCGGACAGCCTAAAGCGGGTGAAACGCTGGTGGTGGCTGCCGCGACTGGCCCGGTTGGTGCGACTGTTGGGCAGATCGGGAAATTGAAAGGCTGTCGGGTTGTTGGCGTGGCGGGGGGCGCGGAAAAATGTCGCTATGCGGTTGAAGTACTGGGATTTGATGCTTGCCTCGACCACCGGGCGGATGATTTTGCCGAACAACTGAAACAAGCCTGTCCGAAGGGAATCGATATCTACTTTGAAAACGTCGGCGGGAAAGTCTTTGACGCCGTGCTGCCGCTGCTGAATACCTCGGCGCGTATTCCTGTGTGCGGATTAGTCTCTGGCTACAATGCTACTGGGTTGCCTGATGGCCCAGACCGCTTACAGCTACTGGCGGGGACTATCCTGAAAAAGCGTATCCGCATGCAGGGATTCATCATTTTTGATGATTATGGTCATCGCTTCGATGAGTTCTGGAAGGATGTGTCGCCGTGGGTGGAAGAAGGTAAGATCAAATATCGCGAAGAGATCGTCGACGGATTGGAAAACGCCCCCGAAGCCTTTATCGGCCTGCTACATGGCCGCAACTTCGGTAAATTAGTGGTCAGAGTCGGACCCGACGCCTAATACACCAGACTCGCCGCTGCGGCGGCGAGTTTTAACATAGAGTAAAACGGAGATAAAAACTCCATAAATAATAAATTAAAACAATAAGATAAGTGATTATTCTGGCGATGCTCTTTTTTACAAAAAAGAAAGGAATGGATAGGGGAATAATAATAAACTCAAAGGAACCGTCGGAATCTGATTCAGGTATTTCACAGAGATTTCTTATTTCTACCCCATCAACCATCCCTTCGTAATCCCTTATTGATGTGATCAATATGATTAGAGCGCAGAGAAGTGAATAGAGATAAAAACAGAGAGCAAAGAGTAATATATTTATGTTTTCATAGTGCATTATCTGTACGGACAGAGATTAACCCGAGTCTAGAAAAAACATAAGACCGGATAGAAATGAAAATTGACGTCATAAATGTAGTCATTTTTTATTAACATTTTATCCAGTGCCTGATTTTTGTTTTTCTTGGGTAGTGGTGATAAGTAAAACTAATCGTTTTTCTCAAATGAAATAATAATGACTTTTCTTTCATTATCTTGTATTAATCTAACTCTATCATCTCCTTTTTTCCAAATTTCCCCTCCTTTAATCCAAAAAATGTCCTCATGTTTTTTGAATCCCAATTCATTAAGATAATTGACTAGTTCTGATTTTTTTTTAAGATCAACATTTGAAAATAATACGCTATTAATTAGTCCAGATGTTCCGTCAGGGGAATCATATTCAATAGAGTAGTTTGTTGAGATAAATGGCATTCCTTTTATTTCTTTCAAAGTGAGTAAGTGATATTTAACATAGTTATCTTTCGTATAAGAGTAGCTGGTATTAGCGAAAAGATACGCTAATACTAAAGCTAATCCCATGCATGTAATAAAGAACGCAATGATTTTAATAATGTTACTCGATTTGAATAGTGACACGGCTTTCTACTCCGATATTATATCCGGTCTTATCGTTAAGATGTGTTAACATATCACTCTTTTCAATATTATTTACAGGTGATACAGATTTCATAAATTCAGGAAGAACAGAATAATAAGGTCTGGCATTATTTGGATATTTTTCTGGGTGTGGGAAAAGTAAGGGTCTAAACTCTTTGTTTTTATATTGTCCTATAGGACCATAGTAATCCCATCTTGTAAATGTGTCGGCTTGACTAGCAACCCTGAGTTGAAGTAAATAATCGATGTTATCTACTGCCCGATAAAACCCGAGTAGATTAGATACCAAATCTTCACCACTATATCCACTATCACTGTACCAACTGAATAGCGGCGAACCTTGATATGATTCGAATATATGGCTTGTATACATAATAATAGTGAGAGCGACTCTTTTTTTATCATGCGAAGATAGCCCTTTCCTTATTTTCCATCTTGTGGTTTTTGATGTTCCGTATTTGAATCCTTTTCCCATGTACTGTGAGTATATGACAACAAAATGGTCTTCTATTCGCTCTTCACCTGAATTTATTGCAGCCATTAATGCCCTGGCATCATCTCCTTTGGCATGAGCTAAGTCTACCCATCCTAGTACTTCAGTATAAACTAATGTTCCCTTTTCTATATCACTTCTTTTGCTCATAAAGAACCTATAATTTACTATAAAGTTAACTAGATAGTGTTTTTATCGCAATTCAGTACATATTTTCAGTTAATATGCTGTACCCTGATGTCCCTGCAATATTGTGTTGGCAGGTAATACTCTCATAACGCAGACTTAGGATTTCAAATGGCTGCATATCGCTATGCGTCAATGAGTTGGGGTTTTGGTTAGAGAGGTTGACAATAGACGCATCTCTCAATGTGATTGTCATGTAGTTCTCTTGGGTCCCGCTGGCGGAGGTGCGGTAATATCTCAATTCAACTTCCATTAGCTCATTGTTGGCAATGCTGGTGAGCAAGAGCGGTGTAGACTTATCAACGACTTTGGTCACAGAAAAGGGATGATGATTGACGTGTCGATCTCTTGATAAGTCGTAATTTGTGGCATAAACAAAAATCTCATCTTCGTGACCAGATATATGTTTATTTCCTACAGAGTCGATACTTAAACACCCTTCAGAGATCAGTCCCTGAATTTTTCCGGTGATCTTCATGAAAATAGAATTAGCCATTCGTGTAACTCCCTGTTAAAAAATCCTTGTTGGGAACGTTATAACGTAAATCTTTATTGAAAAAAAGAAGAACCCAACTATTTAATAAAAACTATGACTTTTGTCAGAAAGATATCCTTTCCAAAATCCTATAATTGATTGTTTTTAATGGTAAGTCACCATATAGGATGAAATCTATTTATTAGTTCGCTAATTATATTTTAATGATAAGTTTATTTACCCAATAAACCTCAAGATGTAGGTTTGAGCATCTGAAAGCGATCGTGAATTCTGGCGGTCAGTGAGACCGGCTATTTATGGTGCTTGGTTGAGAACAAATTGAATATTGCATTTCGAAACTCGCTTATGCTTTCAAAGTAGCGATTATTCCACGCATGTTCGTTCATCACTTTTCATAAACGCTGGGATAATAGACTAATAAGATTTGTTATTTTTTATTAATTATAGCGATTTTTGATATTGCTCTAAGTCGAGGATAGATCAAACGCTAATTTATTCATTTTTTAAACCACTGCGCCATTCACTCAATCATAGTATTAATTAACGTTGTTCCTTAGATAAATCCAACATTAGGCATTCTATTTCTTTCATAGTTACCCTATCTTTCTCTTTTGTTTTAATGATCTGAAAGTATTCATCGAATGATGGATAATTACCTAAGGAGAAATCGTCAACTAATGGGATGCCAGTACTGTTAACATAATCGAGTAACTTATCGTAAGCCTCATTAATGTTATCTAGATCGCATAAATATATCGTGCTTATCTGAGGGTTTGCCTCATCACTCGGCCCATAAGAAAAATAATAATTCTTTGATAGTCTCGGTGCGTCCCTGATTTCTTTATAGGTTAATGTATAGTACTTAAAAATGTCTTTTTCCGTATAAACGGTATAAGGAAAGATGATAAGCCATCCCCAAAAAAACAGCAGGGAAGATAATGAAATGAAGATAGTTAAGATCGTTTTCATAAGATGAAAATGGCTTTCTCGTGACCAGAGATATGTTTATTTCCTACAGAGTCGATACTTAAACACCCTTCAGAGATCAGTCCCTGAATTTTTCCGGTGATCTTCATGAAAATAGAATTAGCCATTCGTGTAACTCCCTGTTAAAAAAATCCTTGTTGGGAACGTTATAACGTAAATCTTTATTGAACAAAAGAAGAACCCAACTATTTAATAAAAACTATGACTTTTGTCAGAAAGATATCCTTTCCAAAATCCTATAATTGATTGTTTTTAATGGTAATTAACTGCGTAAGGTAAGTTTTTATTACTCTGCTAATTATGTTTTGATGATGGATTTATTTTATAAATAAAAATAGAGTGATCGCTTAAATAATAAGGGGGAGGGTTGAATAAATTAGTGATTTAATTAATAAGAAAGCGTTATTGATAACTCGCCGCTTAAGCGGCGATATTATCTATTCTGGTTTTATTATTTCCCGACGCTAAGCCAGTCTGGCAGATCGTGTAATCCCATTGCTTGACGTACCAGTGTGGGTTTAATACCGGGTAATTTATCCGCCAGAACCAGACCGACGTCACGCAGCAGCTTTTTCGCCGGATTATCGCCATCAAACAGTTCGCGGAACCCCTGCATGCTGGCGAGCATCACTGCGGCACTGTGTTTGCGGCGGCGTTCATAGCGTCGCAGATAAAGGTGCTGGCCGATGTCTTTGCCTTGCGCCTGTAAGCGCTTCACTTCCGCAATCAGTTCGGCGACATCCATGAAACCCAGATTGACGCCTTGCCCCGCCAGCGGGTGAATGGTGTGCGCTGCGTCGCCGACCAGCACCAGCCGGTGTGCCGCGAAGCTGCGAGCGTAGCGTCCGGTCAGTGGGAAAGTCTGGCGTTCGCTTTCTAGTTCACATAGCCCCAGGCGCATATCAAACGCCATCGCGACCTGACGATTGAATTCTTCGGCAGGCAAGCTCTGCATCGCCTGAGCCTGTTCCGGTGAAAGCGACCAGACAATTGAACAAAGGTGCGGCTCGTCCAGCGGCAAGAACGCCAGAATACCGTCGCCGTGAAACGTCTGACGCGCAACGGATTGATGAGGGTGCTCAGTTCGAATATTGGCGACCAGTGCGTGATGGCCGTAGTCCCAAAAGGTCAGCGGAATATTCGCGTGCTGACGCAGCCACGAATGCGCACCGTCCGCGGCGACCACTAGCCGGGCGGTCAGCATGCTGTCGTCCTGCAATGTAATAAAGGCTTCGTTCTCGCCCCAGGCGACCTGTTTTAACGAGGCGGGGGAGAGCAGGGTGATGTCGCTTAACTGAGAAGCGCGTTGCCACAGCGCCTGCTGAATCACTGGGTTTTCAATGATATGCCCAAGGTGGGAAAAGCCGAATTCTTCACCGCTAAAGCTGATTTTGCCGAAGCTGTCTTTGTCCCATACCTGCATATCGTTGTAAGGGCTGACACGTTGCGCCACGAGATTTTCCCAGACGCCGATATGGCGCAGGAGGCATTCGCTGGCGGCATTGATGGCGGAGACGCGCAGCGCATGGTCTTTCCCGAGCGCCTGAGGTTCGGCCGCCTGTTTCTCCAGCACGGCGATACGCAGGCCGCTGCCCTGTAAGCTGCAGGCTAGCGCCAGACCGACCATACCGCCACCGGCAATAACCACGTCGAATGATTGCATTTCCGTCTTTTCCTGTTGGCGAGCTTAATTAACGTTCTACCCAGCCCAGCGTGCGACGAGCAAAGGCGTCGCGCATCAGCGGCAGGTTATTCATGGCGATCAGACCCAGATTACGGCTGATTGTCAGCGCGGTATAGCGGTTAGCGAACAGCCTGACCAGCCCATCGGTGATCGCCACCGTGGTTTGTTGATCGGGCGTGCGCCGCTGTTGATAGCGGTTGAGTACCGTGTACTGGCCGATATCCTGCTGATTTTTTGCTGCGTCGACGAGGGTTTCCGCTAGTGACATCACATCACGAATCCCCAGATTAAAGCCCTGTCCGGCAATCGGGTGCAACGTTTGAGCTGCATTACCCACCAGCGCCAGCCGATGGCTAATATGCTGGCTTGCCGTGAGTAAGCGCAGCGGATAGCTGTGGCGTTCGCCGATATGGGTGAACTGCCCCAGACGCCAGCCGAAAGCCTGCTGTAGCTGCTGGCGAAATTCGGCTTCGCTCCACCCATCGACCTCATGTTGACGGTGTTTGTCATGGCACCAGACGAGCGAGCAGCGCCCGTTGCTCATCGGCAAGAGCGCCAGCGGGCCGTGCGGGGTAAATCGCTCGAACGCGCGGCCGCGATGGGAGTCGGCAGTTGTCACATTGGCGATGGTCGCGATCTGATCATAGTCATGCTGCTGCCATTGAATGCCGCAGGACTGCGACAGCATGGAGCGCGAACCGTCGGCGGCGACCAGCAGTTGACCCGTTAGCTCAGTGCCGTCGTCCAGCGTGAGCGTCGCATTATCCTGCGTCCGCGTGACGGTCATGACTTTGGCCGGGCAGTGCAGGCGCACGCCCGGTGCCTGTTGCAGCAGGGAAAACAGGCGTTGTCCGACGTCGTGCAGTTCAACCACATGGCCTAATGCCTGAACGTGATAGTCCGAGGCCTTCAGATTCACCACGCTGGCGTGCCCGCGTTCGCTGACGTGAATGTCGGTTATCGCCGTTGCATTACCCGACAGCGCTTGCCAGATGCCCAGCGCTGCGAGCTGCTGACGTGTGCCATCAGACAGCGCGAGGGCGCGTGCGTCAAAACCCGGATGTTCCTTGTCGAGTGGTGAGTGTGCCTCGATCAGGTCAACCGGGATTGCGCCCTGCGAAAGCCGCGATATTGCCAGCGCCAGCGTTGCGCCCGCCATCCCGCCACCGACAATCATGACCGCCATGCTGTTGTCCTTTGCAATTATGTCGTTGCCCTTTTAAAGCCCTGCTTAGTGTTGTTTATCATGCCGTTGCGCCATGAGCGCCTCGATGGCATCAGCGTCTTTGATTACGCCAGCCGTCAGGTTTTCATTGCCGTTTTCGGTGATCACGATGTTATCTTCGATACGCACGCCGATTCCCCGGTACTGCTGTGGTACTTTGGCATCAGGTGCGATGTAAAGACCTGGCTCAATGGTCAGCACCATACCTGGTTCCAGCGGGCGTCCCCGGTCTGTCGAACCGTGGTCTCCCACGTCATGCACATCCAGACCCAGCCAGTGGCTGAGGCCGTGCATGAAGAACTGGCGATGTGCCTGCTCGGCAATCAACTCTTCCACATCACCTTTTAGCACGCCGAGCTTGATAAGCCCGCTGACCATGATGCGTACCACTTCTTCGTTCACTTCACGGATGCTGCGACCCGGACCAAACAGTTCCAGCGCCCGCAGCTGTGAGCGCAGCACGATGTCGTAAATGGCACGTTGAGGCGCGGTAAACTTGCCGTTTACGGGGAAGGTGCGGGTAATGTCGCCAGCATAGCTTTTGTATTCACAGCCTGCGTCAATCAGCACCAGATCGCCGTCGCGCATTTGTGTTTCATTTTCGGTGTAATGCAGGATACAGGCGTTCTCACCGCTGCCGACGATAGTGTTGTAAGAAGGGTAGCGTGCGCCGTGACGGGTAAATTCGTGGTGAATTTCGCCTTCAAGCTGATATTCATACATGCCTGGGCGACATTTCTGCATGGCGCGGGTGTGGGCCAGCGCGGTAATTTCACAGGCGCGGCGCATTACGCTGATTTCTTCCGGTGATTTAAACAGGCGCATTTCATGTACCCACGGGCGCCAGTCGGTCAGTGTAGCTGGGGCAGAAAAGCCCTGACGGGTGCCATTGCGCAAGGTGTCCAGCGCGGCGAAGACCAGCTTGTCTGCATAATCGTACTGCCCTTGCGCGTGGTACACCACGTCCAACCCATTCAATAAGAGGTGCAGCTGTGCGCCGATTTCGCCAAACGGCAGGGCGCGGTCAACGCCAAGTTTGGCGGGTGCCGCGTCCTGACCGAGACGACGACCAAACCAGATTTCAGCCGTCAGATCGCGTACGCGGTTGAAGATCACGCTGTGATGATGTTTGGCATCGCTTTTTACCAGCAGCAGCACGGCTTCCGGTTCGTTGAAGCCGGTGAAATACCAGAAATCGCTATTTTGACGATAAGGATAGTCACTGTCGGCATTGCGCTGTGCTTCCGGCGCAGAAAAAATAATCGCCGCGCTGCCCGGTGCCATTTTTTCCAACAGTACCTGACGACGACGAAGAAATTCTTGTGGATTCATCACCTGCTCCTGAAAGTAGTCCGTGCGGTTACCTTTCCCTTCTGCCTTGCATAACACTCAATGCAGCGTCGGTTTTTGCTGCTCGGGCGCAGTCACAACGCGCTGGCTGGTAAACTCGGTATGGCACAAAATGGCAGAAACGCGAACATACTCAATCACTTCTTCCAGTGATTGTTCCAGCTCTTCCTGATCTTCATCTTCGTCGTAGCCAAGCTGTGCGATGTTGCGTAAATCTTCGATGGCTTCTTTCAGCTCACCTTTGGCTTTGTTCAACTGTGGTTGAGCCACGCCCAGCCCAAGCAGGAAGTGGTTGACCCAGCCTGCCAGCGCATCGGCGCGATCGAAAACGCTCACGCTATCCAGCGAGTCGTCCGGCAGGAAAAGCTGGAACAGAAAACCATCATCTTCCAGCGCTTCACGCGTAGCCTGGTACAGGTCCTGAAGCGGCTGAGACAGCGTTTGGGTAAACGCCATGCCTTCATTAGTCAGTTCAAAAACCAGCGTTCTCCAACTGTCGTCATGGTTGCCACCACACAGCATCCCACTGATCAAACCGTGCATTTCTGCTGCGGTCAGCGCGACTTGCTGTTGGTGAAGCAGTTGGTTAAGGCCTTCATAGGCGGGAAACGTATTCTCTATAGACATGCGGATTCGTCATCGTTGGCTGGATTGGTTCGTGCTATGCTACCACCAAGCTCCCTTTCGATACCAGAAAGGGCTTGTATCTTAGATCTCGGCTATATATAGTTGCGCCCGCTTTAACGAGCCCGATGTAACGGGTAATGCTCATGCTATGCGGCACGCAGGCGCAAGAACGACAAAAGGCAGGAAGGTGGTATGTCTGCACAACCAGTAGATATTCAAATTTTTGGCCGTTCGTTAAGAGTGAATTGCCCGCCAGAACAACAGGATGCGTTGAATCAGGCTGCGGAAGATCTTAACCAGCGGTTGCAAGATCTTAAAGTTCGCACTAGAGTCACAAACACTGAGCAATTGGTGTTTATTGCCGCGCTGAACGTGTGCCATGAGCTGGCGCAGGAACGGGGTAAGACGCGTGATTATGCGTCGAATATGGAACAGCGTATTCGTATGTTGCAGCAGACCATCGAACAGGCGTTGCTGGAGCAGGGCAAGATCACCGAACGTCAGGGTGCACAATTTGAATAACGTCGTATTTTGACAAAAGTACGGTGTTTTTACGCGATAAGACGTGCTAAGGTTTATCGCGAGTAACGAATAAAATTTCTCTGAGATGTTTGTCAGCGGGCCAGTCCCCTGAGCCGATATTTCATACCAACAGAATGTAATGCTCTGCGGTTGGTGAGCACGCTCGGTTCGTCCGAGAAGCCTTAAGACTGCGACGTTATGTTCACCTTGAACCAAGGGTTCAAGGGTTACAGCCTGCGGCGGCATCTCGGAGATTCCCTTTCTTTTTATCATTCTTGACCCGTGGCGAATGCAGCCCATGTCATCTTCTGATTCATCTTCATCGGCACTTCCCGATACATCACTCTCTTCTAAGGCAGCATCGCGTCAGCACATTCGTCAGGCTGTGCGGCAGAATCGGCGTTTACTGACGTCAGAGCAGCAGTCGCGTTTTGCGCAACAGGCGTGTGAGCGCGTCATGGCGCATCCGAAAATCATACAGGCAGATAGCGTGGCGGTATTTCTGTCATTTGATGGCGAGCTGGATACGACCCCGCTGATTCAACAGCTGTGGCGGCAGGAGAAACGCGTTTATTTGCCGGTTCTGCATCCGTTTCGCACCGGACATCTGCTGTTCCTGCGCTATGCGCCGGACACTGAGCTGGTACGCAATCGTCTGAAGATTATGGAGCCGCGTCTGGATGTGCGTCAGGTGCTGCCGTTACCGCAGTTAGACATCCTGCTGACGCCGCTGGTGGCGTTTGATCATCTGGGGCAGCGGCTTGGTATGGGGGGCGGATTTTACGACCGTACGTTGCAGTATCGCAACCAGATGTCGCGTGGGCCTTACCCGATCGGTCTGGCCCACGATTGTCAGCAGGTTGATGCATTGCCAGTGGAAAGCTGGGATATTCCGTTGCCGGAAATCATTACCCCCTCCCGCCACTGGCTGTGGGACACGCGCTAGCTTTTGAACGGTTCAGGCGAGCGATCGTGGCCCAACATCTGTTGCACTAATTCCACGCAGTGTAGGAAACGCGAATCGTAGTCCGACTCTTTGATGTAAACGTACGGGATATTATTGTTAGCCAGCATCGTTTTCAGCAGCTCCTGGAACTCAGAGCGGGCGGCGGTGGTACCTAAGCTACGCAGCCCGTCGGCCACCCACGGCGTGTTGTTTTCCAGCAAAATCACCAGATCGAAGCGGTATTCATCGATCAACGCCTGAACGAATGGGTGCTCACGGCCCTCGTATTTCTTGCAGAACGCCTGCGTGGTAACGAAATCGGTGTCGATAAAGGCCACCTTGTTGGCATATTTCACTGCAAAATCAATGTACTGTGCCTGACCTAACGCGATCTTGTCGTAGTCGGAATATTGCAGCGCCATCTCGTCGCCGCCCAGATGGGAGAACACATAATCGCGGCCATATTCCCAGGCGCTGGTGGTGTTGAAGATATTCGCTAATTTGTTCACCAGCGTGGATTTACCGCTGGATTCGCCGCCAAGAATGGCCACGGTACGTACAAAGAACGGCTTCACTTCGGTTGGGATATAGTCCCAGTAGCGGAAGGGATCGTGGCGAATCTGTGAACCGCTGATGTTCATAAAGGAGCGCTGCGGGTCGATCAGGACGGCCTCAATGCCCAACTGCTCACGGTATTGTGCGGCATCTTGTTCTTCGCTGGTGTAGACGAAATTCGGCGTGATGCTTTTTTCCTGCATAAACGCCTGAATTCCTTTGCTCCACACATCCCAGCCGTGCGGGTAAGGCTCCATTCCTTGCTCATTGAAGGCGTGAATATGAATATTTTTCTGATACTTAAAGGTCTGCAATAGCCAGCGCAGGCGGTCGCTGACGGTGGGCTGCTGTGACATCGAGCTGTTCTCAAACAGCAGACGGTCGCGCGGTTCGTCGTAACCTAAAATCACATGCAGTTCATCGACCTGGCTACAGGCTCGCTGAATCAGATAAATGTGGCCAGTGTGTAGCGGATAGAACTTGCCGAAGACGACACCAATGCTCTTTTCGTAGCGCGGGAATTCCAGTTCAAGAAAGCGATGCAGCGCTTCCAGCTTCTGGGCGCTAGGGCTTTTGATTTTGGCATTAAGTAATTGACTGAGATAGCCTTTGGTCATATCGGTCGCGTCAGCAACCTGCTGTAGGGTGCAACCCTTCTGCCGGATAGCGGATTTCAGGTAATCAAATGATGACATGGTGCAGCACTCTTGTTTAGCTTACTAAACAAAATACCACAGAACAGGGCAACATCCGCTACTCTTTCCCCCTATTTAGCTCAGGATGGAAGAGGCGGATGGCCTTCTGTGGTCCGTTTAGAGATCGTCGAGGATTGCCAGCGCGTCGGCTAGCTTTTTCACGCCGAACACCTGCATGCTGGCAGGGGCTTTCTTCGGCATATTGGCATGAGGAACGATGGCGCGTTTGAAGCCGTGCTTAGCGGCTTCGGTAATCCGCTCTTGGCCGCTCGGAACCGGGCGGATTTCGCCCGCCAGACCGACTTCACCGAAGATGACAAGATCCTGCGGCAGTGGGCGGTCGCGGAAGCTGGAGACCAGGGATAATAGCAGCGCCAGGTCGGCGCTGGTTTCGGTGACTTTAACGCCGCCGACGACATTCACGAACACATCCTGATCGGACATCTGCAAACCGCCGTGGCGATGTAATACCGCCAGCAGGATCGCCAATCGGTTTTGCTCCAGCCCGACCGCCACGCGGCGTGGGTTAGCCATCATCGATTGATCCACCAGCGCCTGAATTTCGACCAGCAGCGGACGCGTACCTTCCCACACCACCATGACCGAACTGCCGGACGTGATTTCGTCACCGCGACTGAGGAAAATTGCCGACGGATTGCTGATCTCGCGGAGCCCTTGTTCCGTCATCGCGAACACGCCCAGCTCGTTAACGGCACCGAAGCGGTTTTTATGGCTGCGCAGGGTGCGGAAGCGTGAATCGGCATCGCCATCCAACAGCACGGAGCAGTCGATGCAGTGTTCTAACACTTTCGGCCCGGCCAGCGAACCGTCTTTGGTGACATGGCCGACCATCACGATAGCAACGCCGCGTGTTTTGGCGAAGCGCGTCAGGTAGGTGGCAGTTTCACGCACCTGCGCTACGCTACCGGGAGACGATTGAATATCAGCGAGATGCATCACCTGAATGGAGTCGATCACCATCAGCTTCGGCTGTTCCTGCTCGGCAATCAGGCAAATCTGTTCGATGCTGGTTTCCGACAGCATATTAAGATTCTGGGTCGGCAGGTTGAGACGATGCGCCCGCATCGCCACCTGCTGCAAGGATTCTTCCCCGGTGACGTACAGGGTTTTCATGTTCTCTGACAGCTTGCAGAGCGTTTGCAGCAGTAAGGTACTTTTACCCGCGCCGGGGTTACCGCCGATCAGAATCGCGCTGCCAGGAACGACGCCGCCACCCAGAACGCGGTCAAACTCCTGAAACCCGGTGGAAAAGCGCGGCAGGGCTTCGAGACTGATTTCCGAGAGCTTTTGTACCCGGCTGACGCCAGCGCTTTCGCCCGCATAGCCGGTGAGACGGTCGGAACGTGATGTTGACGCCGAGGCCAGACGGACTTCGGTAATGGTGTTCCAGGCATGGCAGGCGCTGCACTGCCCTTGCCAGCGCGGGTAGTCAGCCCCGCATTCATTACATACAAACGCCCGTTTGACGGCTTTTGCCACGTCTCACCTCCACTAATTAACGCTTTTCGTGTCTCATACTGCCGCTCAGGATACACAGCACGCCGGTCAGATCGGCATGACGGATGGTTACCGCAGACTGTTCATTGACCTTCGGTTTGGCGTGATAGGCAATGCCTAAGCTGGCTGCCTTGATCATCGGCAGATCGTTCGCGCCGTCGCCAATCGCAACGGTCTGATGCATTGGGATTTCTAGCTTTTCCGCCAGCTGTTGCAGCGTAGTCGCTTTATATTTTGCATCGATAATCGTGCCGATGACATCGCCGGTCAGCTTGCCGTCTTGCATGCCTAATTCGTTGGCAACGGCGGCGACCAGACCTAATTCATCACGCAAATAATCAGAAAAGTAGGTAAACCCGCCCGACGCAATCGCGACGTGCCAGCCTGCTTCCTGAAGCTGGCTAACCATATTACGCAGGCCCGGCATCAGCGGCAGCGTTTTACGTACCGTCTGTAAGATATTGGCGTCGGCACCTTTTAATGTCCCTACGCGCTGGCGCAGGCTGTCAGCGAAATCCAGCTCGCCACGCATCGCGCGCTCGGTGACTTCAGCGACCAGTTCACCTGTGCCCGCCAGTTTGGCGATTTCATCAATACATTCAATCTGAATCGCAGTGGAATCCATGTCCATCACCAGCAAACCCGGCGAACGCAGCGTTGGCGCGTTACGCATAGCCGCGACATCGATACCCAGTTCGTGAGCCAGCTTGGTTGCGCGTGGCGTCAGCGTGCCCGCTAAACGCACGACCTGATAATCGCCTACGTTCCAGGCGCTCACGATCACCATCGCGCTTCCCAGCTTACGCTGGTAGCGGGAAATCAGGTTCTTATCGAGGACGTCGCTGTAGATCAACCAGCCGGTGTCGCCTGCGCGGTAGTCAAGCGGCATCACTTCGTCACCGCTCAGTGATAGTGGCAGTCCCGGCCAACAGTTGATCTCATCAGGGAGATCACGATAGGTCAGACTATTCGACATGGGGTAAATCCTCTGCTGGCAGTAGTGCGATAAAGTCGTGCGATAAAGAGGGATGTGGCGTCGACCAAACATATCCCTCCAAAAACTGGGCAACAAGCTATCCTATCGTCGGCGCTTCTGGCAACATGAAAGTATCCAAATCGTGTAAGGATTATCATGGTTCGCGCCCGGGTGAAATTTCGTCTACACCGCACGGCAATTGTGCTGATTTGCCTCGCTCTGCTAGTGGTATTAATGCAAGGTGCGTCCTATTTCAGTTTGAGCCACCAGATGGCGCGATCTGAACAGGTTGAAGATCTGGCGCGTACGCTCTCCAGACAGGTGGCCTACAGCCTTTCTCCGCTGATGGGCAGCGCGGATGATAATAGTCAAAAAATTAATACCATCCTCAAACAGCTTACCGATCACAGCCGCATTCTGGATGCCGGTGTGTATCAACAGGACGGCTCGCTGGTGGCGCATATCGGTGAGCAGGTGCAACTGAGAGACAGGCTGGCGCTGGACGGTAATCGGGTCGGTAGCTACTTTAACCATCAACTGGTGCAGCCGATTGAGGGAAAAGAAGGGCCGATCGGCTTCCTACGGATTACCTTAGATACTCATGTGCTGGCGACCGAAGCCAGACAGGTCGATAACACCACCAATATTCTGCGTCTGATGATTTTGCTTTCACTGGCTATCGGCATCATTCTGACCCGCACGCTGTTGCAGAATCGCCGTACCCGCTGGCAGCAGTCGCCTTACCTTCTCACTGCGAGTACGCCAGTGAAAGAAGATGATGAGGCGGAGAGCGAGACGCAACCGGATGGCAGCGTTGTAGTGAAAAAAGACGGGGAAGACAAAAGCCTCTGATACGCGGACGGTCACTCCGTACAAACGTTTGGTTTGTACGGAGCGTGACGAGGCTATTTCAATTGCTGCTGGAACTGAAGCCAGTGTGTCTGAAGTTTGCTGACTACCGAGAGATGATCGTTCTTGGTATAGCGATCAGCCGTGGTGGCAGAGATATAGCTGCGAAAGCTGTCGAACAAGGAATCCGCACGCTTTGAGGCTGCCAGAGAAAGTATTTGCTGCCGTTGAACCTGCGTGGCCGATGTGCCTTCCGCATTTTTTTGCAATTCCAGAAAAGTCGCGTTCGCCTTATCGGTGTCTCCCGTATCGACGCTGCGCTGATACTCATCTTGCAGAATGTTTTTTTCCAGGTTACTCAGCGCATCAGACTGGTATTTGATGAAATCCTGAATATCTTGATCGGCTTTCTGGTGAGCGCTGCTATCCACATAGCGGTTTTTGAGTTCTTCCAGCTTTGCGGCTTTTAGCGTGATTTCTATGCTATCGGTGGTATAGCTCCATGTTGTCACATCAGATGGTTTAGACAGTGCCTGATGAACCAGGCCGACAAACTCTTCTTTACTAATGCCGCTGTCTTCTTTGAGGTTATTTGACCAGAGCTCAAGCGCCATTTCGTTTGTACCGATGGGGTCAATAGATAACTTGATGCCTAGGTTAGTATTGGTCGTGTTGCTTTGCTGAATGAGATTCCGCGTTTTAAGGATATCCTCTAGCGCTTTACTTTTCTCCTCCTCAGTCAAGGAGGAAGAGGGGGGCTTGCTGGCATTTTCTTTCAATCGTGCCATCGCTTCCGCAGAGATTTTTATATTGCTGGGGAAGGTGATGGTTTTTCCGGTAATAGGATCGACGACTTTTATGCTGTCACTGTTTGTTGTGGTGGGCTCTGCCGTTGTCGATTTTTCTGTCGCTGACTGTGCTGTAGCCGATGATGTCGCGGTGCTTTGGGCCTGAGAATTGCTATAACCCGTATTATTTACAGACAAGCTCATACTCTCTCCTTAAGTGCGATCAAGTGGTTAAATGTTGACCCAAATATTATCGGCAAAGATAAATGATAACTTTATAAATGATTTATGGCGTAATTGTTGATAACGGTATCAGAACGGTGACGACGGGCATGATGTCTCTGCGCGGTTTATGCCATCACCGATTGTGTCCGCACGTTAAATCAGGGAAAATGCTCGGCTACAGTTTATTTCCGCTTTGCCTGACGATCTGACATCGGTGTGTTGTTGACTTGATGCTGACGCCGGGTGGCTAACAAAAGAAACCTGAAAATCATGTCTCCAAGTGAATACGCCCGCGAAGTCTCGAAAAGAAGAACGTTCGCTATCATTTCTCACCCCGATGCCGGTAAAACCACGATTACCGAAAAGGTCCTACTGTTCGGACAGGCGATCCAGACTGCCGGTACGGTAAAAGGGCGTGGTTCGAACCAACATGCGAAATCCGACTGGATGGAGATGGAAAAGCAGCGTGGTATCTCCATCACCACTTCCGTGATGCAGTTTCCCTACCGTGATTGCCTGGTGAATCTGCTGGATACCCCAGGCCACGAAGACTTCTCCGAAGATACCTATCGTACGCTGACGGCGGTGGACTGCTGCCTGATGGTGATCGATGCCGCAAAAGGCGTCGAAGATCGTACGCGTAAGCTGATGGAAGTTACTCGTCTGCGCGACACTCCGATTCTGACGTTCATGAACAAACTTGACCGTGACATCCGCGATCCGATGGAAGTGCTGGATGAAGTCGAGAGCGAGCTTAAGATTGCCTGTGCGCCAATTACCTGGCCGATTGGCTGCGGCAAATTGTTCAAAGGCGTGTACCACCTTTATAAAGACGAAACCTATCTGTATCAGACCGGTAAAGGCCATACGATTCAGGAAGTGCGCATCGTTAAAGGGCTGAATAACCCGGAACTGGATACTGCCGTTGGCGAAGAGCTGGCTGCGCAATTGCGTGAAGAGCTGGAGCTGGTGCAAGGGGCATCGCACGAATTTGAGCTGGACGCGTTTCTGGCTGGTGAACTGACGCCGGTCTTCTTTGGTACGGCGCTAGGTAACTTCGGCGTTGACCATATGCTGGACGGCTTAGTCGCCTGGGCTCCTGCGCCGATGCCGCGTAAAACGGATACCCGTGAAGTGACGGCAGCGGAAGAGAAATTCACCGGCTTTGTGTTCAAGATTCAGGCCAATATGGACCCGAAACACCGTGACCGCGTGGCGTTTATGCGCGTGGTGTCCGGGAGATATGAAAAGAGCATGAAGCTGCGTCAGGTGCGTACGGGCAAAGACGTGGTGATTTCAGATGCGCTGACCTTTATGGCAGGTGACCGTTCCCACATTGAAGAAGCCTACCCCGGCGATATCATCGGGTTACATAACCACGGCACTATCCAGATTGGCGATACGTTTACACAGGGTGAAGACATGAAATTCACCGGTATCCCCAACTTTGCGCCGGAACTATTCCGTCGTATCCGCCTGCGTGACCCGCTCAAGCAGAAACAGCTGCTTAAAGGGCTGGTACAGCTGTCCGAGGAAGGTGCGGTGCAGGTCTTCCGTCCACTGACCAACAACGATCTGATCGTTGGGGCGGTCGGTGTGCTGCAGTTTGATGTGGTCGTTGCCCGTCTGAAAACGGAATACAATGTTGAGGCGATTTACGAGTCGGTGAACGTTTCTACCGCGCGCTGGGTTGAGTGCAGCGATGTGAAGAAATTCGAGGAATTTAAGCGTAAGAACGAACTGCATCTGGCACTCGATGGCGGAGATAATCTGGCCTACGTTGCTCCGACGATGGTGAACCTGAACCTGACGCGGGAGCGCTATCCAGAAGTAACGTTCCACCAAACGCGCGAGCATTAATTTTGAGCGGTGGCGCTACGATTTCATGAAAATCATCGTGACTGTGGTGTTTACATCTTGACCACATTGTTAAAATAATTATCACCCGGTTATGCTTGGCTTTAGGCCAAAAGTGCCGGGTGTTTTTATTTTTAAATGTATTTAAAAACAATGTATTACCCTAGTTTTTTCCCTACTGTGATTTCTCGCTTCAGTGCAACAGACAAATCTGAATTGCTGCGCATATTCCCTTGCTCCCCTGTGATTTTCCATTCTGTAGGCTATAGTTAACAGCGTGTTAACTGACTTGGCTTGTTCAACTGTTAACGTAATCTAAGTTGGTTCATTATTTTGATTTTTTTCGCCTTTGCAATTTAATGCTCTGATTTTTTATGTAAGAAGAGAGAATCATCGGAGTATTGGTAACGTCATTATCACCTTGATTTGCTGATGACGGTGCAGGCGTTAACGTGGCTCACACAGACTGTGTCGGGCTTAGAGAAAAGCATAAGAAGGAAGACATCGATGAAAAAGACCACATTGACACAATCGCTGATCGTAGTTGCTCTGGGTTCTATTCTGGCTGGCGGTGCTATGGCAGAAGAAACATTAGGGCAGAAAGTAGATCGTATCGCGGATACAACTGGTGCAAAAATCGATAGCTCCGCCAATAAAGCATCTGGCTACATGAGTGACAGTGCTGTCACGGCAAAAGTGAAGAGTGCGTTGCTGGAAGATAAATCCATTACCAGCAGCGATATTTCAGTTGAAACGTCAAAAGGTGTCGTCACACTGAGTGGCTTTGTCGGTAGCCAGGCACTCAGCACCCGAGCGGTGGAAATTGCCACCCAGGTTGAGGGCGTGCAATCCGTTAGCGACAAACTGCAGGTTAAAGATAATCAATCACAATCGGTTGGCGCTTATGCCGATGATGCAGTGGTGACCAGCACGATTAAGGCCAAACTGCTGGCGGATGACATTGTTCCGTCACGTAAAGTGAAAGTCGAAACTCAGACTGGCGTTGTGCTACTGAGCGGTGAAGTGGACAACAAAGCGCAGTCCGATCGGGCTGAAAGTATTGCGAAGGCCGTTGACGGCGTGAAAAGCGTCAAGAACGACCTGACTGTTAAATAATAGCCATTTCACATGGGGTTATCCGTCTTAGCGGGTAACTCCACCTAATCCGCATAATAAAATACCATCTGTGGATACGCAGTCAGGACGCATGAAGCGCGTCAGGATGACCACCATTATTTTTCATTTTTTGTCTGGTAAGGAGAGCGTATGTTTCGTTGGGGCATTATATTTTTAGTCATCGCACTGATCGCGGCAGCACTGGGCTTCGGCGGATTGGCCGGTACAGCAGCTGGCGCGGCGAAAATCGTCTTTGTGGTCGGTATTATTCTGTTCCTGGTTAGCTTGTTCACGGGTCGGAAACGGCCGTAGCACAGCACCTTCTTTCATTCTTTCTCCATAGAAAGAAATGTCATACAGAGCACACAGCCGCGCCACGCGGCTGTCATATTTTACCGGCACACTACCTTTGACTAATACGACTCGCGTATTTGCTGCATTTCGACAGTTTATCAGGAGGGTCATGATGAATAGCGATATCGTTGTTGGCAAATGGAAACAGTGGAAAGGGAATTTTCTGGCGCTGTGGGCTGATTGGTTTGACAGCGACTGTGCCTGGCTGGAAGGGAGTAATGATTACCTGTCCGGCGTCTTGCAAGAGGGTTACGGAAAAGCGCACGAAGAGGTATCCTCAGAGAAAACCACGTTACACTGAGGCTTCACCGCAACGACAAGTCCGATTCTGCCATGAGGCTTTGGCAGGATAGTCCTTGGACGTAGATTAGGTCGCCTCATATTGACGGGCCTAATCTTGACGGAGAGAAGCAACGTGCTTTCTGAACGACACCGCTTTATCGACACCCACTGTCATTTCGATTTTCCCCTCTTTTATGATGATGCACCGGAAAGCTTACGTCTGGCGCAAGACGCTGGGGTTGAGCGCATCATTATTCCGGCTGTGGCTTCTCAGCATTTTGAGCGCGTGTTGACGCTCGCTCGCACCTACTCTCCACTTTATGCCGCACTGGGTCTTCACCCGCTTTATATCGCTGAACATCAGGAAAGCGACCTGCTCCGTCTGGAAGAGGAACTGCGCCAGCGGCCTGTAACGCTGGTGGCGGTGGGGGAAATTGGGTTGGATCTCTATATGCCGGAACCGCAGTTTGAGCGACAGCTTACCTTTCTTGAGGCTCAGCTTCGGCTGGCGAAAAAATACGATCTCCCGACGATCCTGCACTCGCGACGCAGTCACGACAGGCTGGCGCAATTGCTCCGCCGTATCGACGTGCCGCGTACTGGCGTAGTTCATGGGTTTGCAGGCAGCCTGGCGCAGGCGCAGGCCTTTATCCGGTTGGGCTACTACATCGGCGTGGGAGGAACCATTACTTATGACAGAGCGAATAAAACGCGTCAGGCGATCGCGCGGCTGCCGTTAGATCGGCTGCTGCTGGAAACTGACGCGCCCGATATGCCGATGAGTGGCTATCAGGGGCAGCCCAATCGACCCGAGCGTATTTCGTGCGCGTTTCAAACGCTGTGTGAGCTACGTGCAGAGCCGCCTGAAGAGATTGCTGAGGCGCTGTGGCAGAATTCGTTCAGGCTGTTTGGGCGACTTACCCCGACCTAACACTGCTACCGTTATGCTGAAACCCTTCCCCTAAAGCGGAAGCCTGTTTGCTTTCGCTTTTCTCTTATTTCTGTGCAACAGCAGACAGAACAGTCATTTCGATTTCATATATCATCCATAAAATTGTGATGAAGATCACTTTTTGGTGTTTTGGACTGTTCGATGTTGTATGTATTTGTGACATAAATTAGCGACCTTTACGGGCCTATCTCTATAATCGGCTCGCCAGCGCGTGCTTACCGCTCTGACGACACGATTTTTATTATGCTCTCACTTTTTTCACGCGTTATAGGGAACTGCACATGCAACTCGTTATGAGTCTCATCGGCATGATTGTTCTGATACTGTGCGCGGTTATGCTGTCCAATAACCGTAAAGCTATCAGATTGCGCACCGTAGCCGGTGCTTTCATTCTTCAGGTCGGTATCGGTGCACTGGTGCTGTATGTACCAGTAGGCCGCAAGATTCTTGAAGGTTTGACGGGCGGTGTAGCAAACGTTATCGCCTACGGAAATCAAGGCGTTTCGTTCATGTTTGGCGGTTTGGTATCCGACAAAATGTTCGAAGTTTTTGGCGGTGGTGGGTTTGTTTTCGCACTCCGCGTATTGCCGATTATCGTCTTTTTCTCTTCCCTTATCGCCGTGTTGTACTACATGGGCATTATGCAGTTGGTCATCAAGGTACTCGGTGGCGGATTGCAGAAACTGTTGGGAACCTCCCGTACTGAATCCCTTTCTGCAACGGCCAATATCTTTGTCGGCCAAACGGAAGCGCCGCTGGTGGTCCGTCCGTATATTGCCAACATGACGCAGTCAGAGCTGTTTGCGGTAATGTGCGGCGGGTTGGCGTCGATTGCAGGTGCGGTGATGGCGGGCTATGCCCAGATGGGCGTGCCGTTGGAATACCTGATTGCGGCCTCCTTTATGGCTGCGCCGGGCGGGTTACTGTTCGCCAAACTGATGGTGCCGGAAACGGAAAAAACGCACGACCATGATAAGATGGTCGGCTTTGTCGATGAAGACGATCGCCCCGCTAACGTTATTGATGCTGCGGCAAGCGGTGCGGCTTCTGGTATGCAACTGGCGCTGAATGTAGGCGCGATGCTGCTGGCGTTTATCGCCTTGATCGCCGTGTTGAACGGTATTCTGGGCGGTATCGGCGGCTGGTTTGATTACCCGCAGCTGTCACTGGAACTGATTCTGGGCTGGTGCTTTGCGCCTGTCGCGTTCCTGATTGGTATTCCGTGGAGTGAAGCAACCGTGGCGGGCTCTTTTATTGGGCAGAAGCTGATCGTCAATGAGTTCGTTGCTTACATGAATTTCAGTGAATATCTGAAAGCGGATGATGTGGTGCAGGCCGCGGGTTTGCAGGTTCTGTCGGATCATACCAAAGCTGTGATTTCGTTCGCGCTGTGCGGCTTTGCTAACCTTTCGTCTATTGCTATTCTTATTGGAGGTTTGGGCAGTATGGCACCGACTCGGCGCCAGGATATTGCCCGTTTTGGTTTGAAAGCGGTTGCGGCAGGTACGCTTTCTAACCTGATGAGCGCCTGCATCGCAGGGTTCTTCCTGGCCCTGTAAATGTAACCAGGCATTCTTGCAGTAGCGAGATGATGGGCGGCGAAAGTCGCCCATTGTTCGTTTAAGCCCCTACGTTTTCCAGGGTTTAAACGTAGCCTATGTAGCATTTACCGAATGCGGGTGCGTTATGCTTGCCTGAGTGGAGCAACATGCTTTCTGCTTTTATTGATGATGTTGAATGGATTACTTTTCCACGGGCAACGGACGGTGCCGCCTACCCAGGTATTACTGCTCGCTGCCATTTCCATTTGTCTGCCTACGACGACGCGCTTTTTGCCGAGGCGAACATTCCTTTCTCCGACGCGCTAGAACGCGCCGTACCGAAACGCCGCGCCGAATTTCTGGCCGGGCGCTGTGTCGCCAAACACGTGTTGAGCAAACTGGAACATCCTGATTTTGTTCTGCATAGCGGGGAAGACCGCTCGCCGCAGTGGCCGGGAAATATTGCCGGTTCGCTCAGCCATAACAAAGACAGCGTGCTCTGTGCCGCCCATTTGCGTAACGATGAGTTATCGTGCGTAGGTGTTGATATTGAAGGATTTATCTCCGAAGAACGCGCGCAGTCGCTGTGGCCTGGCATCATTGGCGACGAGGAATTCCAGTGGTTTCAGGAGCGTGAGGAGTCGTTCTGTTGCTTGTTGACGGTAAGTTTCTCGGCGAAAGAGAGCCTGTTCAAGGCGCTTTACCCGCAGGTCAGGCACTATTTCGATTTTCTGGATGCCAGGCTGGTGGCGCTGGATATCAACAAACGTGAGTTTGAGCTGGAGCTGCTGACCGATCTGACGCCAACGTTTTACGCCGGACGCCGTTTTAAAGGGGCGTATCTCTTGAGAGAGTACGACGTCACCACCTTTATCTGCTGCTAAAAAAGCCCGCGTTAGCGGGCTAGAGTTATTGATCAGAACCTATCGGCATCAGAACTTATAGCTCACGCCGCCGTACACCGTACGTCCAGACAGGAAGTAGTCGTTGTTGGTAGCAACGTAATCCCGTTTTTCGTTGGTCAGGTTCGTGAGGCCCAGTTTCAGGTCTACGTTTTTAACCGGCGTATAGGTGGCACCGATATCCACGGTATTGAAGCCTCTGGTTCTAAGTACTTCTTTATCGCGCAGATATTGGTTACTGGTGTACTGATAGGACACATAGGTTGAGAGGTTATCCAGTGCCTGCCAGTTCAACTGCGTGTTAACCGTATTTTTCGGGGTTTGCTTCAGGCGTTTTCTGGTGGTGCGATCTTCGGCATCGACAACCGTCCAGTTGGTAGTCCAGTTCAAATCCTCTGTCAGATCGATCCAGAATGAAGTTTCAATCCCCTGAATTCGTGCTTTACTCACGTTGTAATAAGTAAGATTGGCTGGAGGAGTAGACCTGACACCATTCCAAGCCTCAGCTTGGATCATATCCTTGATATCATTATTAAATAAGGTAACGCCTCCGCCGAAGCTCTCAGCTTCATAGGCAGTACCGATTTCATAACTGATAGAGGTTTCTGCTTTGAGGTCTGGATTGCCTATGCGCCGGCAGAACATGCGGCAGTCCGCTTTGGAATAGCCTTTGGTAAATTGAGCCAGCGTTGGGGCTTTAAATGCCTTATTGACACCGCCTTTGATCACCCAGTTGTCGGTTAAACTATAAGTGGCGTAAGCACGTGGGCTGAACTCGGTTCCATAAACCTCATGGTGATCGACGCGGCCACCAAAGGTGAGGGCTAAATCGGCAATCTTGAACTCGTCCTGCAGGAAAAGGGCGCTTTGATTGACGTCTACTTTACCGCCTTTCATGTTCATGCTGTGTTCCAATGACGTTATGCGGTATTCGCCGCCGCCGGTCAGAAGATGGTCTCCCAGATAGCCAGAAATCTGCCCATCAACCGTCTGATTATTCTGGGTAATGTCAGCTACGCTTTCATTGAGCTGAGAGTTGTCCATTAAGTCGATATTTTCGTAGTAGTAGCGCAGCCGCGTATCGAAATTATCCCAGCTACCGTTATGTGTGAGTCCCAAAGCGAGGCGATCGATTTTTTGTGTATTATGAGCAGTGGTACCAAAGTTATTCCAGTCGACGAAACGGTCATCTTTAGTATACGTTGCATCAAAATCCAGACTCTGCTGGGAATCGATCAACCACGTCAGGTTACCCAGCACGCTGTAGTTATCGCGTTTTTCCAAGGCATCTGAGTTACGATTCTTAGATTGTTCGGTACGCCACGCATCGCGCTTGCCACCATCAACAACCAAACTACCCAGCAACGTATTTTCTATTAATGGCCCGCTGACGTAGCCATTCAAACGATTATTATCGCCGCCGGAGCCTTCTGTCGGTGCCTGAAAGTTATAGCCGATCTCACCAGCAACTTTCTCCCCTGGCTGGCGCAGAATCACGTTGACTACACCGCCCAGCGCATCGGCACCGTACAGCGAAGACATCGGGCCGCGAATCACTTCGATACGTTCAATGGCCGACATAGGAATGGAACTCAGGTCGAAATCATTCCCCATATCGGTTGCGAGCGATTCTTGGGAGTTTATACGACGACCATTTACCAGCAGCAGCGTGTAGTCTGCCCGCATACCACGGATTTTGATTTCGTTACGGCCATAACTGGTAGAGGGATTGATGTTAATGCCTGGCAGCTTTTTCACCGCGTCGGAAACGTTATTCACCGACATCTTTTCCAGTTCGGCGCTGGTGATGACAGAAACGCTGGCGGGCGCACTTAGCGTGGTGTGTTTCGTCTGCGTTGCTGTCACGACGATTTTTTCATCTGCCGCGTTTTCTGCCTGTGCGAGTGCAGGCAGTGCCAGTAACCCGGTCACCAGCAGGGCGCGATACACCTTGCTGTGTGGGAAATGATGATGTGAAAAACGACTTTCCGATTTTAGCTGCATGTCAAAGACCCCATCAAAGAGTGGAAAAATATCCCCGTAAAATAGCGTGTTGTGTTGCGTATGTTGCCGACCCACTCGTGCGTGAATCGATCGGTTTATTGCCCTGTAGCCTGTGCCGTTTGTCGTGCGGCCATCTTTCGGCTGCGTTCAGCCAACTGCGGAATCAGGCGCATGGTCAGCAGCATGGCGGCCAGCGCAAATACGGCGCTGGCGATAGCAAGCTGCGAGAAGCCGTCAATTTTTCCCTCGGCAGAGGTGCTCAGATAAGCGGCAGAGGCGACGCTGGCAAGTCCCGACGCCACGTTGGCTGCGGTTCCCTGATAGGACATGAAGGCGGCGCGCTGATGCGGTAGCGGAATACCTGCGGTAATCGCCAGCGTGCTGCTGGAACGGGCTGCGCTGAGCGCCATGAACAGGGTGAACACCAGATACAGGGAAAGTGAAAAAGGCAAAACGAAACCGCAGAGAATGACAACGGCCAGTAGCAGTGTCGTTACTACAATCGTCCGGCTGGCATAGCCTCGATCCAGCAGATTGCCGCACAGTTGCATGGTCACCATGCTTGCCAGTCCGCCGCAGAGATAGAGCAGGGAAATATCATCCCGCGGGAATGCCAGATTGAACTGAAAGTAGTTGGAAAAATGGGGGATCAGCAGGAAATGACCGAACATTTGCAGCGACATGATTGTCAGCCCCATCAGGAAAAGAGGGGATGCCAGCAGGTCATGTAATACCGAAGCGGGCGCTGTCGTGGGCGAGGATCCTTGCTGAACCCGGTGCGTCGGCGGCATGGAAGGAAAGCGCCACAGCACCAACAACACCAGCAACAGACCGCCAAGGCCGAAAGTATAAAACGGTGCCTGCCAGTTAATACGGTGCGCTAACTCCAGCGACAGCGGCATGATGACAATCGCCGCGAGCGAAAAGCTCATGCCGACATACGCTAACTGCTTGCCGCGCTCCTTGGCTGGCACAATATCGACAACCGCAGCCATCAGGACGCCAGATGCCGGTCCGGCCACGCAGCCTGCCAGAATAAACAGCAGTAAAAGATGGGTTTGGCTGGTGGCAAACATACAGGCAGCTGTCAGGCCAAAGCGCAGGGTTAGCAGCACGATCAGAGCATGTTTACGGTTAAATCTGTCCAGATAGGGAGCTGCGAGGAAGCCGACGATGGCAGAGGCAAACGTTGCGCCGCCGCTAATGTAGCCGATGTTCTTGGCATCCATCGACAGTGCGCTGATGAAATCGGGGCCCAACGGCATCACCATCATCAGGCTACCGAGGGAAAGCATGTTAATTAGCAACGCCAGATGCACAACAGATCGGGTGTGCGGGCGGTACATGCTTTCATCCATGACAGGCTCACATTTAGACACAGTTAGTAAAATATTTGCGCAGTCTAGCGCAGCTTAATTTTCCTGACAATGAATGATAAGTATTTTCATTATCATCTGTGATGTGGGTTTTATAATCAATACATTCCTGTTGCTAACCATTATCCATTCTGAAACATGCACAAAAAAATTGATTAACATCAATTTAACCCCTAATTATTGGGCGTGAATAACCATTCTGTGGAAGGATTGACCGAACACGTTACTTCAGTGTAATTTAACTGCGCTTAATATAAATGATAATGATTTTAATAATCATTGGTATTTAATTTGCGGGCGCAGGAGCTGTCTTGTGGATACACTGATTACAGAAACTGAAGCATCTAGCGGGCTAACCTATTCGGAACAGACCGCTTTTTTATATGCATCGGAACACCGAAGCCTGTCTACTTCTGGCTTATTTGAACGTATTTCTTCCCCTGTTTGTGTTCCGGGCTCGCACGATGACAGGCTGAGCCCTGCAATCGCGCAGGCATTCCAGCGAGCGCGTCAGGCAGGGCAGTCGCTGCCTATTGTTGTGGGGGCGATTCCCTTTGATACCACGCAACCGTCTTGTCTCTATATCCCTGATAGTTATACCGTTACGACGAAGTCTGAACTTGTCAGCCGTGCCCGTAAGCACACGGCGGCGGGCCCTACCGCGTTAACGTTAAACAGCGTCCCGGACGAATGTCAGTTCAAGTCCATCGTGGCAGAGACCGTTGAGCGCTTCCGCCGTGGTGAACTGAGCAAAGCGGTGTTGTCACGTATTCTGGACATTGAGCTGGCGAGCCCCGTTAAGGCGCAAACGATCCTCAATAACCTGATGGTGCAGAACGCCGGCGGATACCACTTCTCACTGCCTCTGCCGGATGGTTCGGTATTGCTGGGTGCGAGCCCGGAACTGCTGCTGCGTAAGCAGGGGAACGTCATTGTCTCTAACCCGCTGGCGGGATCGGCGCGACGAATGAACGATGAACATCTGGATTACCTGAACAGCCAGCGCCTGCTGAAATCGGGTAAAGACAAGCACGAGCACAAGCTGGTGGTGGATGATATCCGCCAACGTCTGATGCCGCTGTGCGCGTCGTTAACGATCCCATCGGTACCTTCGCTGATGCACACCGCCTCCATGTGGCACCTGTCTACCGCTATCCGCGGTGAACTGGTGAACCCAGAGATGACGGCGCTTCAGGTCGCCTGTCAGCTCCATCCTACCCCCGCACTGTGCGGCTTCCCCACGCAGGAAGCGCGCCAGCTGATTGCCGAGCTGGAACCGCACGATCGTGGTGTATTCAGCGGTATCGTCGGCTGGTGTGATGCCAACGGTGATGGTGAATGGGCGATAGCGATTCGCTGCGGCACCATCAAACACAACAAAGTCCGCCTGTTTGCTGGTGCGGGGATTGTTGAGGCGTCCGTCCCCGAGGATGAATGGGCTGAAACCGCCGCCAAATTAAACACGATGCTGAATGCGTTTGGGCTTAACTCAGGTGTGGATGGACTATGAGCATTGAATTTACGCCCTGGCCAGAGGAACTGGCGCAGCGTTATCGTGACAAGGGGTACTGGGTTGGCCTGCCGCTAACGGATGCCTGGGAGCGCCATCTGGCGACGCAGCCTGACGCCGTTGCGGTAGTGTGTGGCGAGCGTCAGTGGAGCTATCGGGAATTGGATCGGCGGTCTTCCGCACTGGCATCGCGCCTGACGGAAAGCGGCCTGCGCTGCGGCGACACCGCGCTGGTGCAGTTGCCAAACGTGGCCGAATTTTACCTGACCTTTTTTGCGTTGCTGAAAATGGGCGTCGCGCCGGTTAATGCGCTGTTCAGCCATAACAAGCTGGAGCTGCTGTCGTACGCCACGCAGATCGAACCGCGCCTACTGATCGCTTCGGCCGAACATCCACTGTTCGGTAACGGTGAGTTTCTGGATCGGCTACAGACGCAGGTTCCCCGTCTGCAAACGGTGGTGATGCTCGGCGACAGCCCGCTGGGGCACAGTCTGTCAGACTGGTTGCAGCCGTGTGCGTCGACCAGCCAGTATCAGCCTTCTGCATCGGGGCAGGTCGCTTTCTTCCAGCTTTCTGGCGGCAGTACCGGTACGCCGAAGCTGATTCCCCGCACTCATGACGATTATTACTATAGCGTGCGCCGTAGTGTGGAAATTTGCGAACTGACGCCACAAACCCGCTACCTGTGTGCCTTGCCCGCGCCGCATAACTTCCCGTTAAGTTCGCCCGGTTCGCTCGGCGTGTTTTACGCCGGTGGACGCGTCGTACTGGCACCCGATCCGGGGGCGATGACCTGTTTCCCGCTGATCGAACGCCATCAGATCGATATTACCTCGCTGGTTCCTCCCGCTGCCGCGCTGTGGATCCAGGCGGCTGAACAGTTTGGTGGCGCGCTGCATAGCCTGAAGATCTTGCAGGTAGGCGGAGCGAAGCTGAGTGAAACCGTTGCCCGTCGTATTCCGGCGGTATTGGGTTGTCAGCTACAGCAGGTGCTCGGTATGGCGGAAGGGCTGGTGAATTACACCCGACTGGACGACAGCGATGAGCACACTTTCACGACGCAAGGCTATCCGATGAGCCCGGACGATGAAGTGAAAGTGCTGGATATCGACGGCAATCCGGTGCCGAGAGGCGAGGCGGGTCTGCTGGCGACGCGCGGCCCGTATACCTTCCGCGGCTATTACCGCAGCCCGGAACATAATGCTCGCGCCTTCGACAGTGAAGGCTTCTACCACTCGGGCGATGTGGTGCAGATGACCGAAGATGGCTATTTGCGCGTGGTCGGGCGGGAGAAAGATCAAATTAACCGAGGCGGTGAAAAGATTGCCGCGGAAGAGATCGAAAACCTGTTGCTCAAGCATGACGGCATTCTCCATGCCGCGCTGGTGTCCATGCCCGATCCGGTCATGGGCGAAAAGAGCTGCGCTTTTCTGGTGGTCAGCGATCCCTCGCTGAAAGCCATCACGTTAAGAAAATATCTTCGCAATCAGGGTATTGCTGAATTCAAACTGCCGGATCGCTTCGAGATGATCGACACCTTGCCCGTTACGCCGGTCGGCAAGATTGATAAGAAATTGCTCCGTCAGCGCATCCAGACCCAACTTAGCACTCAAGACAAATAAGGATTTTGTGATGGCAATCCCTTCTATTGCTTCTTATCCCCTGCCGCGCGCACAGGATTTCCCTGAGAACAAGGTTTCCTGGGCGTTTGAACCTGAGCGCGCGGTGCTGCTGATTCACGATATGCAGGACTATTTCGTGAATTTCTATGGCGCGGACAGCCCGCTGGCGCAGCAGTTGATCGAGAACATTGTGGCGTTGCGAACTTACTGCAAAGCACAGGGGATTCCGGTGGTGTATACCGCGCAGCCGAACGCACAAAGCGCGGCCGACCGGGCGTTGCTGAACGACATGTGGGGCGCAGGGCTGAATAATCATCCGGAAAAACAGCGCGTCGTGAGTGCGCTGGCACCGGATGAGCACGACACGGTGCTGGTGAAGTGGCGCTACAGCGCATTCCACCGCTCACCGCTGGAACCGATGATGAAAGAGATGGGCAAAGATCAGCTGATTATCTGCGGTGTTTACGGGCATATCGGCTGCATGATTACCGCGACGGATGCCTTCATGCGCGACATCAAGCCGTTCATGGTCGGCGATGCGGTGGCGGATTTCTCACTTCAGGAACACCAGATGGCGCTGAAGTACGTGGCGACGCGCGCCGGACGGGTGGTTAGCACGGCAGAACTCACAGGAGCAAAAATGGCACAGGCACTGACGAAACAAGGACTGAGAGCGCACCTGCTGACCTTGATCGACGAAGAAGAAGATCAGTTCGATGAAGATGAAAACCTGATCGACTACGGTTTGGATTCGGTGCGTATGATGGCGCTGCTGACCGAATGGCGTAATCAGGGCGTCACGCTGAGCTTTGTCGATCTGGCACGTAACCCCAGCCTGAATGCCTGGTGGGCGCTGATCGAAAAACAGCGGGGAGCCGCATCATGAAGCCGTTGAGCGTTGCGCAGCGCGGGCTGTGGTTAGGCCATGCCCTGAATGATGATAAAGCGACGTTCAACACGGCGGAGTGCATCGCATTTGATGGCAAGGTCGACATTGAAGCCATGCTGAGCGCGATCCGTCAGGCGGTCATGGAGTGCGAGTGCCTGTACTGCCAGTTTGTTGAAGTGGCGGGTGAACATGCCGACCAGCCGGAAATCGGCTTTGTGGCTTCACAACTGCCGGTGCCGATTGGCGTGCTGCCGATTATTGAACTGTTGCCTGCGCCGATGAAGGATGAAGAGCAGACGATACGCCAGTGGGCGCACGAGGAAATCGCCCAGCCGCTGGATCTGCTGAACGGATTACCCTGTCGCTTTGCGCTGCTGTGCGGTGAAAAGCGCGATTTTCTCTACAGCTGCGTTCACCACATTGCGCTGGACGGCTTTGGCACGACGATGCTGTTTCAACGCATCGCCCAGATCTATACCGCGCTGACGGCGGGGCAACCCGTGGCGGTGGCGGAGTTCGGCCCGTTCAGCGAGGTACTGGAAGAAGAACATCAGCGTGATGCCAGTGGGCAGACGTCGCAGGCGCGCGATTTCTGGCTGGAAACGCTGAACGCGATGCCGGAACCGGCCAGTTTCAGCGAGAAGAAAGCACCGATTGCGGCGCGTTTTTTGCGCCAGAGCAGCGTGTTGCCGACGGATATCTGGCAGCCGCTGACGGCGCTGTGTGAAGGTAACAAAATCAGCTGGCCGGATCTGTTTCTGGCGATGCTGGCGACGCACCTCAAGCTGGTGTCCGGCAGCGACAGACTGACGTTCGGCATGATGGTGATGAACCGCATCGGCTCCGCCTCGCTGACGGTACCGAGCATGCAGATGAATATCGTGCCGCTGTGCATTCAGGTCGATGAGCAGGCGGACTTTGTCACACTGGCGCAGCAGGTTGCCCGCACCAAACGCACGCTGCGTCGTCATCAGCATTATCGCTATGAACATTTACGGCGCGATCTGAACCGCGTCGGCGGTGAACAGCGCCTCTTCGGACCGCTGATCAATATCATGCCGTTTGATCATCCACTCAACTACGGATCGCTGTCGTCCAGCACGCTGAATCTCAGCGCCGGACCGGTGGAAGATCTGACGATCGAGATCCACTTCAAACCCGATGGCACACCGGTATTGGACTTTGATGCCAACCCGGCCTGTTACAGCGCAGAAGCACTGGCCAGCCTGCAAGAAACGCTGTTCACGCTGCTTCAACGCTGGCTGGCACAGCCGCAGCAGACGAGCGGTGAGCTGCTGGGAAGCTGGCTGCGTGAGGAACGTGAACTGGCGCTGATCACCAGCGGTGAGCCTGAACCGTTCGTTGAACCGGTTCTGACGGCGATTGCCAAGCAGGCGCGTAAAAACCCGCATCATCCAGCGCTGACGCAGCGCGACCGGCAGTACAGCTACCAGCAACTGTTGGATCTGAGCGGTCAGGCCGCTGCGGCACTGCATGAGCGCGGCGTTCAGCCCGGTGAGCGCATCGGCATTATGCTTAACCGCAGCCCGGAAACCATCATTTGCCTGCTGGCCGTGATGCAGTGTGGCGCGGTGTATGTGCCGCTCGATCCTGAACAGCCGCACGAACGTCAGCAGCACATCATCCAGATTGCCGAGCTACGCACGATTGTGACGCAGGCGGACTACCAGCATCGGCTGGCATCGGTCTTTTCCGGCGAGATTGTTCTGGCGGGGCATCTTCTGTCATCCAGCACACAGGCTGCCGCGCTGCCGCCTGTGGAGGCGAGAGACGGACAGATTGCCTATGTCATGTTCACCTCGGGATCGACTGGATTGCCGAAGGGCGTGGAGATCGGCGCTGACGCGTTAGATCACTTCACGGCGGCGGCACGTCAGCGCTACGGCCTGCGAGCAGTGGATCGCGTGCTGCAATTTGCCCCGTTCAATTTCGATGCCAGCATTGAAGAAATTTTTGCCACGCTGACCAGCGGTGCGACGCTGGTGCTGCGCACCGATGAGATGCTGGAGTCGATTCCGACCTTTGTCGAGCAGGTAGAAGAACAGGCGATTACGCTGCTCGATCTGCCGACTGCATTTTGGAACGAATGGGTGGTAGGGCTGAAAACCGGCACGTTGACCATGCCTTCCGCACTGCGCGCCATCATCATTGGCGGTGAAGCGGTGTACCCCGAACAGCTGGCGCAGTGGCAGCGTCATGCGCCGAACACGCTGCGCTTAATCAACACCTATGGGCCAACCGAAACCACGGTGGTGGCGACCAGTTGCGATCTGCAAACGCAGTCTGCCGATGTGGCACAGCTTCCTATCGGTCTGCCGCTGGCGGGTGTCAACGCGCTGATTCTGGCAGTGGGCGACCGCCCTGCGGCAGAAGGGGAACTGGTGCTGCTGGGACCAACGCTGGCGGCGGGTTACATCGGTACAGAACACACGGCGTTTACGCAAATAGCGGTGGGCGATCAGGAGCTTCCGGCTTACCGCACGGGTGACAGAGTCCGGCTGGAAAAAGGACAGCTGCTGTACCTCGGACGCATGGACAACGAATTCAAAATTAGCGGCTATCGGATTCAGCCAGGGGAAGTTGAAGCCCATCTTCTGGCGCAGCCGGACGTTGATGAAGCCTGCGTGCAGGGCATTGTTTACCCTAACGGCGTGCGGCGTCTGGTGGCGTTTGTCGCCACGAAAGCCGGTGAGATTGATGCGCGTGCGCTGAAACAGCGTCTGGGCAGCGTACTGCCGCCGGCGATGATCCCGACCGATTACCGAGCCTTCTGTCAACTACCGAAAACCGGCTCCAACAAGGTCGATCGCAAACGTCTGCTGGCGGAATACCGCGATGAAGCACCGGCGCAGGCATTAGCCAGCGAAACCGAGAATCGAGTTAGCGCCATCTGGCAGCAGATCCTCGGCGTATCGGGGATCCAATCGCGGGATAATTTCTTCGAACTGGGCGGACAGTCGTTGCAGACCATCCAGATCGTCAACCGTCTGGCCGCTGAATTTTCCGTCAGCATCAAGGTGTCTGATGTGTTCGATCATCCCCAGCTCAGCGACTTCTGCCGCTATCTCGACGACAGGCTGTCACAGGATGAAAACAGCGTGGAAATGGTGTGGTAGGGAAAATGATAAACAAGGCACAACCTCTTCAGTTTGATTTCAGCGGCCAGACCGTTTGGGTCACCGGTGCGGCGAGCGGCATTGGCGAAAGCATTGCCCGCCAGTTTGTCGCACTGGGCGCGAACGTGATCGGCTTTGACCGCGCATTCCGACATTACGATCATCCGTTTACCTGTGTGACGCTGGATATCAGTGAACCGGACAGCGTGGCGGCGGTCTGTCGCCAGCAGTTGGCAGAAACGGGAATCGACGTGCTGGTCAATGCCGCCGGGATTCTGCGTCTGGGCGACATTGATGCGCTGAGCGTGGACGACTGGCACCAGTGCATTAACGTCAACGCCTCTGGTGCGTTTTACCTGCTAAACGCGCTGGTTCCGCATTTCAAGCGGCAGCGCCGCGGCGCGATTGTTTGCGTCGGCTCCAATGCCGCGCATGTTCCCCGTCTACAGATGGCGGCGTACTGCGCTTCAAAAGCGGCGCTCACCAGCCTGTCTCACTGTGCCGGTCTGGAGCTGGCGCCTTACGGCGTGCGCTGCAATCTGGTGTCGCCGGGCTCGACGGATACGCCGATGCAGCGCGGCATGTGGCACAGCGCCGATGCTGAGCAGCGCACTATCGCGGGCTTTCCTGACCAGTACAAACTGGGGATTCCGCTGGGCAAGATTGCTCAGCCGGAAGAGATTGCCAATACCGTGGTTTTTCTGGCTTCCGATCTGGCCAGCCACATCACCATGCAGGACGTGGTGGTGGATGGCGGGGCAACGCTGACGGCCTGATTTGCTGAGAGAGTGACAAGTCATGAAAGATATCGTAACGCTGTTAAAGCAGCTAGAACGGCAGGGCGTTCGTCTGGCGTTGAATGCACAGGGACAGCTGATTTCGCAGTCTAACAAAGACGCGATCACGGCAGACATTGGGCGCACGATTAAGGAAAACAAAGACGCCATTGTGCGCTGCCTGACAGCGCAGCAGGCGTTTGAGCGCCCCATCACGCCGCAGAATGCTACGTCTGGCCCGCTGTCGTCATCGCAAAGCGGACTGTGGTTTATCGAACAGTACGAAGAGCAGTCACACCTCTACAATATGCCGGTCTATTTTCGCCTGACCGGCACGCTGGATGTGCCCGCTCTGGAGTTTGCCTTTGATGCGCTGGCGCAGCGTCATGCCAGCCTGCGCACCCGCTTTGTGGTCAATGAACAGGGTAAGGGTGAACAGCGTATCGATGCCTATCAACCGTTTGTGATACAGCATGATGACTTCTCACTGCTGCCGGAAGCCGAGCGGGAAGCGCGCTTGCAGCAGCAGGTGAAAGCGGAAATCAGCCGCCCGTTCGATCTCACGGCGGGCGATCTCACCCGCGTGCGGCTGGTGAAGATGAGCGAGCGGGTGCACGTTCTGATGATCACCCAGCACCATATTATTTCCGACGGCTGGTCGGTGAAGAATATGTTTGCGGACTTCAAACCGGCTTTTCTGGCCTGTCAAAACCGCCAGCCTCATCCCGTCGAGCCGACTCAGCTTAACTATATCGATTACGCACACTGGTTCAATTCTGCGTCGTTTCTGGATTACCACAACGAGTTCAAACCGTTCTGGGTTGAGCGGCTGACGGGGATCCCTGAGGTGCACAGCCTGCCGCTGGATAAACCGCGTCCGGCACACCAGAACAGTGGCGGTGAGGTGATCTTCTCCGCGATCAACAACGATCTGTGGGATAAATTTAAGCGTCTGTGTCAGCGCTACAATACGTCTAACTTCATTGGGTTGCATGCGGTGTTCTCCCTGATGCTAGCGCGGATTAGCGGCGAGAAAGATATCGTCATTGGTTCACCGCTGGCCTATCGCGAGCGGCCAGATATTGAAGATGTCGTCGGCTTCTTCGTTAACACCATCGTGCTGCGCACTCAGTTGCAGGATCAACAGCGCTTTGTCGATTACCTGCAATACTGCCGCGAGCAGGATCTGTCGGCTTTCGATCATCAGCTTTACCGTTTTGAAGCGCTAAGCGAGGCGATCGGCTCCGATCGCACCACCGCGATCAACCCGATCTTTCAAGTGATGCTGGTGTATCAGGCCAAAGTGGATTTCAACGATCTGATCCCCGGCTGTGATGCGGCGGAGGAAACGTCGCCGGTGCTGCCTGCCAAGACCGATATTTCGGTCAAGGTGACGGAGCTGATGGGGGAAGTTCGGCTGGACTGGCTGTTTGCCACCGCGCTGTTTGAGCGCCAGACGATCCAATATTACGCCGACCGTTTTATCCGGCTGATTGAGGCCGTGGTTGAGGCACCGGAAACCGACGTCTGGCATCTGCCGCTGATGGAAGCGGATCGCTTTGCCGCCGTGCTGGCGGAGAGTCAGCAGCTACCGCGTAGCTATCCGCAGCCGCAGCTGACGGTAACCGACGTGATTGAAGCCATCGCCCAGCGCGATCCTCAGCAGCTGGCGATAGCCTTTGACGGCGAACAGCGCACGGATAAGCTGACATATGCTGAACTGAACAGGCAGTCGAATCAGCTGGCGCACTGGCTGCACCGTCAGGGGCTGGGCGAACAGTCGCTGGTTGGCGTGCTGGCGAAGCGCGATCGCTATTTTGTCATTGCGCTGCTGGCCGTCTGGAAAGCGGGTGCAGCCTATGTGCCGTTGGATCCCGACTATCCGCCGGAGCGGCTGCGTCACATCATTACCGATGCCAATCTTGCTGTCATTCTCGGCGGTGATGGGCAACAGCTGGCGCAGTGGTCTGCCGAACAGTGCATCGATCTGACCGATCCTACGGTTGTCGCGCAGTGGCACGATCTGCCGGGCGATGAACCGCCAGCTATTCCGCGCCATGCACAGCAGCTGGCACAGGTGATCTACACCTCGGGATCGACCGGTCTGCCGAAGGGCGTCATGATCGAACACGGTTCACTGATCAATCTGCTGGACGATCATCGCGATCGTATCGATTTCACACCGCAAAGCACCATGTTCAACTGCATGTCGCTCTCGTTTGACGCCGGTAACATGACGACGCTGCTGCCGCTGAGCAGCGGGGGCACGCTGGCGTTTGGCGAACCCAACGATCGGGCGATTGTGCAGGCCGAACAGGCGGGTGCGACGCACCTGATCCTGCCGACGGCGCTGATGTCGATTCTCGATCCACAGCACGTTAACGGCATTCAGGCCATTGGCATGGGCGGTGAAGCCTGCCCGAACGCCGTGGTGGAAAACTGGGCCGATAAGGTCGCGCTGTACAATATGTACGGACCGACGGAGTGTACCGTCACCGCGTTGAGCGCCCGTCTGCGTAAAGGTCAGCCTGTGACCATCGGGAAACCTATCGCCCATATTCAGGCGTTGATTCTGGACGCAGCAGGGCAGCTGTGTCCGGCGGGCGTGCCGGGTGAACTGTGTCTTGCGGGGCTTGGGCTGGCGCGTGGCTACCTCAACCAGCCGCAGATGACTGCCAGCCGCTTTGAACACATCACGCTGAATGATGTGAACAACACCGAACAGAGCACGGCGACGCTGCGTATCTATCGCACGGGTGATAAGGCCAGACTGCTGAACAACGGCGACTATGAATATTGTGGCCGTATTGATGAGCAGATTAAGCTGCGCGGCTACCGCATTGAGCCGGGTGAAATTGAGGCACAGCTGGCGGCGGTATGTCCGTCGCTGAAGCAGGTTAAAGTCATTGTGGCACAGGTCGGAAACCGTCCGGCGCTGGTTGCCTATGGCACGGTGAAAGCGGGCTGCGGCACACCGGAACCTGCCGCCGTGCTGATTGATGTCGCGAAGCACCTGCCAGAATACATGGTGCCGTTCCGACTGATTCTGCTCGAAGATATGCCGCTGACGCCAAACGGCAAGCTGGATACGAAACAGCTGCCGCCGGTGCTGGAGGCAAGTGAAGGCGACGGTGAAGCCGATAATCCGCTGGAAGCGGACGTACTGGCGATTTGGCGCAGCGTGCTGAATACGCCGTTGGGCGTTGAGGATGATTTCTTCCGCTTAGGCGGCGATTCCATCCTTAGTATTCAACTGACGACGCGCTTGCGCAGCGCGGGCTATGTCTGCACGGTAAAAGACGTTTTCGAAGCAAAAAGCGTGCGGCGTTTGTGTCGCGTGCTGGCACAAAATGATCGTGACACAGGTGTTGTGGCGGAGCAGGGCACGCTGGAAGGCGAATTCGCGCTGCTGCCGATTCAGCGCTGGTTTATGGAACAGCCGCTGGCACGTCCTGAGCACTGGAATCAGGCGGCGATGATCCAACTGCCGGACGTGGATACCGAACGCCTTACCACGATGTTGCAGGCGCTGATGGTGCAGCATGACGCGCTACGTCTGGCCTGTGATGCGGACGGGCAACGCTATCTGACGGATGTGCCTTGCCCTGCGGTGTCGACGCTGGATTATCGTCAGCTCGGTGACGACGGCCTGCAACAGGCGTTTACCGTGCTACAGAGTGAATTCGATCCCGCGCAGGGAAGAACGATGGCCGCCGCACTGGTACGCCACCATCCGCAGGCGGACACGGCTGTGTTCCTCGCTTTTCACCATCTGGTGATTGATGCCGTGTCCTGGCGCATTCTGGTCGACGATCTGGAGCGGCTGTACCTCGGTAAACCGCTGCTGCCGAAAACGTCGAGCTATCGCCAGTGGGGGGCGGCACTGCAAAACTACGCCATACAGCATGCGGAACAGCTGACGTACTGGCAGGCGCAGGAAGACGGCGTGGATCAGACGGCGCTGATGGCGGCTAAAGATCCGCAGGGCCAGGCTAGCGCCGCGATGCTGACGCTGGATGAGGAAACCACAGGTCAACTGGTGAGCGAGGCCAACCGTGCCTTTAATACCGACGTCAGCGATCTGCTGCTGGCAGCGCTGACCCGTACGCTAAACGATCTCGGCTGGGGCGATAAAGCCCGAATCATGCTGGAAGGGCACGGTCGCGAGGCGATTGATCCGACGCTGGATGTCAGTCGCACGGTAGGGTGGTTTACCAGCACCTATCCGGTGTGTCTGCAAGATCGGTCCGACTGGGCTTCCCTGATTAAATCCAGCAAGGAACAGCTGCGTCAGGTGCCGGATAAAGGCGTCGGGTTTAACCCGCTGCGCTACCATCATCCGGAGGGCGGTTCGCTGACGCTATCGCCGATTGTGTTCAACTATCTCGGGCTGTCGGTTCAGGCGGCTGGCGTGTGGCGTCCGGTGGATGTCGCGCCGGGAGGCTGCGTCTCGCCGGAGAATAAACCGGCGGAGATTATCAGCCTTCACGGCGGAATTGCGGGCGGACAGCTGACGCTGCGTCAGGTGGGTTGCCTTAACCAGCGCGACAGTGAACGTCTGATGGCGCGGTTCATGGAGAATCTGCGTGCGCTGACGGAGGCCTGTCTGGCACAGCTACGTCACGGCACTGTCTTTACCCCCAGCGACTTCCCGGCGGTGACGCTGAGCCAGACGCAGCTCGATAGCCTGTCGCAGCGTTATGACATCGACACGCTGTTGCCGCTGTCATCGCTCCAGCAGTCAATGCTGTATCACCGTCTGCGCTGCCCGCAGGACGATGCTTATCATCTGCAAACGCCGATTCGCTATGCGCAGGCGCTGGATGTGGAAGGCTATCGTCAGGCATGGCAGCGTCAGATTCAGCGTTTCCCGGCGCTGCGTGCCGCGTTGGAAAGTGAGTGTGCCAGCGTGCAGGTGATTGTGACGCAGGCAGACCTGCCTTTCTACTATCAGGATGTGGCGCAGGAGGCCGATCCACTGGCTGTCATCGAACGTTATCGCCAGCAGGATTTACGCACCGGATTTAACTTGTCGCAGCCGCCGCTGTTGCGCATTGCCTGTTTCCGTTTGGGTGAGCAGGATTACCGGGTGCTCCTGAGCTGTCACCACAGCGTGATTGATGGCTGGAGCGGCCCGCAACTGCTGGGCGCGGTACACCGTGATTATCAGATGTTGATGAACGGCGAAACATTTATGCATGGCGAAACATCCGCGATTCAGGTGGATCGTGCTTATGTGGATTATGCGCTACACGCCGTGGCGCAGCAGTCCGCTGTCGAGGCTTTCTGGCAGCAACGGCAGCCGCTGCTGGCGCAGACGAACGATGTCGCGATGCTGTTTGCGGCGGCGGGGAAACGCGCCGATCTCAGCCAGCATCTGACACAGGTTGAACCGCAGGTCACCGGCGTGAGCCTGAATGAGCAGGATCAGTCTGCACTCATCGCCTTTGCCCGCGAGGTGGGCGTTACGCACAGCATTATTGCGCAATACGCCTGGCACCGGCTGCTGGCGCGGTCGACCGGCGATGCGGTCAGTATTGTCGGGAATGTGCTGTCGGGCAGGGAAAGTCCGGTGGAGGACGTGGCGAGCAGTGTGGGTCTGTACATCAATAGCCTGCCGCTGGCGCTGAGCTGGCAGCAGCCGGTATCGCTGCAACAGCATCTGGTGCAGTTGCAGAATGAGCTGATGGCGATGAACCAGCATGCTACGCAGTCGCTGATTGCCCTGACGGCCGGACGCTCGCGTCTGTTCAACAGCCTGTTTATTTATGAAAACTATCCCGTTAATGAAAATCGGCCTGGCGCAAAAGCAGAACAGGGCCAACACGCTGACGATCCGCATCGGTTATCTCCCGAGTTCTCCGCCGCCTATGAAAAAGTCGAGATGCCGTTGAATTTGGTGGTGCGTGAGCTGGCGGGCTGCATGCTGCTGCGCTTCGAGTTTGACGCTGATGTGCTGGACAGTGCGCAGGCGCGTCGGGTGCTGATGCGCTGGCATGACGAAGTGGTGGCGCTGATCAATAGCGCGCCGCAGCAGCCAGCCGAGATTATCGGGCATGAGAAAGCGACAGGCTCGGTGGTTGCGCAGAAAACGGTGGCAGATAGCGGTATTAGCCAGCCGGATACGCCATCAGCCCAGTCGCTGCTGCGCGTGTGGGCGCAGGTGCTACATCTCGGTGAATCCGGTCTCTGGTCGCAGACGCTGTGTGAAAGCGGTGTCGATTCGCTACAGCGTATTGCACTGGCACAGGCATTGAGCCGTGCGTTAGCGCAGCCAGTGAGTGTGGCGCTTTTACAGCGCTACCCGTCACCGCAGACGCTGAGCGGGTATCTGGCACAGTCGAGGGTTACCGCCAATGAGGAAACGCTGTCATGACAGGGAACGATGAAGCAGTGGGGAATCCGCTGGCGGATATCCAACAGCCCACGGCCTTCGGGCAGCGGGTTGGGGCCGCGCACGGTGAACAGCGACACAGCAGTGAACTGATTAAGCACTATCCTGCGTCGCTGGTAAGCGCAGCGTGGAGCTGGCTGCTGTACAAATACAGTGGTGAAGAGCAGGTGTGTATGGCGCTCGTCACAGGCGATCTTCCTGACAGCGTAAGGCCGCTGATCGCCAATTTTCAACAGCGCGATCGTCTCGTTAACGAGTGGATCGCCGCCGTGGGATCGTCGTGCGATCCGCTGTCCGCGCCAGAGATGCTGGCAGCAGATAACCAGCATGCGCTGTTTAGCAGCCTGCTGATCGTGGGGGAGAAGGCATCGTTACCTGCCGTAGCTCAGAATGTGGCGCTCATCGTGCAGGTTCAGCACGATCGGGTCATTCTGACCGCGCCTGATGGGCAGTTCGACAATCGGCAGCTACAGCGTATGGCCTGCGATCTCACGCAGCTACTTGATGGCCTGCTGGCTTCTCGCTGGGAGCGGCTGGCGCAGATTCGCCTCAGTCCGCTGGTGGCACCGCTACCGCACAGGGCGGCGATGCCCGCGCTGCATGATGAACTGCTGGCGCGTCTTACTGAGGAAACACGTCAGGATCGTGTGGCGATCGCCTTTCAGGAACGCGAAATTTGCTATCGGGAACTGTTGCAACGCGTGGCGCTGATCCAACAGGCGCTGGCGGCGCAAGGGGTGACGGCCGGTCAGCGCGTGGGGCTGCACCTTAGTCGTCAGCCTGACACCGTGGCGGCGCTGCTGGCCTGCCTGTTTTCTCAGGTGACGTTTGTGCCGCTGGAGCCGGATTTTCCGGGAGAGCGTCTACAGGCGATTCAGCAGGAAGCGGCGCTGGCAGCGGTCTTGCAGGACGGCTATACCGGCGGTTCGCTGGCGTTTGACTGTCCGATACTAAACCTGTGTGATTTACCGTATGCCGCCAGCGATTCCACGGCGAGCGTACAGCTGGCGTGGACCGGTGGACCGGAAACCGCGGCCTACATGATGTTTACCTCCGGTTCGACGGGGAAACCAAAGGGCGTGGTGATTGGTCAGCGGGCGCTGCAAACCTTTATTCATGCCAGCGTAGATCGGCTGGCTTTAACGGATAACGCCAACTGGCTGCTGATTACCACGCTGGCGTTTGATATCTCCATGCTGGAAGTGTTTGCGCCGCTGTGGGTCGGCGGCGTGCAGCATCTGACTACGCATGAGGAATACAAAGATCCGCAGGCGGTCGCGGCGTATTTGCAGGCTCGACCGAAAATCAACGTATTGCAGGCCACGCCCGCGTTTTGGCGCATGATGTTCAAGGCGGGCTGGCAGGGTAAACCCGATCTGGTGGCGCTGTGCGGCGGTGAAGCGCTGGATCTGCGACTGGCACAGCGCTTGGTCAGCCGTTGTAAGACGCTGTGGAATTGCTATGGACCAACCGAAGCGACAATTTGGTCGCAGATGGCGCAGATTGATGGTGCCGCGTTGGAGAACCAGCACACGGTCGCGCTCGGCAACACGCTGGCGGGCTATCAGCATCTGGTGATCGATGACGATCGTCATCCGCTGTCGGAAGGGATGGTCGGCGAACTGTGCATTCTCGGTGAAGCGCTGAGCAGCGGATACTGGCAGCGTGACGATCTGACGCAGGATCGTTTTATTCAGCAGGCGGAGTCTGGACAGCGAATGTACCGCACCGGCGATAAAGTCCGGCTGCTGGCGGACGATCGCTATCAGTATCTGGGTCGTTTCGACGATCAGGTGAAATTACGGGGATTCCGCATCGAATTAGGGGAGATCGAGGCGCAATTGAAGCGGATCGAGCAGGTGCAGGATGCGGCCGTCAAACTTCAGGGGGAAGGGGACGAGGCGGTGCTGGTCGGCTACGTGGAATATAAATCCGGCTCGGAGATGACCAAGCTGGCACTGCGCAAGCAATTGCATCAGTTCTTACCGGCTTACATGGTGCCGGGACGCATTGTGGTGCTCGACAAGTTGCCTAAAACTGGCAGCGGTAAAGTCGATCGCAAGCGCCTGACGGACGTCTGAAAATGATAAAGGGCAGCATCGCTGCCCTTTATCGATCGGGTAAAGAATGGCGGTGGCAATACGCGATTGCCACACGGCTATCAGAACGATTGTAAGGTACTGATTTTACCCTGTTGCCAGTTGGTGTCAGATTGACGCAGTGCCTGACTGATATCTGCAAGGTTAGTGGACGGAAGTGTTTTCGGTAGCAAATCCAGTCCGATCGTCGAGAATATCTGGCCGTAAGTATTGCGTAGTTCTGCATAAGCCAGATCCTGACGCAAACTGGCGTTGAGGGCGTTCAACTCACCTTGAATCAACTGCAATTCACCAATACTGTTAGCCTTATAGCGGTTTCTAAGCTGTTCGACGATTTTAGTGTCAAGATTACGTAATTCTGAACTGGTTTTATATTGTCGCTGAGCCTCATTGAAGTTGGCTCGAGCGATGTACAACTGTGCCATAATTGCCAGTGACATCGCCTGACGCTGCATTTCCGACACGGATTCGTTAGCCTGAGCGGCTTTACGCGCGGCTGGGCCAGACAATAGATTGAACAGGTTCCAAGTGGCTTTTACGCCGACGTCAGCCCAACTGTTATTGACCAGGAAGGAGTTGCTGTCATAGTGGCCGCCTGCGCTGATTTCCACGCCGGGCAGCATACGCAGCAGCGCTTTGCGGGTTTCAGCGGCATGAATTCTCACCTGATAATCCTGCTCGCGCAGTTCCGGGCGACTGACTAGCGCCGCTTCTTCCAGCACTTTCACATCGACATTCAACTGCGGCACGGTCTCGTCACCGCTTTGTGGCAACGCGAGCTTGTAGGCCGTATCCAATGGCAGATTCATCAAGGTTGCCAGCTCGGTTTTGGCGAGCGACAGTGCGCGACGCTGTTCTTCCAACTGTCGTGTAGCATCGATCAGCGCGCGTTGATAGCTCAGCGCTTCAATGGGATCGCCAATCTGCTGTGATGACATGTGCTCACTTGCGTCACGTGCCGTGTTGACGCGGGCAATCAGGCCATCAATCTGTCCCAACAAGCGTTCGGCAGCCACGGCGCGCCAGTAGGCGGATCGCACGTCTTGCAGGATGGTGTGCACGACTTTGCGCTTACGCTCTTCGGCAATCCAGCGCTGATCCGATTTTTGCTGGGCGGTCACGTAGCTGACGCCAAAGTCGAGCACGTTCCATACCATGGTCAGATCGGCCACGTCGCGGTCACGATCCTGCGAGGTGGACGGTTCCAGAGAGGTACGTCCCGTTTCAACGCTGCGGCTGCTGGAGGCACTCATATTATTACGCCCCACGTAGCCTGCCGATGCGGCGATCCTGGGCAGCATATCGTAACGTGCCAGTTCCAGTTGCTGCTGACTCAGTGCATATTCCATCACTTTTAAGCGTGACTCGAGGTTGTATTTCAGCGCACGTGCCATAGCATCATACAGCGTGATCGGTGCCGTGACGGGCTCCTGCTGGCTGAACATGGCGACTTGGTCCTGCTGGCTGCGTTGCCCGCTTTCGACCTTGCTGATCGGCTGGGTGGTTACGGCACAGCCGCTGGCGGCTAGTACGATGGCGCTAAGGCTAAATAGTTTCCGACCCTTTAACACGATTCCGCTCCTCGTCATTATCATCATTACCACTGTTATTTTTGTGATGGTTCTAATTGTTCTTGCGATCGTCTTGCGTATCGCCAGTTGCTGCACTGTTGTGCAGGGTTATCCTTGCTGCTGACCACTTTCCTGCAACGCTTGCTCAATAGCGGCCAGACGTTGCAGTTCCGAGTCACCTATCTGTTGTAATTGCCGATGGAGCGAGGGCGTAAAGGCCACAGAGCGCCCAGTGTTGTCATCTGTGCTATTCATTGCGCTATTCACCCTATCGAGCGGAATGTCTTTCCAACTGCCACCGGAGAAGACCTCCATTGGCGTCAGTGAAGGCAGGTAGATCCCCGAGAACGCACTGGCCAGCGATGAGGTTCCGCCTAAAGCGGGATCTTTGCTAAAGCTGGGGAAGGATCCCAACGTGCTGTCGAAATTAACGCCAATGCCGCTGGTTACGCCACGTCCGAAAGTGCCCGCTACCTGGCTAGTTGGGAGGGTACTTCCCTCAGTGTTCTGGCGTCCGGTGGCGAAGATGGCAGACATTACCGATCTCGGGGCACTGTCGTTACCCACGGTAAGACTGCCGAGTGACGGATTGGTAATCAGACCACCTAACGTCGGCTCTGCTGCCGCGACATCCTGTGTGGACAGCTGGCGCGTATCGCTGAATGATGGTGTCCGGCCAAGACCGTCGTTGGCTTTAAATTGGGGATCGCCGCCCACAATGCTGCGTGTCACCGTCAAGCCAAAGCTGGTGCTAATTGAGGTATTACTGCCGTCGGTGGCGGTGATTCTAATCACCAGATTGCCCACATCACTATTGCCAGGTGTGCCGGAGAAGGTGCCGATAGCAGGATCGAAGCGCAGCCAGCTTGGCAGCGGCGAGCCGTCAGCGAGGCTGGCGCTGAGCGTCAGGGTATCGCCATCGGGATCGATAAACGTGCCTGCAGGCACGGTAAAGTTGAAGCCGCCATCCTGCACCACACTTTGCGGCGGAATTGGGGAGCCAACCACTGGCGCATCGTTAACATTGGTCACCGTCAGGCCAAAGCTGGTGCTAATTGAGGTATTGCTGCCGTCGGTGGCCGTTACCCTGATCACCAGCGTGCCGACATCGCCATTGCCCGGTGTACCGGAGAACGTGCCGGTGGCCGGATTAAAGGTGATCCAGCCTGGCAGCGGCGAGCCGTCGGCGAGGGTGGCGCTGAGCGTCAGGGTATCACCATCGGGATCGCTGAAGGTGCCCGCAGGCACGGTAAAGTTGAAGCCGCCATCCTGCGCCACGCTTTGCGGCGGAATTGGGGAGCCAACCACTGGCGCATCATTAACGTTGGTCACCGTCAGGCCAAAGCTGGTGCTGACAGAGGTATTGCTGCCGTCGGTGGCCGTTACTCGGATCACCAGCGTGCCGATATCGCCATTGCCCGGTGTACCGGAGAACGTGCCGGTGGCCGGATTAAAGGTGATCCAGCTCGGCAGCGGCGACCCGTTGGCGAGGGTGGCGCTGAGCGTCAGCGTATCGCCATCGGGATCGATAAACGTGCCCGCAGGCACGGTAAAGTTGAAGCCGCCATCCTGCGCCACACTTTGTGCCGGGATCGGGGGGCCAACCACGGGCGCATCATTAACGTTGGTCACCGTCAGGCCAAAGCTGGTGCTGACGGAGGTATTGCTGCCGTCGGTGGCCGTTACTCGGATCACCAGCGTGCCGACATCGCTATTACCCGGCGTACCGGAGAACGTGCCGGTGGCCGGATTAAAGGTGATCCAGCCTGGCAGCGGCGAGCCGTCGGCGAGGGTGGCGCTGAGCGTCAGGGTATCACCATCGGGATCGCTGAAGGTGCCCGCAGGCACGGTAAAGTTGAAGCCGCCATCCTGCGCCACACTTTGCGGCGGAATTGGGGAGCCAACCACTGGCGCATCGTTAACGTTGGTCACCGTCAGGCCAAAGCTGGTGCTGACGGAGGTATTGCTGCCGTCGGTGGCCGTTACCCGGATCACCAGCGTGCCGACATCGCTATTACCTGGCGTACCGGAGAACGTGCCGGTGGCCGGATTAAAGGTGATCCAGCTCGGCAGCGGCGACCCGTCGGCGAGGGTGGCGCTGAGCGTCAGTGTATCGCCATCGGGATCGATAAACGTGCCCGCAGGCACGGTAAAGTTGAAGCCGCCATCCTGCGCCACACTTTGTGCCGGGAGCGGGGTGCCAACCACGGGCGCATCGTTAACGTTGGTCACCGTCAGGCCAAAGCTGGTGCTGACGGAGGTATTACTGCCGTCGGTGGCCGTTACCCGGATCACCAGCGTGCCGACATCGCTATTACCCGGCGTACCGGAGAACGTGCCGGTGGCCGGATTAAAGGTTATCCAGCCTGGCAGCGGCGAGCCGTCGGCGAGGGTAGCGCTGAGCGTCAGGGTATCACCATCGGGATCGCTGAAGGTGCCCGCAGGCACGGTAAAGTTGAAGCCGCCATCCTGCGCCACACTTTGCGGCGGAATTGGGGAGCCAACCACTGGCGCATCGTTAACATTGGTCACCGTCAGGCCAAAGCTGGTGCTAATTGAGGTATTGCTGCCGTCGGTGGCCGTTACCCGGATCACCAGCGTGCCGACATCGCTATTACCCGGCGTACCGGAGAACGTGCCGGTGGCCGGATTAAAGGTGATCCAGCTCGGCAGCGGCGATCCGTCGGCGAGGGTGGCGCTGAGGGTCAGCGTATCGCCATCCGGATCGCTGAAGGTGCCCGAAGGGACGGTAAAGTTGAAGCCGCCGTCCTGCGCCACGCTTTGCGGCGGGATTGGCGTGGATACTACGGGAGCCTGGTTCGATGGCGTGACTGTCAGGCTGAAAGTGGTACTGATCGAGGCATCGCCATCGTTGGCGGTGACCTTAATACTCAGATTGCCGATATCACTATTCCCCGGTGTACCGGAGAAAGTGCCAGTGGCCGGATTAAAGGTGATCCAGCCCGGCAGCGGTGAGCCGTCGGCGAGGGTGGCGCTGAGCGTCAGCGTATCACCATCCGGGTCCGTGAAGGTGCCTGACGGTACGGTGAAACTCAGGCTGCCATCCTGTACCACACTCTGTGGTGGGATCGGCGTGGCGACCACGGGCACATCGTTGACGTTGGTGATGGTCAGGCTGAAATCAGTATGCACTGAGGCGTTGCTGCTATCGGTGGCGGTGACGCGAATAGACAGGCTACCGACATCTGCGTTACCGGGCGTGCCGGAGAAGGTACCGGTGGCTGGATTAAAGGTGATCCAACTCGGCAACGGTGAGCCGTCGGCGAGGGTGGCGCTCAAGGTTAGGGTATCGCCATCCGGGTCCGTGAAAGTGCCTGGCGGTACGGTGAAGTTCAGGCTGCCGTCCTGTGCCACGCTCTGTGCCGGTATCGGCGTGGCGACCACCGGAGCGTCGTTGACGTTGGTGATGGTCAGGCTGAAATCAGTATGTACCGAGGCGTTGCTGCCGTCGGTAGCGGTGACGCGGATAGACAGGCTACCAACATCGGTGTTGCCCGGCGTGCCGGAGAAGGTACCGGTGGCCGGATTAAAGCTGATCCAGCTCGGTAGCGGCAAGCCGTTGGCCAGCGTAGCGCTCAGCGTCAGGGTATCGCCATCGGGATCGCTGAAGGTGCCCGAAGGGACGGTAAAGTTGAAGCCGCCGTCCTGCGCCACGCTTTGTGGTGGGATCGGCGTGCCGACCACCGGTGCATCGTTGACGTTGGTGACGGTTAGGCTAAAGGTAGTGCTGACTGCGGCACTGGCGGTATCGGTGGCAGTCACTTTAATGCTCAGGCTGCCGACATCCGCGTTGCCCGGCGTGCCGGAGAAGGTGCCGGTGGCAGCGTTAAAGGTTAGCCAACCCGGCAGCGGCGAGCCGTCGGCCAGCGTGGCGCTCAGAGAGAGAGTATCGCCATCCGGGTCCGTGAAGGTGCCGACGGGGATGGCGAAGTTCAGGCTGCCATCCTGTGCCACGCTCTGTGCCGGTATTGGCGTTGCGACGATTGGCGCATCGTTGACGTTGGTGACGGTCAGGCTAAAGGTGGTGCTGACCGAGGCACTACCATCGTTGGCGGTGACTTTGATGCTCAAGGTGCCGACATCACTATTGCCCGGTGTGCCCGTAAAGGTGCCGGTGGCCGGATTAAATGTGAGCCAGCTCGGCAGCGGTGAACCGTTGGCCAATGTGGCGCTGAGCGTCAGCGTATCGCCATCCGGATCGGTAAAGGTGCCTGCCGGAACGGTGAAGTTCAGGCTACCGTCCTGCGCCACACTTTGCGCCGGAATAGTGGCTGAGACCATCGGTGCATCGTTAACATTGGTGATAGTCAGACTAAAGGTAGTGCTGACGGAGGCATTGCCATCGTTGGCGATGACCTTAATGCTTAGGGTGCCGACATCCGCATTACCCGGCGTGCCGGAGAAGGTGCCGGTGGCCGAATTAAAGGTGAGCCAGCTTGGCAGCGCTGAACCGTTGGCCAGCGTAGCGCTCAGAGAGAGAGTATCGCCATCCGGATCCGTGAAGGTGCCTGCGGGTACGGTGAAGCTCAGACTGTCATCCTGTGCCACGCTCTGTGCCGGTATTGGCGTTGCGACGATTGGCGCATCGTTAACGTTGGTGACGGTCAGGCTAAAGGTGGTGCTGACCGAGGCATTGGTGGTATCGGTGGCTGTAACTTTGATGCTCAGGCTGCCGACATCCGCATTGCCCGGCGTGCCAGTGAAGGTGCCGGTGACCGGATTAAAGGTGAGCCAGCTTGGCAGCGGTGAACCGTTGGCCAATGTGGCGCTCAGTGTCAGCGTATCGCCATCCGGATCCGTGAAGGTACCTGCCGGTACGGTAAAACTCAGGCTACCATCTTGTGCGATGCTTTGTGCAGGGATCGGGGCGGCAACCACGGGAGGATTGCCAACAACGACCGTCAACGTTGAGGTCGCACTGCTGCTGGCATCGTCATTGGCGGTAACTGAAATGGTGCGATTGCCTGCGGTGGGCGTGGTGGCGACATTAACATAAACGATGGCGCGTAACGCTGTCTGGAAGGCGTCCAGCGTGGCCCCACCGGTGAGGGTCACCGTTTGGCTACCATCTCCTGACACGTTGATGCCCGCGGCATGGGCGGCCAGTAATGCCTGTTGCGATAACGTCAAATATTCGCTGCTGCCATTGACGTTGCCCGCCAGCGAGAGCGTCAGTGTCCACAGGCGTGTGTCGCCGTCGGTTTGCGAGAGTGTTGCCAGCATATCGGTTATAGGCACGCCCGTGCTCAAGCCGCTGGAGACGGTGGCGCTATAGTCATTGCCCGAGCTTGCACCGTTCAGATCCACCTGTGGACTTACACCCGAGGCAAACTGCGATTCGTAAGCACCGATATCGACAGCCCCTTGCCGCACACGATCCAAACCACGTGCATCTGTGTCACCGGTGACAGAGAAGCGATCGCCTTGATTAATCGCATTGGTGGCACTGGCCGCCAGTCGTGGGTCTGCTGCTGCCACCCGATCGACGGTACCGCCGATCAGATTGTTATTACCGTTCAGAGTATAACTACCGCCCTGGAAGGTGGTGACATCGACAGTGTTACCGGAAATAATCGAGTTGCGTACGCTGGCGACCCAGCTTGTCGAGCCACCCGTGAATCCGAACACCAGACCCGCATCCTGACCCGTGATGGTGGTGTTCATCAAGCTGATGTGTGTACTGGTGGCGTTGCTCAAGCTAGCCGTTGCGTAAATGCCCGCTACGCCAATATTGCCGCTGGCTGGGTTGAAACTACCGTTGTTGTAGATGGCGGAATTAGTGACCGACAGCGAGACAGTGTGCTGAGTACCGGCTACGAACAGTCGGACAACCCCCTCTTCATTTAAACCGCCAAACAGCACGTTATTATGAATATTGACCCGATCCAAATCGACGATGTACCTGCCTGGGGCAATATTGAACAGGTCAATCATACCGGTACCCCAGGTGTCGTCAGTATTGCCGGAGATATCGACGTTATACAGCCTGAAATTGATGTCCGTCGCGCCGTAATGGATCCCCAATACGCCACCGGTAACCTGGTTAGTGCTGGTGGTGAAATTCGTTAGCGTCAGATTCTGAATAGCGAGTGTTATCGATGAGGTGTTGATTTGAAAGCCGGAATAACCGCCACCGTTCAGGGTAAAACTTTGCCCGTCGATCAACATGGAACTGGTCGGGACCAGCAGACCTTCAGCCAACGTGACGTTGGTCTGGAACACAATACGGTCGATACCGGGGGTCTGGTTGGCCCAATGCAACGCTTCGCGCAGACTGAGCCCGCCGCCATCATTGAGATCGTCTTGTAAGCTATTGCCGAAAGACGCATCGTCGCCGGTATCGTCACCAGAGGTAACATACAGCGCGCTGTTGCTGGCTAATACATTCACTGACGAGGTAAGGCTCAGCGATGTGGTGTTGTTGTTGGTACCGCTATCTCTGACGGCGGTTAAGGACACATCTCGTGTGGCCGCCGTGACGCTGCTGTTGCTATTGCCGTAGCGTAAGCCATCCACCAGACCGGCAAATTGCGTGTTACTGGCGCTCATCCCGCTCAGTTGTAGCGTCACGGTGTTGCCGACGCGCGTTACCGTATAACTGCCGATGCCGGTCAGCGTGCCGCTGCCATTGCTCGCCAGACTGATGGTGTTGCCTGCCACGCTGATAAATTCACCGCTGTCGCTAACGTTGGACACGGTCAGGGTCAGTGAGTTAAAGGTTTGCCCGCTGTCCCGCGTGTCTGCACTGACTCCACTGAACAGATCGACAGCTCCCGCCATTCCGCCGATAAACACCGGATTGCTGCCCGTGGCGGACAAGGTCGGTGCAGTGCTGCTTGCGGCGGTCGTGACATCAAGCTTGACGACGCTGACGGTGGCATTACCGGCGCTGTCTCTGGCGACCATATACACATCGTACGCCGTTGCCGCCGCCAGACCAGTCAGGGTAAAGGTGCGGCTGTAGGGTGCACTGTTGACGATGGTACTGCCTGATGCGAATGCCAGACTGCCCGTGGCGTTCTGTCCGTTGACGATTTGGGTCGCGCTCGGCGCGGTTGCACCGTCTGGCAGCACCACATAATAGATGCTGCCTGCTTCGTTAAGGCTGCTGCTGAGGTCGAACCCGCTGCTGGTGGCATTCGACACCGCGGGAGCGATATCAAACGTAGGCGCGATATCGTCGGCCACCGTTAAGGTGACGACCTTCTCATAGGTAGCTTGCCCGTCGGAGACCTGGAGACGCACGGAATAGGTTCCGGCAGCCATGGTGGCGGCATTAACCGCTCTCAGCGTGCTGCCGCTGAGGGTAAAGAGTGCATTATCAGTACTGCCGACGCCACTCACCAGACTGTAGGTAAATGTGGTGGAGTCAACGTCGGTGGCCGATAGCGTCCCGATAATACCGTTGCTGCCTAGGGATTGACCGAATGTCGTATTGGAGAGAGCCAGGTCCGTCGGTGCATCATTCACCGCAACCACACTCACTGAGCTGGTAATATTGGGTGTGGTGGTGTTGTTACTTGAACCTGAATCTGTAAGCTGGGTTAATGTGACGGTACGCGCTGTGGTGCTGGGGTTCTCGCTGCTGTTGCCATAGGTCATGCCGGACAACAGTGAGCTCATGTTGGCATCACTCAGCGTCGCGCCGCTTAAGCTGACGACCGCCGTGCCAGCACTGAGGCTGATGTTAGCCGAACCGTAGCCGCTGCCAAGTGCGACACTATTACCATTGATGAGGGACACCTTGATACCGTTGATATTCAGGTATTCCGTGCTGTCCGCCACGTTGGTGATGGTCAATGTTGCGCCGGTAAAGGTTTGTCCGCTGTCATTGGTCAAGGCGGATACGCCGTTAAATAAGGCAACGGCAGACCCGTTTTCCGTATAGGTCGGGTTGTTGCCCGTGCCGGTCACACTAGGGGCGGTATCGTTGCTACCGCCAAGATTGGTCGACGTGAAGTGCCACACTAAAACCCCATCGCCTTTTGTACTGTCGGTGTCGATATGGAAGGTGATGGTTTTGTCGGTGCCGATAACGCTAGCTGAGAGATCCGCCGCACTGGTGGTTGCGCTGTTATCCTTGGTGATCGAAGTAATGGCGAGTAATGTGCCGTTAGTGAGGTTATTGAACACCAAATCGAACGACGTAAGCCCCGCAAACGGCCCTTGACCGTTACGTATGGTCATGGTGATGGTCGAGGTGGCTGGGTCGATATCAATGTACCATTCGGAACTGGCTTCATCCCTTAAGTCCAGGAATACTTCGCTGCCTGACCCTACTGGGTTGGTGCTATAATCTATGCCGTCGATCCACAGTGTCACCTCAGTATTGTTGACGTGCAGGCTATGCTGGTAGTTGTCTACATGCAGGGTTGCGGCTTCAATTATTCCGGTCTGTATTTCGAGATTCCAGTCTCCGCCCTGACCCGTGGTATCGTTGGACGCTGCGATATCGGCTCCGGTGATTTGTGCCAGCAGAGAAACGAAGCTCTGTCCTGAATTCTGTGCGACTTCACATCCGTAAAGGAGTAAATCTCCTGATTCTGTCAGCGCCGAGCCCAGCGTGGTTAAATCGGCCGCGCGCGCGTCGGCGGTCTTGCTGTCGAGCGTTAATGTACCCAGTTGCAGTTCGCCCTCACCGCCGTGGCTTAGCACATGGATCGCGTCATAACCGCTATGGTTTTTTGCCCACTCTGCCAGTTGGCTTAGGCCATCTTTGCTGCCATCCAGCAATACCACCTCGATACCGGTAGGCACGTTGTCGACCAGCGTTTGGTAATCGGTTAATGAGGTATCGATAAACACCACTTCTTTACGCGAGCCTTCACCTGCCACGGCGACATCGCTGGTGCCGTTATCTTGGGTCACCGCGTGATCGTCTTGCCCATTATCGGTCTGATTATCGTTGTGGGTCTGAGAATCATCCTTGGCATGTGCGGAGTCATTGCTGGCAGCGTTTGTGGCCTGTGCGGCCTCGCTGGTGTTTTGCCCTGCATCGGCTTGATTCACGGTGGCGGCGACGGCACCATCAAACATCATGCGTGCTTCAAGGGCGTATCCCAGCGGCGTCGACAAGGCTGTCGCCGTGTTGCTAGTGATACGGTCGCGTTTGCTACGCGAAGAGAAGAAATGGCGCCATTGCATAACCTGTACTCCCGGTAATCATTGTTATTACATAACAACCTGATAGATGTGGCTGGGAGACGAAAAAACGCCATGTAGCACTAAATGTAAAGCAAATGATTGCCACATGATTGTTCTGTTGTCTTAATGTAAATTTAAGTGAAATATTAAAACTTGGGAATATAAATTTCCGAAAAGTAAGATAAATCTCTATTGATTTTTTTTGTTTACATGATTCGTATTTCTAATGGTGGAATTTTCTTACGGTATTCAATCAGTAACTCAATGATATTAATATCTAAACTACTGAATAAAGAAAGTGCCGGGAAAATACCCGGCACGCTTACTATTCCAAAAATCGGAATGTAAAAACACGCCTAGTTTGGATTGGTTGGGTAGAGACCTTGTACTGCAATACAGGCGGTCAACCCGATCGCCGGATCGCGAACCGAGAAGGGCATTCCGCCCCCGACATTATTGCCTACCACGGTTTCCGGTACTTTGATCGTTAACGGAGGCGTAGAGGCTGCCCCCGACACAGTGGTGTCTGCGATGAGATAGGCGGTATTGGCCGGTTTGGCTGCCTGATAGGGGCCTTTGAAGGTGGCATTTTGGGTTGCTGCCCCCACAGGCACGGTCGCGCTGAGCGCGGTCAGGAAATTCGCGCCGTTAGCGGGGGTTGTGCCCGTAGTGGCCGGGGTGGTGGTGGCTATGGGTAAAGTGGCACCCACCGTCAGGTTGCCAGTAGTGGCAGGCACTAGCACATCAAAGGTGGTCGTGAGTGATTGCGCGGTTGGATGGGTATGAGGCGCGACATTGCTTGCCGACAAGGTGGCCGTCTCGGCACCCAGCGATTGACCACGTTGTATCAGACTGAGTCCTGTACCTTGCCCTGCGCCAACGATGCTTCTACCGCGCAGGTCGGGCAGCGTAAAGTTATTGGTTTGCGGCGAGCCGCCCCATATATTGCCGATCAACGCATAGAGTGCCTGATAGGTGCTGATCGAGACGGATTGTCCTGCTGCGGGCAAATAGCCACTCGGACAATAGCTGGTGACCATATAACAAACTGAGCCGATATAAGGTGCATCACCGTCACAGGCGGAGGCGTCTTCGGCATGGAACATCGCTAAGGCCAACGAGGCTGCCAGGAGTGATTTGGCATAGAAACGTTTGGTTACTTTCATCTTGAATCCCCTTGTAGAATGGCTGTTTTTTGTTGCTGTTTCTTGGGTGAGGATGGTATTGGTTAGTTAAGTAATTATTTGAATTATTATTATATTTTTTTGTTTTTAGTGACTTATGAACAATAGCTTACGCACGGCTTTTTGTTAGTTGCCGCCAGAAAAAAATAGCAATATTTTGAAAAATACTGCGTCACAGTAAATAGGCTGATGAGGAGGGAAATAGGTTGGCTGCGGGCCTAAAGGCGAGGTACTGCCCGCAGGGGGGATTAGGGTCGATCAAAAACCACTTTCGCGGATGCCTAAAGCGGCGACGCGACGCCAGACCGCACCCAGTAGTGATTCTTTCTCTCCCGCTACGACGACGCTACCGCGCAGAGGCTGTTGTGGTAACAGCGCCTGAGGGGACAGGGTAAACTGCACGCGGTATTGTGCTTGCACGGGCTGCGGATTACGTTCGTTATCGCGCCGCACGGCAATCGGGCCGTGGCGATCGGACGCGAGCATTTCTTGTTGCAGATAAGCGCTGCCCGTGGGGGCGATCTCATGAAGCGTAACGTCAATACGTGGGAAAGCGGGATCGTCGGCAAGGAAGACGCCGTGCATGCCTTCTTGGGTGCGCTTGAGTGATTCCTCGGGGATATAGCCAACCACTCGGCCTTGTGCGGGTTCCACCACACGTAGTAATGGCGTATCCGCCGTTAGCCAGCGTCCTGCTGTCATGTCACGTGCCAGATCGCGTACCACACCTGTTTGCGGCGCCCGAATCGTTAAGCGTTGACGCTGTGCTGCCAACCCTCGATAGCGTGCCAGCGCCTCCGCTAACTGCCGATCCATGACCTGAATTTCACTCGCAGTTTCCTGTCGCGTCGCTCCACGCTGCCGCTGCTGTTGTAATTGGGCGATACGCTGACGCTCAATATCGAGACGGTAATCCAGGTCGACTGACGTCAGTTCTAGCAGAATGTCTCCGGCATCCACCCGCTGACCATCTGTAACGTGTAGCTGGTTAACCTGCGCCGGTACTGGACTGTAGAGGGTACTGACCTTCTCGGCTTCCAAGACGGCAGGAATGTGGATACTGCCACCCCATGGATAGAGCAAGATAAACAAGAGGGCCGAGCACAGCAGGGCGCTGCGCAAAAAAGCGATAGGGTGTATTGATTTGCGCATTGACCACCAGGCATAGGCTTCTTTGGCTATCGGTAGCGCGATAAACCAGACGATCTCAACCAGCATTAAACCAATGCCGATCACCTTGATAAAAAAGTGATAAACCACTAGCGCGATGCCAAAGAACAGGAAAAAGCGCCATATCCAGGAGGCATAGCCCCACACCAGCAGTTTGCGTTGCAGAGATGGGGAAAGGTTTTCGGGCGCTGGGTGACCATGACCGAACAGACTTTCTCGCAATCGCCAGCGGCAGAGCGCATAGGCGCGTTCTTGCAGATTTTCTACGCGCCAGAAATCGCTCAGCAAAAAGTAGCCATCGAAGCGCATCAAAGGGTTAAGGTTTACGACCAACGTGGTCAGCCACGTCGCGCTGGAAAGCATAAAGGCGGCCGTTCGTGCTGGTCCATCTGGCAGTAATGCCCAGGCCAATAGCGCAATCACCGCCAACATCAGTTCGGCCAGAATACCGCCCGCGCCGATCAGCAAGCGTGCCTGACGATCTTTCAGTTTCCAAGCGTCGGTAGTGTCAGTATAAAACAAGGGAAATAACACGATAAAGGCAACGCCCATGCTCTGCACACGGCAGCCCGCTCGTTTCGCCATGAAGGCATGGCCTAGCTCATGGATAAATTTGGCGAACACCAGAGAAATACCGAACACGGCCATGCCGGACAGGCTGAAAAGGTGTGGAAACGAATGGGTGTAACGTACCCAGTCTCGACTGACCAAAAATAAACCCAGCAGCAGGATAAATGGAAATACCCAAATCAGAAAGGGCGTGCCATAGCGCTGTAACCACGGCCAACAGCGGTTAAGTACCGGATCGGGTCGCCACAGAGGAATACGGAAAAACAGATACTGGTGCAGCACGCTTTTCCACAAGCTGGTGCGCATCGCGTGGGCTTTGCCCAGATAGCGCTGACGTTGTTCTGGATCGCTTGCTGCGACCAGATCGTGCTGGCGCAGGAACTGCATCAGTTGCTCCAACTCTTTCACTCGCAGTGGCAGGCCGGGCTCACTGTTGGCAGCGGCCAGGATTTGCTGCGGCTGGCGCAGTGACCAATGACGCAGCAGGCGGATAGCCGACGGGGTCAGGGTAAAATAACGTCCGGTTATAGGATCGGACAGCACCCACTGCGGGGCCCCGTTGATACCAGGAGCCGATTCTGCCAATTGAAGATCGGCGCGCAGAGGAGGCAGATGCGGACTCATAGCCCAATCGCCTGACGGATCACTGCCAGCGGTCGACGGAACAAATAAACGGCAAGGGGAACATAGTCGCCAGAAATTTTTGCCGTGCCGCGCAGGCCGATACGTGGCGGTGTGTCAGTAAAGCGTGCATCCAGACGGTAGGCCAGATTGCCGGCAGGTGTCTGTTCCGACTCATAGGCGATACGTTCTAACAATGCGGCGTGCGGCGTTAGTGGATCGCTGTCCAGAAATAGGGTAATGGGCGCTTCTTGCTGCAACCGGATGGCGTCGCCCACGTCCAACTCGATGCGTAACGCGGTGAGAGCAGGGTCTGCCAACTCCATCAAACGTTCGCCAGTGCGTACCGGTTTACCCATCCAGCGCGTAGCGTCGGCAAATACCGCGATGCCATCCCGTTCGGCGCGGATTTCTGTGCGACTCAGCAAGGCATTGGCGTAATCGCGTTCCGCGCGTTTTTGTGCCACCTGGGCGGCGAGAAAGTCGAGCCGGGCTTTGGAGTCCGCATCCTGAAACGCACGTTGAGAACTCGCACGATGCTCCGCTTCGGCGACATTCAATGCACGTTCTGCCACATCTGCCTGGGCTTTCAGGGTTGTACTATCAAAGCGAACCAACACTTCACCTTTACGTACACTCTGGTTCGGTAACACGGTAAAGGATTGGATTACGCCGTCCAATGGGGCGGCGACGACACGGCCTTGATGCGGAATAACCTCGGCGGGTGCTAACACGGATTGGCGCACCGGAATGAACAGACAAGCGAGCAGTAGCAGCGCAGGGACGGCGATTTTCCACCGAGTCTGTCGGCGACGCCAGCGTGTCGTTTGTGGTTCGAGTGCCAGCCAAGCGTGGCTAAAAGCCCCACTGAGTTGCTCCGCCAGCACCTGATCGGTGTTTTGCCATGGTTGCTCTCTTGCATACCAAATGGCACCGAAGGGTTTCCCCTGGCGATCCTTGAGCGGGGACCATAATGCCTCAGGGGCTGAGAGTGCCTGCCAATCTTTACGACTTTGTTCATCAAGCTGTGAGGCTTCAATCACCGCGCATTTAGCTAACGCTTTCTCATCGACTGACGACAACTGGGTGCAGGCACGTTCGATAAACGCCACAAAAGGGGCGTGGGGTGCGGGTTGGGTGACGCCAGTCACCGCGCGGACCCGGCCATTGATGATCAGTGCCGCATGGCGAAAACCAAACAGCGGCTGGCTGTCGTTGACGATGCAGTAGGCCAGCTCTTCTGTGCTGTTTGCCGCCCGTGCTTGTCGTTCAACATCAAGAAAGCGGGCAAACGCGGCGGTACTTGCAGAGGCTGGCGTGGTGCTCACTGCGCCTCCGAAAACTGTGCCGTTCCGCTCATACCTGCCATTAAGGTATTGTCCGCGTGAGCCAGCGTACCGGTGAGTCCCAGGGTTTGGCTGCTCTCATCAATGCGTGCACCAAGCCGTGTGACTTTGGCTTGTAACGGTTTTCCGGTTTCATCCGGCGTGAAGGTAAAGACTAACCCAGGTTTGAGCACCGACAGAAGTCGTGATGGGACTAGCAGGTTGATTTCTAGATTGCGGTTATTCACCACGTCCAGCAGTGGAGCACCTTGCGCCACGCTCTCAAATGTCTGCACACGGCGTTTCACCACCTGGCCGTCGAATGGGGCAGTGATGCGACAGCGGTTGACCTGAATTTGATAAACCTGGCTTTCTGCCTGAGCTTGTGCAAAGTGCGCGGCTGATAACGATACTGCGTGTCTCCCTACCGATTTCATCTGCGCCAGTTGCTGATTTTGGCTCAGCTCCGCTTCTGCGGCACGTGTGGCAGCAGACGCCGCAGCCAGTTGAGCTTGGTAAATGGAACAGTCAAACCGTACCAACAGATCGCCTTTCTTGAAGGATTCCCCTTCTCTAAACGGTATTTCCACAATACGTCCGGCCAGTTCGCTGGACAGCGTGGCTTGTTCCACCGCTATCAGAATGCCGCGAGCCTGATTGTCGGCGGGGGCAGCGGTTTGATTATCATGAGAAGGCATCGCCAAGAGTGGGTCGCTCGTTTGCGCATGGGCCGTAAACGCGAATAAGCAAAGTGCCAGCAATTGAAAAGCGTGGCGAAATATTACGTTATTGAAACCATTCACACTGACCTGCCTTATTTGTTGAGGTGTGTGCCACGTCAGAAAAGATAAAGGGGCTTTCTGAATTTTCACTTATTAGCGGTGCTTATTTTGGGAAATATAATGGTACAAAATGTGCTGAATTGACAACAGGAATAGAGAGCCGTTCTCACCTTAGTTTGTGGCTTTAGCAAACGCTTGTGTGATTTGAGGCTCGGCGGATAGTTGCACCTGAAAATAGCAGGGGCAGCGATGCAGCCCCACTAACACGATGTTCGTGATTTTCCTTACGATAAGAGAGGAAACCCGTCGTCGCCTACTGGTGCTCCTGATGAGCGTCATCGCCAAACGTGATTGCACGTCCACGCGCATCCATTTTTGCTTTGTCGCGGTTGGCATCATCCTCGTCGTTCCATAATTCGTGCAGGACGACATCTACACAGACGGCCTGATCCTCCGCAATGTTGCTAAACAGCAGCAGCGTGCTCAGTTCCCTGGCTGCACGCGTCCACACCGTTCAATTGTACCTGACACACATCGGCCACGAACTGGATCGCTGGCTCCAAACGCAAACGCTGCTGCCCGAGAACGTTCATGCGGCGTATGACAGGCTGGCGTTGGCGTTGGCGTTGTAGGGATGGGGGAGCGTCGGCGAGCTGTTTTAAAGCGAACAGGTAACATAGATGTGCCATCAATAATGATGGCAGTGTTCTATGTTAGAGCATGACTCCGCCTGATAGTCGGCTTAATGTGAGGAATGAAATGGCGTATTGAATGACTCAGTGACCGTGAACAGTCAATCCTACCAACCGGGTAACAATAGGACGGACAATCAGTATGCAAACAAAAGCAGCTGGCATGGCAACCTGATAGGCATTCATCACATTTTCCATGTAATGTGGTCCCATTCCAAATTCGGCCAGAATGATAACCAGACACATCAGAAATGCCATGATGGTCGCCATATAAAGAGCAAATACGTAGGGTGAAGTGTGCTTCGGGAAGCGGAATCGCGGGGTATTTTTAGCAACAGCATTAGTCATCAAGTTATCCTGGTTAACAACGGTGAGTGAAACGGCTGCTAACCTATCAAGCTAACCAAGACGACAGTAGAGCTGTTATGCTTTAATCATTGTTAAATAAAAGTAACGAATTAAGCATTGGGAATAATATGGATGTGTTAGGGCTGATTAGCAATTTTATCCGTGTGGTCGAGAACGGCAGCATTGCCGCGGCAGCACGAGCTAAAGGTATGAGTCCGGCGGCGGTAAGCCAGAGCCTTTCACGGCTTGAGACACATTTGGGCGTGCGCCTGATATCGCGCACCACCCGAAGCATGACATTAACCGAAAACGGTAAACGTTATTTCGAGAAAGTACGTCATATTCCACATGACATCGAGCTCGCCTCGCAGGCTGCTGCGAGTGAGACTAAACTGCAAGGTCCGCTTTGCATCGCGACGACTGCCGCATTTGGTCGGTACGTTATCGCTCCACTGATGCCTGCTTTCAAAGAATCTTTCCCCGATATTGATATCGAACTGATTAGTACCGATCGCAACGTTAACCATCGATTGGAAGGCGTTGACGTCAGCATCCGCATCGAGGCACAGCTGAACGATCAACTGATTGCCAGAAAAATCGCATCGCTGCCATTTATATTCTGCGCGGCCCAGGCTTATCTGGATCGCGCGGGTACCCCTCAAACTCCTGAAGAACTCAGCCAGCACGCTTGTCTGGTTTTCCGCTATCCCACAGATGGGCGTTTTCTTCCCTGGACATTTATGGTCAATGGGCAGCCTGTTAACGTGAAACTCAACCCCAAATTTATCAGTGATGATATTGATATTATTGCAAAAATAGCAGCAAACGGAGGCGGCGTTACCCGCCTGGCAAGCTTTGTTGCCCAGCCGTTGATAGACAGTGGTCAACTCACGCCTTTGTTCTGCTCAGACCGCAGTAGCGGTAACCACGTAGAGTCTTTACCGATGAATATTTATGCCTGTGTCAATGAACGTTCGGCACTGAATTCAAAGGTAAGAGCCTTTATTGCGTTTTTAGAAGCTGAGATTTAAGACGAGGACGCAGCGATTTTCTGCGTGAATGCAGTTAAATGTAGGATCAATGCTAGGCTGGCTTTTTAAACTCGTGGTGCTGGATTTGGAATCATACTCACGATTAACTTTATGTTAATAATTTGTTTTTGTTGATATTTATCTCAAATAGCGCCCCGCTAAAGCCCCATAAAAATCGCTTTGTTTTTGTGATGGTTGTCACGATGAATCGTTACTTGAGGGAATGGGGCTTTGGTATGTGAAGAGCTAAGTTCACGTACAATGGTGTGAAAAACGTAATCTTTCGCGATCTATAGTGTTGATCCGTTACCTACAGCATTAAGCTTCAAGTTGATATGTTGGCTCATACGCTGTTGAGATAATGTCTAACTGTGTAATTTTTTACTATATGAATTATATTGATATTTTTCTATCTCTTTGAGATGTCACCATGAATGAGTTCAGATAACCGAATACCATTGCTTTATTTAACCACCCCATATCTGAGGTTCTGAGGCAGAACTTAAAGCACTGTTACAGAATCTCCTTGCTTTTTCACCACTCTTGCCAGTTTAGCTGGATTGTTATCGTTAAATACTGTCAGGCTGAGCTGCCTCCAGCGAATTACTGATTCGGGGCAAACCCTTATGGTCATTCCGCATCATGCTTTGATCTCAGATCTCTACTGGAGCTCCATCTATGAAGTAGTTTTAGTTCAGCAAGTAACCGCATTGGGTCGTTTAATGTACTATGCTTGAGCCGGGTTTTACATGATAGTAATTCAGAGGTGTCTAAATGGCTGAAACTACAGAAAAATTGACGTTACAGATATATATGAACAGGAAATTAACTTCCTTGTTGGTTCCGGAGCGTCATCTGGAATTTTTCCTACCTTGGCAACTGCAATGAAAAATGAAACTACTGGGTGTGAAACCGTTGAAACTTTAGCGCAATACTTTGAGGAGGAAAATAAACAAGAATTAAAAACATTACTATTTATGTATTACTATAAAGAATGTATTGAACCAGTCATGTCTTTTAACTGGGAGTCAGAGAAGGTCTCCGATAAATTAATAGATGGAAAGAAAACTAAGGTAATTGATAATTATAAGGCATTTATATCCACTCTTTATGGCATACTTGAATTGCGTAAAGCACATGAAAAAAGTATTAATATCTTTACTACCAATTATGATACCTGCTTTGTAGAGGCTTATGAAGAATTAATTAAAGAAGAAAAGATACCGCTTAATTTAAACGATGGTACCCGAGGATTCAAAATAAAGCTTTTGGAAGCTAGGCATTTTGACTCAATAGAAGTTACAAAAGGGGTATTTGATAGTGGGGAGCAAAGAGTTCCTCAATTAAATATTGTCCACCTTCACGGTTCTGTATACTGGAGAAAAAATGAAGAATCAATCCATGTTCAATATTACGGTTATAATACAGATCGTATAATTAAAGATATTGTTCCTGAATTAGAGTTTTTTAAATCCATTATTGAAAATCCTGAATCTAACCGTGCTAGTTTTAACAATATAATATTATCTGATGGTTTCTTTGAGATATCTACTTCATTCTGGAATAAATATAATTCTCTTCCGATTGTCAATCCAACGAAATGGAAATTCCATGAGACAGTATTTGAGGAACACTACTATCAGATGTTACGTCATATGAGTTACGTGTTGGAGAGAAAAAACTCTGTTTTAATTTTGTTTGGTTTTTCATTTGCGGATGAGCATATAAGAAATTTAATCAAAAGATCGCTTGGGAATAGAACTCTTACAATGTTTATCTGCTGTTATAGCGATCATGGTTACCAAGAAATCTCACCGCTGTTTGAAGGATATAGAAATGTAAAATTTATCAAACTTAATGAAAAAATGGATTTTACAAAGTTTAATTCAGATGTGTTTTCTATACCATCGTACAATAAAAATTAGAAGAGGCGAGAATGTCTATTTTAGTCGGAGAGGTTATTGCGATTCATGGAATAAAGATCACTCTGGAGGTATTCGAAGACTCAAATAAAGATACTTTATTTTATGATGGAAAAAAATACAAAGGAATTTCCATTAAGGAATACATTAAAGTAAAGCGTGGTTTTAGAGATATTGTTTGTATTGTTGAGGGTGAGCATCTGGATGAGCTACGATATGCAGGAGATCATGAAAAAAAATATTATATTAGAAAGGTTGAATTAAGGCCTATAGGTTACTTTGATAAAGGGATTTTTAATGAGGGTGTTAAATATCTTCCATTAATTAAAGATCAGGCTTATCTTTTGGAAGAGGATAAGCTTAGCGATATCTATGGGGAAGAAAGTCATGGTAACTTTGTTATTGGAAAGCTTCTGAAAGAAGAACTTCCTGTATCATTGCCTTGGCAAAAATTATTTAACACACATATAGGTATTTTTGGAAATACAGGGAGTGGGAAGTCAAATACATTAACAAAATTATATACAACGCTCTTTGAACAGAAAATTCAAGAGATAAGTGGGAAAAGCAAATTTATCGTCATTGATTTTAATGGTGAATATACAACCAATCAATTGGTTAGCGATAGTTTTAAATGTGTATATAAACTCAATACTCGCAACGAAGAGAATAAATTTCCTCTATCTTCAACGGAATTCTGGGATACAGAAACTCTTAGCATCCTTTTCCAGGCAACTCAGAATACGCAAAAACCGTTCATCAATCGTATTATTACAGGTCGTAAACGTTATGCTGATTATCCAGATAGTTTTCTAAATTATATCAAAAAAACCTATGAATTAATATTTACATCGGCCCAGCCGAAACCAGATTCACTTGATTTAATTAGGGAAATAACGGAATTAATGAGTTTTAATGATCTACTTGATATTCTCAAGAAAATAACATGGCATAGCCAAAATAATTGTTTTTATGGGAATTTTTTAGATGGTAGTGGATATAGATATTTTAACTCAGAGGGTAATAATTATAATATAATTTTATCCCAGCTTGTTAATAATATAGTTTTACCAGAAATGGATGCTTTTGAAGAATTTAAAGTCAGATCTAATATTCAACTAATTCGCGACTTAATTTATGGTTATGTTCAATATGAATTCATACAGCCATTATTAAAGCGAATCGAATCATCATTAAATGGTTTACGTAAGGTGATTGATATAGTAGACGTTCAGGCTGTGAAAAAGCCGGTCACAGTAATTTCTTTGAGAAAATGCAAACCGGACATCAAGAAAGTTCTTCCGCTTTTGATTGCTAAACATTACTACTATCCACATAAAGATAAGGTTGCCAACCCACCGGATAGTACTGTTCATCTAATCATCGATGAAGCTCATAACATTTTGTCACAGCAATCTAGCCGCGAAAGTGAAAGCTGGAAAGATTATCGACTTGAAATGTTTGAAGAAATCATAAAAGAAGGCCGTAAATTTGGTGTATTCTTGACGTTATCCAGCCAGCGTCCAGCGGATATTTCACCTACAATCGTTTCGCAGATACACAACTTTTTTATCCATCGATTGGTTAACGACCGCGATCTTCTCCTGATTGATAATACAATCAGTACGCTGGATAACATGTCGAGAAGCATGATTCCCAATCTGTCTAAAGGCTGCTGTATCGTGACTGGGACGTCCTTTAACCTGCCAATGCTACTGCAAGTAGATTTGCTGGAAAGGTCAAAGCAGCCGGATAGTGAAGATGTGGATCTAGAAAAAATATGGAAAATAGCAGAGTAATGAATGAAATAGCAGTGCCTAATAATCTACACATCTTTTCAGACAATGGGCTTCTCGAGAGAGGGGGGAATTATACTCTGATACGGAAAATATAGCTCTCCGTGTTCAATACCAGAGAGTTATATTTATTTTTTTAATATAGCTAGTTCAGTAAGTGCTATCATTCGATCATAACGCATCATTATTTGATAAAAAAACAAAGAAAGGACAATTAATGCAATATATCCATAGCTGATTCCCATTAGCCAACTATTTGGATCGGATAATTTTGTTGTGGCTACTAATGTGGAAATAACACCTGGAAGTATACCTAATTTATCTATAGGGCCAGTTATAAGGAGAGTTCTTTTTTCTAGGAAATTTCTTTCATGTTTTATCTCCATTAACCCTAGCTCAAGCTCTTTTTTATCTAATGCAATAAGTTCTTTAAGATAGTGTTGATCTATAATGAAATCTTTTTTTATATTTTGATTGATAGCTGAGTTGAATGGTAAGGTAAAGGATTTCTTTATTTTATTTCTATTTTTATATATGGAAATAAAAGGTGTTATTATAAAAATAAAGTATGTTGACATTAATAAAATCAGTGAGAATGACAGTAGGTTTTTATATTCAAAAGCATGGCTAAGCAATGCTAATATAATTGAAATGGTTACCAGTGCTATTATTAAAATAAATGCTACAAATTCCAGATTACTATTGCTTTCTTTTTTATTAGCCCTTTTTTCTTCGATCTCAATTAATTTTAATATATTGATAAATCTAATATCCATATTATCCTCTCCACTGAACTATTTCACCATTATGTAACTTTAAAATAACCTCAGCAAAATCATCATCAACCGTATAAAAATAACATTCCGGCACATTAAGCACCTTAGCAAACGCGCACATCATCTCAAATGTTGGGCGGTGTATACCGCTTTCATATTGGGATATGCGTGATCGTGCGGTGGCTTCTTCAATGCCAGCCAGTACGCCTAACTTTTCTTGAGTGAGATTTGCTCGTAGGCGAGCAGTTTTAAGGCGAATGGGCAGCATAATGGCACCATCAATAAGGATATTGATAGCATGTTTAGCACTACTTTACATGTGGGTTGCTTAGACTTCCTGAACAATAGAGGAGGCGATTTATTTGCATTCGTTAAGAATGACTCTGATGTTTAAGGTAAAGCCCCAGAGCCATCTCAGCAAAATCATCGTTAACGGTGTAAAAGTAGCATTCCGGCACATTAAGCACCTTTGCAAATGCGCACATCATTTCAAACGTTGGACGATGTATTCCTCCTTCATACTGAGACACGCGAGAACGCGCAGTTTCTTCCTCAATGCCTGCAAGAACTCCTAATTTTTCCTGAGTTAGGTGAGCACGTAGTCGCGCTGTTTTGAGACGAGCAGGAAGCATTCATTGCACCATCAATGATCATACATTGACTTAGTGTTTAGCATTACTTAACATCGTGGTTGTTTAGAGTTACTGAACAAAGCGTGTTTAATGTGAAGCCATAGAATAAGGATCATGGAGATGATTGATAAGGATTGGCATCCGGCAGACATTATTGCTGGCTTGAGGAAGAAAGGCACAACGCTGGCGGCGGTTTCAAGGGCATCTGGACTCGCGTCTTCAACACTTGCTAATGCGTTGACAAGACATTGGCCGAAAGGTGAGAGATTAATTGCTTGTGCATTGGGAAAGCAGCCGGAGGAGATCTGGCCGTCACGCTATCAAGGTATGAACCCGAATCATGGGGAAGGGGAGGCGTGATAGCACGTTCGTAGAGAACCGAACCCCGTTCAGAACCCAATCCCAAAAAGCAAAAAACCAGCCGTTAGGCTGGTTTCTTTGAATTAGTGGTGCCCGGACTCGGAATCGAACCAAGGACACGAGGATTTTCAATCCTCTGCTCTACCGACTGAGCTATCCGGGCAACGGGGCGCATTAAACCGTATTGGCCGCGTGGCGTCAACGGGTTTATCAATGAAAGCATGGAAAACCCTACTGACTGCCGACTTTTCAGCCAAAATGCGGGCTTTACCGCATTTTGTGCCTGAAATCAGGTGAGTGCGCCGTTTTTGCGGCACAGCGCAAAGCGTAAAACATCTTCTGCCAGCCGCTGGGCGGTGGCGATGCTGGCGGCCTGATGCTTGACCAGCAGGTTGCTCAGGCAGCCTTCCAGAATCAATTCCATCTGCTGTGCGACCATTTCGGGATCGTCAGTTTCCAGCTCTTCCAGCAAATCGCGGGTGTACTGGTAAGACGCCAGCTTCTGCTGTTCCGCAATCTGGTGGATAGGGTGATTGATATCAGGAAAGAAGCTGCACGCCGCAATAAACAAGCAGCCCGGATAACGTTGTTTGTTCACCGACTCGTGCAGTACCTGATAGCGTGCCAGCAGCTTCTGCTCGATGCTTTTCTCGTCGTCCAAGAGAAGCTGACGCCGCCAGGTATCGACCTGCTGGCTATGGTGACGCAGGCCGTCGTACAGCAGTGCTTCCCGATCCGGCCAGAATGGCGTCAGTTCCTCTACCGGAACGCCTAGCCTCTCCGCCAGCATATCCAGCGTCGTCGTGGCAAAGCCGTGCTGCTCCAGCAGAGTAAGCGCATGTTCAAGAACATCTTCCCGTTGCATTAGGTCTCCTCCAGAAGCACATATAACGTGTTGTTTATGGGCTGAACTTCTGTAAATGTGCCTGAAATTGTTCAGCATTCATAAAACCGGTGACGCGCGAACCGGGGATCTCTTTCCCCTGAGCGTCAAAGAATACGATGGTCGGCAGCCCTAAAACCTGTAGCTTTTTCAGCAGCGCGTTTTGTTCTTCGCGGTTAGCGGTGACGTCCGCCTGTAGCAGCGTGATGCGCGACAGATGGTTTTGCACCGCCGGGTCGCTGAACGTGTATTTCTCGAACTCTTTGCAGGCAACACACCAGTCAGCGTAAAGATCGAGCATAACAGGCTGAGCGCTCTTTGCCAGCGCACTGTTAAGATCGGCAATATTGGCGACAGGGGCGAAGTTCAGTGCTGAGGTATGAGCTTGCGCCACGCCAGCCGGAGGAAATACCCAGTCTTGCAGCGGCTTGGCGCTGATCACCACGCCTGCCAGCAGCAGTAGCTGTACGCCACGCATCCAGCCTTTGCTGCTGCGCAGCGTCAGCATGAGCGCCCAGCCGAAGAAGGCGATACCCAGTGTGCTCCACAGCCGCATTCCCCACGTCTCGCCCAGAATGCGTTCCAGCAAGAAGACGGGCAGCGCCAGAATAATGAAACCAAACGCTTCCTTAACGTACTGCATCCACGGGCCGCTGCGTGGCAGCAGTTTGTTGCCGAACAGCGTGACCAGAATGAGCGGTAAGCCCATGCCAAGCGCGTAGAGATAAAGCGTGCCGCCACCTGCCAGCATGTTGCCGCTTTGGGCGATATAAAGCAGGATGGCGCTGAGCGGCGCGGTGGTGCAGGGGGAACAAATTAGCCCAGCCAGCGCGCCCATGCAGAATACGCCAGTAACAGATCCGCCTTGCTGACGGTTGCTCCACTCTGTCAGTCGGGTTTGTACCGATGACGGGAGCTGGAGCGTATACAGGCCAAACATGGACAGCGCCAGAACGACAAACATCACCGACAGGCCAATCAGAATGTAGGGATGCTGGAGCGCGGCCTGAAAGCGTAATCCAGCGGCGGCGACAACCAGCCCAAGCAGCGTGTAGGTCAGTGCCATACCTTGAACGTAGGTCATCGACAGCAGCAGCGTTCGACGCGGCGTCAGCTGTTCTTTTCTGCCCAGCACCAGGCTGGCAATCAGTGGGTACATCGGCAGGACGCAAGGGGTAAAGGCGACGCCGATACCAATCAACAGCGCCCACCACGGCGAGAACGGCATCGGCGTAGTCTGTGGCGGTGGCGTTTGGGCTGATGCGGTATTCGATGTGTCTGTGCCTGAGTTAGCCAGCACCTGACTGAGTGGAACGACGCGCGTCTCTGGCGGATAGCAGAAACCGGCATCGGCGCAGCCTTGATAGGTGACTTTAACGGTCGCGCCGTTTTCGGCCTGTTCAATGGGAACCGTTAGCGCCAGCCGATCGCGCAGGATAAAGACCTGACCGAAGAATTCGTCGTTATGGCTTTCGCCCTGTGGCAGCTCCACCTTGCCAAGCGTAGCACCGTTCCCTTCGATCTTGATTTGCGCGCGGTACAGGTAGTAATCGGGATGGATATCCCAGCGCAGGTTGAGCTGGTTATCCTGCTGCTGAAACTCAAAGGCGAAAGCGCCATCGACCGGCAGAAATCGTGATGTTGTGCTGTTGCCAAACAGTTTCTGACCGAAAGAAGAGGCGGCCACACTGGGTGTGCCGAAAGCCGTCCATAACAGGAAAATCAGCGTAAAGATGCGTTGAGCCATGTCAGATAATCGCTATCGCCCCCGGATACCGGCAGGACTAACAGCTCCGGCGTATCGTAAGGGTGTTGTTGTTTCAGGTGAGTCAGCAGGGCTTGCTGATGTGAGGTATCGCTTTTTATCAGCATTTGTACTTCTGATTGCTGTTCGAGCTTGCCTTCCCAGTAGTAGAGCGAACGTGCGCCGGGCAGCAGGGTGACGCAGGCGGCAAGCCGCGTTTCCAACAGCGAGTCGGCAAGCCGTTGCGCGCAGGCGTCGTCAGGTGCGGTACATAATATGACGACAGCATCGCAAAGCGGGCGGTCAGACATCACATCCTCCGTGTCAGATGAACAAATTCCAGACAACCAGAGCCACACTATACCTTGCTTTATTGTTTGAAGGGAATGCGGCGGATCGACGAGTTAAGCCGATCCGCGAGGGACTGTCTGACAGGCAAGCTTTAGATCAGGATGCTGCCAAGGATGAAGCCAAATATCACCGACAGCGTAATCGCCATTACGCCCGGAATCAGGAAGGAGTGATTAAACACAAACTTGCCGATGCGCGTTGAGCCGGTGTCATCCATCTCTACGGCGGCCAACAGCGTCGGGTAGGTTGGCAGAACGAACAGCGCGGAAACGGCAGCAAAAGACGCCACGGCCGTGACCGGAGACACGCCCAGCAGCAGCGCAGCAGGCATCAGTGCTTTTGCCGTTGCCGCCTGCGAGTAAAGCAGTGTCGCGGCGAAGAACAGCACGACGGCCAGCATCCACGGGTAGCTTTGCAGCAGTGCACCAGCGGTATCCTGAATATCGGAAATGTGCGCTTTAACAAAGGTATCTCCCAGCCAGGCCACGCCCATCACGCAGATACAGGCGCTCATGCCGGACTTAAACGTGCTGGCAGAGAGGATGCGCGCGGTGTCGATTTTGCAGGTGATGCAAATCAGCGTGGCGATCGTCAGCATAAAGACCACAATCGCTTCGTTACGTGGCAGAACCGGATTCTGAATCAGCCCAACCGTGCCGCTGATCGCCGTGGCATACAGCACGACAGCGACGATGCCGATCAGAAACAGCATCACGGAAAGTTTGGCGCCCGGTTTGATCTCATGTTGGCTATTGCCGCGCAGCGTGGTTTCGCCTTTTTTCAGACGTTCCTGATAAATCGGGTCGTCTTTCAGCTCTTTACCCAGGAAGTTGGTCACAATTGCCGTCAGCAGGATCGCGGCGAGCGTGGTCGGAATACAAATGCCCAACAGCAGCAGATAGCTGACGCCGTGCGGCTCAAGAATACCCGCGACAAACACTACCGCCGCCGAGATCGGCGAGGCAGTTATGGCGATTTGCGAGGCAACGACGGCAATCGAAAGCGGACGAGAAGGACGAATCCCCTGTTCTTTGGCGACTTCGGCGATAACTGGCAGGGTGGAAAACGCGGTGTGTCCGGTTCCGGCCAGAATCGTCATGAAGTAGGTGACCAGCGGCGCGAGAAAGGTGACGTATTTCGGGTGTTTACGCAGCAGTTTCTCCGCCAGACTGACCAGATAATCCATTCCGCCCGCCACCTGCATTGCGGCGATGGCGGCGATAACGGCCATGATAATTTCAATAACATCAAAAGGGATTACGCCGGGCTTTATCTGAAACCCCAGCGTAAGAACAAGCACTCCCAGGCCACCGGCGAAACCAATGCCGATACCTCCTAGTCGTGCCCCCAAATAGATGGCGAGCAGAACGATCAGTAACTCAAGACCAAGCATGACTATGCTCCTTAATTAATAATAAAAATTTCATAACTTATTCTTATGGCCGTAGACGGCAAAAAATAAAGGCACGGCGTTCTTCGTGAACGGACGTGCCTGTTGGTATTAGGTGTTGGTGTTAGGGAAGCTCGTTTTCATCGGTGTAGCGTTTGGCTTTGTACGCCGGATGCATCAGGTTCTGGATGGAGAAAATGTCGTCCAGTTCGGCTTCCGTCAGCAGGCCGCGCTCCAGGACAACGTCACGCACGCTTTTCCCGGTTTCCGCGCAGATTCTGCCGACGATATCGCCGTTGTGGTGGCCGATAAACGGGTTCAGGTACGTCACAATTCCGATGGAATTGAAGACATAGGCTTCACAGACGCTCTTATTGGCGGTGATGCCGTTGACGCATTTCTCCAGCAGGTTGTAGCAGGCGTTAGTCAGAATGTGGGTCGATTCAAACATTGCCTGACCGATAACCGGTTCCATAACGTTTAACTGTAATTGCCCGGCTTCTGACGCCATCGTGACGCAGGTGTCGTTACCGATGACCTTGAAACACACCTGATTGACGACTTCCGGCACGACCGGATTCACCTTGGCGGGCATGATCGAGGAACCTGCTTGTAGCTCCGGCAGGTTGATTTCATTCAGGCCTGCACGAGGGCCGGAAGAGAGCAGGCGCAGGTCATTACAGATCTTCGACAGCTTCACGGCCAGACGCTTCAGTGAACTGTGTACCATCACATAGGCTCCGCAGTCTGACGTGGCTTCGATCAAATCTTCTGCTGGCACACAGGGCAGACCGCTGACTTCCGCTAGACGCTGCACAGCCAGTTGCTGATAGCCGTCTGGCGTGTTCAGGCGCGTACCAATTGCGGTCGCGCCCAGATTGACTTCAAGCAGTAGCTCCGACGTGCGCAGCAGGTTTTTGATTTCTTCCTGTAACAGCACGTTAAACGCATGAAACTCCTGGCCGAGTGTCATCGGTACGGCGTCCTGTAACTGGGTGCGGCCCATTTTCAGCACGTCTTCAAATTCTTTGGCTTTGCGCTCGAAGCCATCGCTCAACTTCGCTATCGCCTCCGTCAGCTTCAGTACGGCCGCGTAGACCGCGATACGAAATCCGGTGGGGTAGGCGTCATTGGTGGACTGGCATTTGTTCAGATGATCGTTGGGGTTCAGATACTGGTATTCGCCTTTCTGGTGGCCCATCAGTTCCAGACCAATATTGGCTAATACTTCGTTGGTATTCATGTTGACCGACGTGCCCGCGCCCCCTTGATAGACATCGACCGGGAACTGATCCATGCATTTGCCGTTATTCAGCACTTCATCACAGGCGCGGATGATGACGTCAGCGATTTTTTTCGGGATAGTTTGTAGCTCTCTATTCGCCAGCGCTGCGGCTTTCTTCACCATAACCATACCGCGTACGAACTCGGGTATGTCACTGATTTTATTGTTACTGATATAGAAGTTTTCGACAGCGCGCAGCGTGTGAACGCCATAATACGCGTCTGCGGGAACTTCTCGGGTGCCTAACAGGTCTTCTTCAATACGGATATTTTCTGACATGAGAGTGCTTATCCTGTTGTGCGACTAGTGATGCAACTAGACGTTGTGGGCTGGTGTATCGGACGGCGTTATCTCGAAAAGCCATTATCTCGAAAAACAATGTGGTCTCGGATAAAGCTAAAGCGTCTTATCTCGGCAATAGTCTCGGGATGTTTGACCAACCAGATATCCATTGCCGTGAGGATATGTCGTTACGAGAGCGAAAAACAGGTGTTTAGATCACTATACTGGCGTTCTCTACCACGACGGTAAATGAACTGTGACTGTAGTCACGAGTCACTATTTTAGAACAATAATCGTAGGGCGGCGGCTTGAAAATGCGCAAAGCCGTACCCATTTCAGTAAATCATGATGTGCCGGATCGCAGAGCAGGCGCGCATTTTATCTAATCCATTGGTAGTAAATCCGATGGGGAGTAAAGCGTACTGGGTTTTCAATAGCGATGGCTTAACACGTTCTGATTAACAGACGTTTTTATTAAAACAGTACGCGTAAAATACACAGGAGTACCGGGTGCGCTGGTTACCGTTATTACTTATTTTTCTTTTGGCTTACATCGAGATATCGCTGTTTATTCAGGTGGCTGAGGTGCTTGGCGTCGCCATGACGCTGCTGCTGGTTGTCTTCACGTCCTGCGTGGGCGTCTCGCTGGTGCGTAATCAGGGGATGAAAACGCTGGTGCAGATGCAGCAGAAAATGGCGGCAGGTGAAAGCCCAGCGGCCGAGATGGTAAAAAGCGTTTCACTGGTGCTGGCGGGCTTCCTGCTCCTGATTCCGGGCTTCCTGACTGACTTTCTGGGGCTGCTGTTACTGCTGCCGCCGGTGCAGAAAAGGCTGACGCTCAAGCTGATGCCTCACTTGCATGTCTGGCGTTCTGGTCCTGGAGCTGGCCCAGGTGCGTCGTCTTCCGGCGGTAACACCTTTGAAGGTGAATACCAGCGCAAGGATGGCGGGCGCGCAAATATTGAACACCGTGACGATAGTGACAACCGTTAACGTCAAGACGAATTGAAAAGCAGATAAGGATTATCATATTGATAATCCTTATTTTTTATCAAATTTCAGCGACAGGCAGACGCCTAACGCAAAAAAAATGAATTTTTTCCCTTGAAGGGTGGTGAAACGCCCCCACTTAGAACACCACAAGGCCGATTATGAAAAGCATAATCGTTATGAAACATAGTTGTTATGAAGACATAGTCGGCGTTTATCCTAAACCGATATGGACTTTCTCAAAGGAGAGCTATCAATGAATATTCGTCCATTGCATGACCGCGTGATCGTCAAGCGCAAAGAAGTTGAGTCAAAATCTGCTGGCGGTATCGTACTGACTGGTTCCGCTGCTGGTAAATCTACCCGTGGTGAAGTGCTGGCCGTAGGTCACGGACGTATCCTGGAAAATGGCGAAGTGAAGCCGCTGGATGTGAAAGTTGGCGACATCGTTATTTTCAATGATGGCTATGGCGTGAAAGCAGAGAAGATTGATAACGAAGAAGTGTTGATCATGTCTGAAAGCGACATTCTGGCAATTGTTGAAGCGTAATTGCGCGTAATCATCTGAACTGAAAGAATTTGAGGGAAATAGACCATGGCAGCTAAAGACGTAAAATTCGGTAATGACGCTCGCGTAAAAATGCTGCGCGGCGTAAATGTACTGGCTGATGCAGTGAAGGTTACCCTGGGCCCGAAAGGCCGTAATGTCGTGTTGGATAAATCCTTCGGTGCACCGACCATTACTAAAGACGGCGTATCTGTTGCGCGTGAAATCGAGCTGGAAGACAAGTTCGAGAACATGGGCGCACAGATGGTGAAAGAAGTTGCCTCTAAAGCGAATGACGCAGCAGGCGACGGCACCACGACCGCAACCGTATTGGCGCAGGCTATCATCACTGAAGGCCTGAAAGCTGTTGCAGCGGGCATGAACCCGATGGATCTGAAGCGCGGTATCGATAAAGCCGTTATCGCTGCTGTTGAAGAGCTGAAAGCACTGTCTGTACCGTGCTCTGACTCTAAAGCTATCGCTCAGGTTGGTACCATCTCTGCTAACTCCGACGAAACCGTAGGCAAAATGATTGCCGAAGCCATGGACAAAGTCGGTAAAGAAGGTGTGATCACCGTTGAAGAAGGTACCGGTCTGCAAGACGAGCTGGACGTGGTTGAAGGTATGCAGTTCGACCGTGGCTACCTGTCTCCGTACTTCATCAACAAGCCGGAAACGGGTGCTGTAGAATTGGAAAGCCCGTTCATCCTGCTGGCTGATAAAAAAATCTCCAACATCCGCGAAATGCTGCCAGTACTGGAAGCCGTAGCGAAAGCCGGCAAACCGCTGGTTATCGTCGCTGAAGATGTTGAAGGCGAAGCACTGGCAACGCTGGTAGTTAACACCATGCGTGGCATCGTTAAAGTGGCTGCGGTGAAAGCGCCGGGCTTCGGCGACCGTCGTAAAGCAATGCTGCAAGATATCGCGACGCTGACTGGCGGTACCGTTATCTCTGAAGAGATCGGTCTGGAGCTGGAAAAAGCGACGCTGGAAGATCTGGGTCAGGCAAAACGCGTTGTGATCAACAAAGACACCACTACCATCATCGATGGTACGGGTGAAGAAGCTGCGATCCAGGGCCGTGTTGCTCAGATCCGTCAGCAGGTTGAAGAAGCAACGTCTGATTACGACAAAGAAAAACTGCAAGAGCGTGTGGCTAAACTGGCTGGCGGCGTAGCCGTTATCAAAGTTGGCGCAGCGACTGAAGTTGAAATGAAAGAGAAGAAAGCACGCGTTGAAGATGCCCTGGCTGCGACTCGCGCCGCGGTAGAAGAAGGCGTGGTTGCTGGTGGTGGTGTTGCGCTGGTTCGCGTTGCAGCCAAACTGGCTTCTCTGACTGCTCAGAACGAAGACCAGAACGTGGGTATCAAAGTTGCGCTGCGCGCGATGGAAGCTCCACTGCGTCAGATCGTTTCCAACGCTGGCGAAGAGCCATCTGTGGTTGCGAACAGCGTTAAAGCAGGCGAAGGTAACTACGGTTACAACGCAGCAACTGAAGAATACGGCAACATGATCGACTTCGGTATCCTGGATCCAACCAAAGTCACCCGTTCTGCGCTGCAGTTCGCGGCTTCCGTTGCTGGTCTGATGATCACCACCGAATGTATGGTTACTGACCTGCCGAAAAGCGATGCTCCTGACTTAGGTGGCGCTGGTGGTATGGGCGGCATGGGTGGTATGGGCGGCATGATGTAATGTGACACCTTGTTGCCGGAAGCCATTTTCTGGTGACAGGAGTCAGGTTACAGAAGCTCGTCTTTCTGTCCTTTAAAGAGCACTATCTGGTCGCGAGACTGGGTGGTGCTTTTTTTATGCACTGCATTGCTGAAATGTTGCCGTATCGTTGATGAATGCGTTTATCGCGTGTTATCGGGGGAAGCATTCTGCGCTACAATGGCGGCGTTACTTTATTTACGAATATCTTTTTATTCAAAACAACCCTGTTCGGAGTAGGGACAATGTCTGACGATGCGTCTACGCTTCTGCGCTCTATTTCCTGGTTTACTGAGCCCCCTTCGGTATTACCTGAGCACATTGGTGACTGGCTGATGGAAACCGGCTCCATGACGCGGCGACTTGAAAAATATTGTGCCCAACTGAAGACCATCCTGTGCAGTGAGACGTTTATTACGCCACAGGCGCTGGGCGAAGAGCGCGAACAGCTGCCGTACAGTGAACGTTACTGGCTGCGTGAAGTGGTGCTGTATGGTGACGATCGTCCCTGGCTTTTTGGCCGTACCATTGTTCCGCAACAGACGCTTGACGGCACGGATTCAGCCCTGACGAAAATAGGCAATCAGCCGCTAGGCCGCTACCTGTTTGGGCAAAAGGCGCTGACGCGTGACTATATTCATACCGGATGCAGTGAAGGCTTATGGGCGCGGCGTTCCCGCCTGTGTGTCTCGGGTTATCCGTTACTGTTGACCGAGCTTTTCTTACCGGAATCACCGATTTATTTCAGCCGGTGATGAAGGTTGGCAGGTAATTTGAGGAGATAAATCCTTGGAAAGAAGTATTACAGCAGGGAAATGGCTGGCTTATTGTCGCTTGATGCGAATTGATAAACCGATAGGTTCTCTGTTGCTGCTGTGGCCAACGCTATGGGCGCTGTGGCTAGCGGGAGGCGGGGCACCTGCACCGTGGACGCTGTTTGTTTTTGTCGCTGGCGTTTTCTTGATGCGTGCGGCGGGCTGCGTCATCAATGATTATGCCGATCGCCATTTTGACGGCCATGTAAAACGTACCGCTTCTCGCCCATTACCCAGCGGTGAGGTGAGCGAGCGAGCGGCCAAAGTGTTGTTTGTCGTGCTGGTTTTGTTGGCTTTTGGCTTGGTGCTGACGCTGAATAAGATGACGATCTGGCTGTCCGTTGCGGGGCTGGTTTTGGCGTGGGTCTACCCGTTTATGAAACGGGTCAGCCATCTTCCTCAGTTTGTTCTGGGCGCGGCGTTTGGCTGGTCAATACCGATGGCTTATGCGGCGGTGAGTGAAAGCCTGCCAGCGAGCTGCTGGATGATGTTTGTCGCGTATATTTGCTGGACGGTCGCCTACGATACCCAATATGCGATGGTGGATCGTGATGATGACCTGAAGATCGGCGTGAAATCTACCGCGATCCTATTTGGCCGCTTTGACAATATCATTATCGGGTTACTGCAGTTCAGTATGCTGGCGCTGCTGCTGATTTTAGGAAAGATCAGCGGATTGGGAACCCCCTACTACATTTCGCTGCTGGTGGCTGCGGGGATGTTTGTTTACCAGCAAACCCTGACTGCTGGGCGCGAACGCGATGCCTGTTTCAAAGCCTTTCACAATAATAAATACGCGGGTATGGCGATATTTATTGGCGTGCTGTTTGGCCTATAGAGCGAACCGACAGAGACAAAAAAAGCAGCGATTTCTCGCTGCTTTTTTTATGGTGGAATGCTCAGAAGTGTTTGTCATACCAAATGTATTCACGGCTTGATGGCGGCATGTTATCCGCCATTTTCCCGTGACTGTCCGGTTAATCCTGCTTTGTCTCTTCCACTTTTTCTACTGCCTGACTATTGGCTTCCATTTCAGCTGGTGAGCTGGCGCTTTCAATGGTCAACCGCACTTCCGGGGTGATCAGATCGCCGAGGATATTGTAGATTGCCACGATATCGCCTTGTGCCGCTTCCGCACTGTCGGTGATATATCCTTCTGTACGTAAGGTCGCGACCAGCGTTGAGAACACGGCTTTATCAAAGAATTCCGGCGCGTTGATACCGTGCAGAACGGACAGACGCTGCGCCATGTTCCGGCTTTCTTTCTCTAGCGTTCCACGATTGATCCCTGGGTTCGCACACAGTAAAGACAGCGTGATTGCATAGCGTTGCAGCGTTTCACGCACGCCTGCTGACAGCAGTTGCAGCGTACGGATGCGTGGCGGATTGATGGCTAATTGACCGTCACGGCTGCACAGCAGCTCTTGTCGAATCAGTTCATTAGCCAGCGTCTCCAGCACGTCCGGCAACTGCTCTTTGGAATAGTGCAGGAACAGCTCAGCTTGCAGCAGCGGATAGATCAGCGCGATCTGTCGCACGACGTCGGCAAGCGTAATCCGGCGATGGTGGATGACGATGCTGGCGATCAGCGACGGCAAGACCAACAGGTGCTGGATGTTATTGCGGTAGTACGTCATCAGTACCGCCTGCTCACGCGGCAGAATGATGATGTCGCCAATGCTATCCTTCTCGACTTCAAACTTGTTCATGCCCAGCGCGTGTTCCAGCAGTTCATCCGCTGTCTTCTTCGGTGCCGTAATATCTTTGTGATAAGGCACCTGGCGCAGCAGCTGGAGGTAGCAATCCAGCTGTTCATGCATTTGTTCGCGCGTCAGTGAACGCTGGCGCGAGGCTAATAAAGCCGTAGAGCACAGGTTCATCGCATTTGCTGCCGCAGAATTGTTGATGCGCACCATGATATCCATAGAGATATCCTGCACCGTCGGCGTTAGCCAACTTGGGCGCTGTGCTTCAATCGGATCGATCGCGTCACGCCATTGCGGAACATGCTGGTTCAGATAGGTTGTCAACGGGAGGGGTTCACCGAAGTTCACGTACCCTTGGCCGAGATTACGCAGTTTGCGCAAACCGCGCACCATCTGCATAAAGCCTTCTTTTTCCTTCACCGCGCCGCGCAGCTCTTTCGCATAGGTACCGACTTCCATCACATGTTCGTAGCCGACATAAATCGGTACCAGCGTGATAGGTCGTGTGCCGCCTCTGAGCATGGCCTGAATGGTCATCGCCAGCGTACCGGTTTTCGGCTCTAACAGACGGCCCGTGCGTGAACGTCCGCCTTCCATGAAGTATTCAACCGAATAACCGCGGGCAAACAGCTCACCCAGATATTCACGGAAAATCGTTGAATACAGTTTGTTGCCTTTGAAGGTACGGCGAATAAAGAACGCACCAAGACGGCGGAATATTGGTCCTGCTGGCCAGAAATTCAGGTTGATGCCGGCGGCGATGTGCGGCGGCACTAAGCCTTGATGGTACAGGACGTAGGACAGCAGCAGATAATCCATGTGGCTGCGGTGGCAGGGCACATAGACAATACCGTGACCATCCTGTGCCAGCTGGCGAACGCGTTCAGCGTTGTGGACGTTAATCCCCTGATAAAGGCGGTTCCACGTCCAGCTCAATACGCGATCCGATAGACGCACGGCTTCGTAGGAGAAGTCAGCGGCGATTTCTTCCATCAGCGCAATAGCGTTCTGCTGCGCTTTCTCAGTAGAAATCTTCTTACTGCGCGCCTCATCGTCTACGGCTTTCTTGATCGCTTTGGAATCCAGCAGCTTGTTAAATAGCTCCTGACGCACCGGCAAACGCGGCCCAACTGCCGCCAAGCGTTGGCGGGAGAAGTGCATACGTGCGACACGTGCCAGTTTGTGGGCTATGGTTTTGTCAGTACCATGCTCGGTCGCCATATAGCGCAGCGACACCGGGCTGGAGAAGCGGACAAAGCTGTCGCGGCCTAGCCACAGGACGGCGAAGAATTTCTCGATACCGTTGAGCAAGCGCAGGTGTGGTGCGGCCTGAGCGTGGCCTTCCCGACCCGGAGAACGCCCAAACATCACAGAAACCGGCACCATCTGCACGTCTAAATCTGGATTGGCACGATGCAAATCCAGATAGTCGTGGAACAGCTTGACGGATTTCTGCTTGGGAACGTAATAGCGGAAGACGCGCGGCCCGTCATTAATAAAGACGTGGCTAGGCAGTTCGACGCCATTGAATTCGAACGACTGCGAGGGATCGGGTAGCCCCAATGCCAGGCATTTCGCTCGTAGCGTCAAGAGATCCGCCTGAGAGTTATAAGGCAGAACATAGAGTATAGGACGTGAGGGATCTAACCCCAGCTCGACCACCGGATCTGCGGGAATAACTTTGCTCTTCACCAGCAGTTTCAGTGGGAGATTCAATAATTTATAGTAAATTTTACGCCAACCTGACATAACAACATGGAGCCTCTTGTTAGCAATGCGCCGCAAGGATACCAGAAACTGCGCCGGAGATCTGTGGTGATGAGACAACGTAAGCGCGTTAAAATGCGAACTATTTTGCATAAATAGAGGAGGATAAATGAATAAAGCAACGGGGATGACCCGGATTATTAAGGCGACCGGTTATTCCTTTAAGGGACTGAAGCAGGCGTGGCAGCATGAGGCGGCATTTCGTCAGGAAACGATACTGACTATTGTCGGCGTCATCATCGCGTGTTTACTGCCGGTTACGCTGGTCGAGAAGCTCCTGCTGATTGGGTCTGTGGTACTGATTATGCTGTTTGAGCTGGCCAATAGCGCCATTGAAGCCGTGGTCGATCGCATTGGTCTCGAGCACCACGAATTATCCGGTCGGGCGAAAGATATTGGCTCGGCCGCTGTCTTTGTTGCCATCTTGTTAGCTGCTGTCGTGTGGGGCAGCATCCTCTGGCAACATTTTGCCTGACGGTACGCATAAATGAGTAAAAGTCAGAGGCTTTGCCGATATCTTCATTCCCAATTGTGCCTTACCTGTATATACTCACAGCAAGACTGTATAAACAACCAGGGGGCGGAATGAAAGTATTAACAGCAAGGCAGCAGCAGGTTTATGACCTGATCCGCGATCATATTGCGCAAACCGGAATGCCGCCAACGCGTGCGGAAATTGCTCAACAACTGGGGTTTCGCTCTCCTAATGCGGCTGAAGAACATCTGAAAGCGCTGGCGCGTAAAGGTGTGATTGAAATTGTATCGGGCGCGTCTCGTGGTATTCGTCTACTGATGGAAGAAGAGACGGGTATTCCTCTGGTTGGTCGTGTGGCCGCAGGTGAACCCCTGCTGGCACAGGAGCATATCGAGTGCCACTATCAGGTTGACCCTGCGATGTTCAAACCCAGCGCTGATTTTTTGCTGCGGGTGAGCGGCATGTCGATGAAAGATATCGGTATTATGGATGGCGATTTACTGGCCGTGCATAAAACAGAAGATGTGCGTAACGGTCAGATTGTCGTCGCGCGTATCGACGATGAAGTGACGGTGAAGCGCTTGAAAAAGCAGGGCAATACGGTACACCTCCTCGCTGAAAATGAAGAGTTTGCCCCGATTGTTGTCGATCTACGTCAGCAAAGCTTTTCGATAGAAGGCTTAGCGGTTGGCGTGATTCGTAACAGCGACTGGAGCTAACCATTCGCAGAGATGCACTGTTCGTCCGTCTGGGTCAGTGCATCATATTCTATCTGTTAATCTGCTAGTCATATATATTTAGTTACATTTCGCGCGCGTTTTCTACTATCCTCATTATCCTTCTGTTTTTTCAATGCTTTTTTCGGTGATTTTCCCTTTCTCAACGTTCGTTCCAGTCACGGATTCCTGATTTTTCATGTTAAGTAAAATATTCGACTATAATTTTTATCAAGGTAAGCATTTTTATCTTGATTGATCGTTTGACGATTGATCATTAGCCATCACATTTAGATAGCCCGGTAATCAAGGGAGACAGTGGCGAAGAGCACCGTCATGGTTCATATAGTTATGATGCTGCTTACTGAATAAATCTATTTATCTGAAACTGACGCATAAGTCTGTAGTCACGATTTTTTATGCGCAATTCACCTAAGGTACGGAGATTCTCATGAATAAAGACCAAGCCAGCGGTAACTGGAAACAGTTTAAAGGTAAAGCGAAAGAGCAATGGGGCAAATTAACGGATGACGATCTGACGGTCATCGAAGGTAAACGTGACCAACTGGTGGGTAGAATCCAGGAGCGCTACGGGTACGAAAAAGAAGCGGCAGAGAAAGAAGTGAAACACTGGGAAGAGCACCACAAATATCACTGGTAGCTATCACGGGTAACAAAGGTGATGTCTTTCCACAGAAAAAACGATAGCCCTTGGGCTATCGTTTTTTAATCGGAACAGTATGGTCGTGATCGCAATGATCCGGCTGCTTGCATGATGCAACTTCCTGACAACCTCCGCACAACCCGTGTGCTTCCACCACGCTGTGATGCAGCGTAAATCCCGACTGTTGCGCCAGACTACGCAGCGTTTCTTCCACACCTTCGGTTTGACGTTCTGTAACTTGTCCGCAGCGGTCACAGATGAAAAGGGCGGATGTGTGGCTGTGGTCTTCGATATGGTGGCACAGCACGTAGCTGTTGTTTGATTCGACGCGATGAATGAAGCCTTGTTCCAGCAGAAAATCCAGCGCGCGGTAGACGGTCGGCGGTTTTGCCTGAGGTTCGGAAACGCGCAGCAGGTCCAGCAGGTCATAAGCGCTGATAGCACCAGACTGCTGTGCCATAAGGCGTAAAACCTCTAACCGCTGTGGCGTGAGACGCACAGCGCGCTGCTGACAAATCTGTTCAGCCTGGGCAAGAAGTTTGTCCTGTTTGGTTGAATCCATTGTCATATCACCCTGACGCATTGAGGAACAAGACGGATATCTTACCATGACTGAATAAAAACGCCGAACTGGCGGCGTTTTCCTGCGAAAACCACTTCCTGTAAAACAACGAACAGAAGTCCTGCAAAAAAACGGACAGAAGCGCTACACGACCAGATCGATGAGCAGCGCCCGCAAAGGCGACTCCGCCTGTAGCGTCAACGCTGTTTCTTCCTTAATGAAGGCTCCGTCGCCGCAGTGCAGTGTTTCACTGTTCTGATTGCCTTTTACCGCCATTGAACCGTGAATCAGCTGGAGATACGCCTGATTTCCCCGTAGCGCAATTGTGCTTTGCTCATTCTGCTGGAGATCGACATGATGAATCCAAACCTGCTGGCGCAGTTGCAGGCTATTGTGTTCACCTTCCGGTGAGGCGAGCAGGGTATGGTTTACTGAACTCAGCTCCATGCGCTGCAACGGGCTGTTTTCGCGAGTCTGGCAGGCATTCAACCATAATTGCAGCCGCGTCAGCGGCTTATTGGCGTTGGTATTGTGTTCGCTATAACTGACGTTTGGCTGCGTGGAGAGCAGCAGCACATCTCCGGCTTTGGCCTGAATGTGGCCGCCGTTGCTGTCGCGGTATTCCGCTTCACCCTGAAGAATAATGTTCAGAATATCAACCCGTGGGTAGGTTCGCGGCTGGAATGATGCCCCCGGTGCTAATACTTCCTGATTGAGCACGCGCAGAGACGCGTAGCCCAGCAGCTGTGGGTCAAAATAGTGACCAAAAGAAAAGGTATAGCGTGCCTGCAACCAGCCATAGTCGGCCTGGCCGCATTGTCCCGCTGCTCTTCGTGTGATCATAATTGTTATCCCCCAGAGAATTATTTATTGAACTGATAGTAATTGTGTGGACGTTGGATTGTTAGCTAGTTAATCTGGTGGGTATGTTCAAAATTCCTGAATGAGTACGAAGATGGCGAAAGAACGAGCATTGACGCTGGAAGCGTTGAGGGTGATGGATGCGATCGATCGCCGTGGCAGCTTTGCCGCTGCGGCAGACGAGCTGGGTAGGGTGCCTTCGGCACTGAGTTATACCATGCAGAAACTGGAAGAAGAGTTAGATGTGGTGCTGTTCGATCGTTCCGGGCATCGTACTAAATTCACGAATGTCGGGCGGATGCTGCTGGAACGCGGACGTATCCTGCTGGAAGCAGCAGATAAGCTCACGACGGATGCAGAAGCGCTGGCGCGCGGTTGGGAAACGCATCTGACGATTGTGACGGAAGCGCTAATTCCTACTCAGCGAATTTTCCCGTTAATCGATAAACTGGCGCTCAAAGCCAATACGCAGGTATCGATTCTGACGGAAGTGCTGGCGGGGGCGTGGGAGCGTCTTGAGCAAGGGCGTGCCGATATTGTGATTGCGCCAGACATGCATTTTCGCGCGTCTTCTGAAATGAATACCCGCAAGCTGTACACAATGAATAACGTTTATGTCGCCAGCCCAGATCATCCGATTCATCAGGAGCCTGAACCGCTGTCGGATGCCACTCGGGTGAAATACCGTGGGATTGCGATGGCAGATACCGCTCGAGAACGCCCAGTACTGACCGTGCAGCTGTTGGATAAACAGCAACGTCTGACGGTGAGTTCGCTGGATGATAAGCGACGTGCGCTGTTGGCGGGATTAGGCGTCGCGACCATGCCTTATCCGATGGTTGCGCAAGATATTGCCGAAGGGCGTTTGCTGGTGATTGGGCCTGAGCATCAGATGGAAAGCCAGATCATTATGGCCTGGCGGCGAGACAGCATGGGCGAGGCAAAGTCCTGGTTCCTGCGTGAAATTCCGAAACTGTTGAACCAGCCCTAAATCCCGCGCTTTTTTGCGGCAAGGTGTGGTTCCGCACCTTGCCGCTCTATTTCACGACTGCTTAGCGAAAATCGACAAAACCCTAGTATAAATCGACAAACGTCTTATCGCGATGGTGAGGCTGGTTCAGATCTTGCTCTGGACCCAGCGAAATCACGCCATGCGGATTAATCGTGCCGTGGCTACGATAGTAGTGGTGACGAATATGCGCCATATCGACGGTATCGGCGATGCCGGGCATCTGATAAATATCACGCAGAAAACCGAACAGATTTGGATAATCGCTCAGGCGATATTTATCGCATTTAAAATGTGTGTGATAGACCGGATCGAAACGGATCAACGTCGTCCACAGCCGCAGGTCGGCTTCGGTTAACTGCTCACCCGTCAGATAGCGCTGTTTTGCCAGAATGCTTTCCAGATCGGAGAGCGCGGAGAAAACGGTCGTGGCAGATTCATCATAGGCTGACTGGCTTGTCGCAAAGCCGGCTTTGTACACACCGTTGTTGACCTTGTCGTAAATCCAGCCGTTCAATTCGTCAATCTGAGCGCGTAACGCTTCTGGGTAATAATCTCCCGCCGTTGCTCCCACGCCATCGAAAGCGCTATTCAGCATGCGGATGATATCGGCAGATTCGTTACTGACAATGGTGTGCTGCTCAGTATCCCACAGGACAGGCACGGTCACCCGACCGCTGTAGTCTGGCATGGCGTGCAGGTAGAGCTGGTAGAGGAATTCGTGCTGATAGAGTGAGTCACCTGTCGCGGCTTCAAAATCGGTACCGAACGTCCAGCCATGATCGAGCATGAGCGGATGAACCACCGAAACGGCGATGTGATCTGTTAACCCTTTCAACTGCCGCATGAGCAGCGTGCGGTGCGCCCATGGGCAGGCAAGCGAAACATAGAGATGATAACGGCCGGACTGGGCAGGAAAGCCACCTTTGCCGGTAAGGCCGGGTGCGCCATCGGGCGTTACCCAGTTGCGGAATGCGGATTCTGAACGCTTAAAATGGCCGCCGGTAGATTTGGTTTCATACCAGGTATCGTGCCATACGCCGTCAACCAGTTGTCCCATAAATCCTCCCGTTAGTGAGTGATGATAAAACAACGGCAAGCCTTCTATGCTTGCCGTCTCATTCGGTATTCGACTATTAAGTGTAGTACAGGCCGGAAAAGGCTCGTCTTACCACTTTTTGCCCAGCAGGCGGTCGATGCTGAATGCGCCTGGGCCCGTTACCGCCAGCAGGAGGTAGCCGCCAGCGATGGTCAGGTTTTTCATGAACATCAGTTGGTTCATGCCTTCTGCAAAGTTAGAGTGGAAAATCAGTGCAGTCAGCAGCGTAAAGCCCGCAGTGAACAACGCGACGGTACGCGTCAGCAGACCGAACAGAACCGCCAGACCACCACCCAGTTCCAGCAGAATGGTCAGCGGCAGCAGGAAGGACGGTACGCCCATCGCTTGCATATATTGTTGTGTGCCTGCATAGGCATCACCCAGCTTACCGTAACCTGCAACGATAAACAGAATTGGCATTAAGATACGCGCAACCAGCAGTGCAGTGCTTTCTAAATTTTTCATCATCTCTCCAATTAATTTTGTTGTGGGCTATATTGCCCTGTTTTGTTTGTTGTAGCAGGTGTGGTCTGAAAACTTGACCCGCCATCAGGTTATGGGCAGATAGTATAGAGAGATGATTTGCGCTTCCAGCGAGTATAATTGTTGCTTTATTTCAGAAAAATTGATGTTCAGTGAATTGTGCAAGAACGCGCCGTAATGACATGAGCGCGTTAGGTAAAAGTCAGATGGAAAATGTCTATAGATAAGGCAGATAAGCCGAGGCAACAGGAAGGATTACGGACGTGGCTCAAACGTTTTGCGGACGAGTCTGACTGTACCCCACAGCCCGACGAGGCGGCGTCCCCAGCGAATCATACGGCTGGGATGGCGTACGCCATAAAGCGCCACAAGGCTGGAGCCCACGATCCAGTATTTACGCCACTGCATCAGGCTTTGCCAGCCGCGATCGTAACGGGCGGTGGTATCCAGCCAGTGCTTCTTACCTGCCGATAAATCCAGCCGCTGCTGCTGTATCTGGCGCAGCAGCTGGGCTTTTTCTCTGTCTCGCTGTTGACGCTGGTTCACTTGGGATCGTCCTCCAGCAGCGATCTGTCGGTCGCCAGCTCCTTACGCGTCGCTTTGAGCAAGGTGGAGCGACGTACCTTCACGAGTGTCCATATGCCGCCTATCAGCGCCAGTCCGAGCAATGTGGCGGTAATCCCCCCCAGCGCAAAGAGACGATATTGTGGATCAATGCCCCAGATGATCAGCGCGATCAGGCTCATAATGCCAAAAGCGGCAAAAAGCAGCGTCAGGCCGACCATAATCAGTAACTGAATTAGATTGGCTTTCTCTTCCTCTAATTCAATTACGGCTAGTCGAACGCGGCTTTCCACCATGCTGACAATAATGGAGATGATGCGCTGAGCAGAAGCCATGACCCCGCTTGCGGGGCCTTGTTGTAATTTATCCGTCATAGCAATCCGCTAATTAGCGACGAGACAGCAGGACGCCAAGCACGACACCGACTGCTGCGCCAATGCCGACACCGGTCCACGGATTCTGGCGTACATAATCGTCCGCAGATTCAACCGCTTCTTTGGTTTGGGAAGCGATGCGCTCACCAGTATCGCTCAGGCGACTGCGGGTTTCTTTCAGCGCGCTTTCTGCCTTATTACGCAGCTTGTCGAGTTCCGCTTTAGATTTATCGCTGGAGGTGCTTAATACTTCTTCCAGCGTGTCCGCCAGTGATTTTAATTCGGCGCGTAGGTACTCAGAATTTTGATCTTTAGCCATATTAATAACCCTTCATTGTTATAAACCTGAACATTAACTATAGCTGAAGCTGAAATTTATGCCGCCCAAAACGGGTACGGACAATTCTGATAACTCGCTGTAAATTTTAGCGATTTGGATTTTGCATACAAAATGAACAGTTGCTGTGTGTTTTGTAGGGGCAATGTGGTGATGGGCTATTGCGATGTGCCACGTTCTGCGGCGCGCAATTCCTGCTCGGCTTCAGCCAGCTTTCTTTCGCGCTTGAGGATCTTCTCGGCGTCATCCCCTTTCTGGCGGCTTTCATTCAGTTCCTGCTGCCGCTCTGCGACATCTTTGCGTTTTTCCGCAATCGCTTCCTGACGTTTCTCTGCTAATCCGGCATCCGTGCAGTGGGTTTTCACGCCGTCCAATGCCTTCTCTAACCCGTTGATGCGATTCTGATTGCCATGCTTACGCGCTTCATCGATTTGGCGCTGAATATCTTGCGCTTTCTGCTGACAGGTCTCTACCTGATTGGCGGTATTCGCCAGCGCATGGCCAGAAAGCAGGACAGATAAGGCAATAATGGATGGAGATAATTTCATAGTCGTCACCCCAGTTTGGATTGTTTCTGTGTCAGTTTCTGCTGCCAGAACGGTGTCGGGGTTGTCACTTGCTGCGCGGTAATCGTGACTTTAGGTAGAGACAAACGCAGGACATCTCTGGCAGCGATACTCTGTTCTGGCGAGGCCAGACGGACGATCAAGCTATCTTGCTCTGGCGTAATGCTCTTGATCGCAATCCCTTTTTCGTTGAGACGTTGATACACGTAAAAGCCATCTGGCAACGCGGCACCATCATAAGGCCTGATATGTAGCATAGCATCGTCTTGGGAGCGGCGTAGTGACTGGGACTGCGTCAATGCAATCATCGGTAGAGCAAGCAATAGCAGTATGCGACCTGCTTTCCTGGAGAAGAGCTTAGAGAATAACCCGCTGATTGACACGGTTAGCTCCCTTTTTCAGCGTTATCTGTTTTAGCGTCACGTTTTTTACGCCACAGGACAAAGAGCGATCCAAACAGGCCGATAAACAGCAGCACCAGCGGCAGCATCATCAGGCAGAACATCAGCTCGTCTTCATATTTCAGGAAGACCGTTGTTTTTCCTAAGGCGAAGCCCAGCGTAACCAGAATAAATACCCACAGGAACCCGCTCATCCAGTTAAAGAACTGAAAGCGCGCGTTACTCAGGCCAGACAAGCCTGCGATGGTAGGGAGTAGCGTTCTGACAAAAGCCAGAAAACGGCCAACTAAAAGTGCGGACAAGCCATGACGGTGGAAGAGCTGGTGGGCGCGTTGGTGATAGTGCGCGGGCAAATGTGATAGCCAGCCTTGAACCACTCCCGTATTACCAAGCCACTTCCCTTGAATATAGCTAGCCCAACAGCCGAGGCTGGCGGCCGTCGTCAGGAGAAATATCGTAAAAGGGTAATTCATTGTGCCCTTGGCAACGAGGACGCCGACTAAAATGAGCAGGCTATCGCCGGGCAGGAAAGCGGCGGGGAGCAGGCCATTTTCCAGAAAGATAATGAGAAACAGTAATATGTAGATGGTCCATACCAGCTTCGGGTCGGCTAAAATATCGAAATCCTGATGCCAGAGTGCGTTTAACAGTTCTTTGATTAATTCCATCCGGTATTCCTAATACTGCTGTTGCATTTTAGCCTTGGCGACAATCACGCTTCTGGACATGATAAGAGTGAATACAGTGTTAATCCCGTCATACTTCAAGTTGCCTGAAACTCGAATTATTTAGGGTATATCAGGGCACAGGATTATGATTTTTTGATGATCTCTGTTTTTCTGCCTGATAGTGGAGCTGGCGTCTGACTTGATGCTCGCTTTTCGCTGAGAACCCGATAAACAGGCTGCTTGGGGATTGTTTGGTCTTGGCAGACTTTGCATCCAAAGCGACGGATTAAGCGTAAGAAAGACGCGTTAACTGTAACAAAATAGGTGTTACTGAGACAGGAAAATATTACGACAACTGGGGCGGTTTGGGGGGATTTTTCGAAGAAGAGTGGGGATTTCTGCGATATTTTACACTCGCTGACAGAAATCAACGTTTTCTGACTTTTTCCCTTTGGTGCAAAATTTTCCCCCTTCGCTCAAAACAAGGGGGAAGATGCCTATTTAGGACTTGCCCGTGTGTATCTGGTCGAGGTGGACGACCGGATTCTCGGCGAACATATAGCGGTCGACGTTAAACTCGAAATCATCCGTCGTGGCGCGAAATAGCATCTGTTTGGTATTTTCCAGATGTTGCCACATCGCGAGTTTGGCCGCGTAAGGATCTTTGCGAATCAGTGCTTTAAGGATGCGATCGTGCTCTTCGCACCAGCTTTCAATCGACTTGTCGTCAATGTGCTCATGCAGTTTGCGCCAGTAAGGATTATGAATCCGTTGGCTCCACATTTTCTCGACGATGGTTGCCATCGCGGAGTTCTGTGTTGCCAGCGCGACCTGAACGTGGAATTTGAGATCCCACTGAGAATCACGGAAGCGATCTTCTTGGCGCGCGTATTCCTGAATTTCCATCAGTTGGATGATGTCCTGACGGGTCACCTGCGTGGCCGCAAATTCGGCAATGTTGCTTTCAATAAGCTGGCGAGCCTGAAGCAGCTCAAATGGACCCGCAGCGACAAATTCACTATCGCCGCTATTAATGAACGGATTCTTCTGCTGGTTGGAAATAACGTGAATGCCTGAACCCTTGCGTACTTCAACGTACCCTTCGACTTCCAGCATAATAATCGCTTCACGTACCACGGTGCGGCTGACGTTCATTTCTTCAGAAATATAGCGTTCTGCCGGTAATTTTTCGCCAACCTGGTACATACCGCTTTCGATGCGTTGTTTTAATTCTGCGGCTAACTGCTGGTATAGCCGGCGGGGTTCAGTGAGTGCCATGATGATGTCTACTCTCGATAGATGACGGTCCATGTGCCACGTCAGGGCCTGAGTGTCTATCTCGTTAATCTTTCAGGGATGATTTGTTATACCACTTAATCATAGCAGCAACCAATGTTGTGGTCACAGTTATCGCGGTGTGTTATCGGAGGGAGGTGGCTCACCCAGTCGCAGATCATACCGGATGAGCCAGAATAATGCAGGGATTATCAGTGCTGCTTGGCTTCTTTCAGCGTTTCCGCCGCGGCGGCGACTTCTGATGCAGGTTGGTTTTTCAACACCGTCCAGATGACGACAGCACCTAGCAGATCGAAGACGGCCAGTGCAGCAAACAGCGGGCTGAAGCCCAGCGTATCGGCCAGCGCACCGACAACCAGTGCAAATAGGGTACTTGCCATCCAGGCTGCCATCCCGGTTAAACCGTTCGCGGTAGCCACTTCATTACGACCAAATACGTCAGATGACAGGGTAATCAGCGCGCCGGACAACGACTGGTGCGCGAAACCGCCGACGCATAACAGGGCGATAGCGACGTAAGGGCTGGAGAACAGCCCGATCATGCCTGGTGCAATCATCAGTACTGCACCCATCGTGACCACCAGTTTGCGGGAAACGATCAGGTTCACTTTGAAGTGTTTTTGGAACAGCATCGGCAGGTAGCCACCCAAAATGCAGCCGATATCAGCGAACAGCATCGGCATCCAGGCGAACATGGCGATTTCTTTCAGGTTAAAGCCATAGGCTTTAAACATGAACAACGGGATCCACGCATTGAACGTTCCCCAGGCGGGTTCAGCCAGGAAACGCGGCAGTGCGATACCCCAAAACTGACGGTTACGCAGGATCTGCCAGGCAGACATTTTCTTCGCGTTATTGGTCTGATGCTGTGCTTCTTGCCCGCTAAGAATATAGTCGCGCTCTTCGTCGCTGAGTTTTTTCTGATCTTTCGGGTGTTTATAGAAAACGAGCCAGCAGATGGCCCAGATCAGGCTCAGCGCACCGGTAATGATAAAGGCCATTTCCCAGCTGTGTGCCACTATCGCCCATACCACCAGCGGTGGCGCGATCATGGCGCCGATGGATGACCCCACGTTGAAGTAACCTACCGCAACAGAGCGTTCTTTTGCCGGGAACCATTCGCTACTGGCTTTCAGGCCAGCAGGGATCATGGCCGCCTCTGCCATACCGACCGCACCACGGGCTATCGCTAACCCCCCCCAGCTATTTGCCAGCGCGGTGCCCATACAGAAGATGGCCCACAGAATGGCGAACATGGCATAGCCGATTTTTGTGCCAAGCAAATCCAGTACATAGCCGGCGATGGGCTGCATAATGGTATAACAGGCTGAGTAGGCAGCAACGATGTAAGAATACTGCTGTGTGGTGATGTGCAACTGATCCTGTAGCGTCGGTGCGGCGACAGAAATTGCATTACGCGTCAGATATCCCAGCACGGTGCCAATGGTCACTAGGCCGATCATATACCAGCGTAATCCTTTGATTTTACGCATTTACTTTCTCTCCGAGTCAATAAAAACACAGTGATGGCTCTTGAGTGGCGTCACGGTGTGATGTGTCTTGTGATGTAGTGCGACACGTTTTGTTGTTGTGCTGAACAGGAAAACCCTTCTCTTTGTGAGATAGCGATTGAATCCCTGCTTAAGGCAGCGCTACAATAATTTGTCATACAACTTTAAAAGTTGAGTGATATCACAAAACCATTATTTTTATATGGAATAGCGAATTCCTCGTTTAAACCGAGAGAGACAAGCCATTTACGGCGATAAATGCTGAGTTATTGTACTGTTTGTTACATTTTTGCGATCATGACCTCACAAATACTGTGAGATATCGCGCATAATTGGTGTGATATCTTTTAACGGTCAACTAATTTGGTGCACAAGAAGCACGGTAAGGAAGAAAACATGCCCCAGTTTCTGAGTGAAGATTTTCTGTTAGACAGTGAATTTGCCCGTCGTCTTTATCATGAGTATGCCGTCGACCAGCCGATATTTGACTATCACTGCCATTTGCCGCCTGAGCAGATCGCGGAAAACTATCGCTTCAAAAATTTGTATGACATCTGGCTGAAAGGCGATCACTACAAGTGGCGTGCGATGCGCACCAACGGCGTGCCTGAGCGTTTGTGTACCGGTGATGCCAGCGATTGGGAAAAATTTGAAGCCTGGGCTGCTACCGTGCCGCACACCATCGGCAACCCGCTCTACCACTGGACACACCTGGAACTGCGTCGTCCGTTCGGCAACACCGGCACGCTGCTGTCGCCGAGCACGGCAAAAGACATTTGGGATCGTTGTAATGCCATGCTGGAACGCGATGACTTTACCGCGCGTGGCATCATGCAGCAGATGAACGTGAAAATGGTGGGTACGACAGACGATCCGATTGACGATCTGCGCCATCATAAAACCGTTGCTCAGGATTCGAGCTTCTCTATCAAAGTGTTGCCGAGCTGGCGTCCGGATAAAGCGTTCAACATTGAGCTGGCAACCTTCAACGACTACATGGCGAAACTGGGTGAAGTCTCCGACACCGACATTCGTCGTTTCAGCGATCTGCAAACGGCGCTGACCAAGCGTCTGGATCACTTCGCCGCGCACGGCTGTAAAGTATCTGACCATGCGTTGGACGTGGTGATGTTTGCCGAAACGGATGACGCCACGCTGGATAACATTCTGGCGCGTCGCCTTGCGGGCGAAACGCTGAGTGAACATGAAGTGGCACAGTTCAAGACCGGCGTACTGGTCTGGCTGGGTGCGGAATATGCGCTTCGCGGCTGGGTTCAGCAGTACCACATTGGCGCACTGCGCAACAATAACCTGCGTCAGTTCAAACTGCTGGGGCCGGATGTAGGCTTCGATTCCATCAATGACCGTCCGCTGGCGCAGGAACTGTCTCGCCTGCTCAGCAAGCAGAATGAAGAAAACCTGCTGCCGAAAACCATCCTTTACTGCCTGAATCCGCGCGATAACGAAGTGCTCGGCACCATGATCGGTAACTTCCAGGGCGAAGGGATGCCGGGCAAGATGCAGTTCGGTTCCGGCTGGTGGTTCAACGATCAGAAGGACGGCATGCAGCGCCAGATGACTCAGCTCGCACAGCTTGGTCTGCTGAGCCGCTTCGTCGGTATGCTGACCGATAGCCGTAGCTTCCTGTCTTATACCCGCCATGAATATTTCCGCCGCATCCTGTGCCAGATGATTGGCCGCTGGGTGGAAGATGGCGAAGCGCCAGCCGACCTGCCATTGCTGGGCGAAATGGTGAAAAACATCTGTTTCGATAACGCTAAAAACTATTTTGCCATCGAGCTGTAATTCCACCGCATCGGTGTGAGTTGCACGAGGGACGCGGCAGTAAGATTCCTAAAGGGGATTACGCCGCGGCTCTCGGTGTCTCGGTCTTTTGTCATCGGTACCGGTGGTGATTCGGTGCGGGTGAATATGAATATAGGGCAAGGATGACGGTGGTCGATCGGTCGTGCCCTGAATGTGAGATTCGTCCTAAGGTAGCCTGTTAATGCAAACGTTAAATCGTCGTAACTTCCCCGGTCGTCAACACCCGGATCGTGTTATCCAGTTTGGTGAAGGCAACTTCCTGCGTGCCTTCGTTGACTGGCAGTTGGATTTGCTGAATGAGCACACCGATCTGGATGCGGGGATTGTCGTGGTTCGCCCGATCGATTCTGATTTCCCGCCCGCGCTGGACACGCAGGATGGACTGTACACCACGATTATCCGTGGTCTGAACGAGCAGGGCGAGGCGGTTCGCGAACCCCGTCTGATCCGTTCGGTAAACCGTGAAATTAACGTGTACCGCCAGTTCGATGAATATCTGGCGCTGGCGCACGATCCGAATATCCGCTTCGTGTTCTCCAATACCACCGAAGCGGGTATCAGCTATCACGCGGATGACCGCCTCAGCGATGCACCGCCTGTCAGCTTCCCTGCGAAATTAACCCGTCTGCTGTATGAACGTTTCTGTCACTTTGATGGCGCAGCGGATAAAGGCTGGGTGCTGTTACCGTGCGAGCTGATTGATTACAACGGTGTGGCGCTGAAAGAGCTGGTGCTGCGCTATGCCGCACAGTGGAAACTGACGCCAACGTTTACCGCCTGGCTGAACGATCACAACACCTTCTGCTCGACGCTGGTGGACCGCATTGTGACGGGTTACCCGCGTGCCGAAGTGGAAGCGCTACAGCAGGAAATGGGCTATCAGGATACCTTTTGGGATACGGCAGAACACTTCTACCTGTTCGTGATTCAGGGGCCACAGTGGCTGGCGGAAGAATTGCGTCTGAACAAGCTGGATCTGAACGTTCGTATCGTTGATGACATCAAGCCGTACAAAGAACGTAAAGTCGCGATTCTCAACGGTGCTCATACTGCGCTGGTGCCGGTCGCATTCCTGGCGGGTCTGGATACCGTTGGCGAATCGATGAATGATGCGCTGATTGGCAAATTCGTAGAAAAGACCATTGCTGAAGAGATTGTGCCGGTATTGGATTTGCCGCATGACGAACTGACGTCGTTTGCTCAGGCTGTGCTCAGCCGCTTCCGTAACCCGTTCATTCAGCATCAGCTGTTATCTATTTCGCTGAATGGCATGACAAAATTCCGCACCCGTATTCTGCCGCAGTTGCTGACCTACCGTGAGCGTCACGGTGAGCTGCCTGCTCGCTTGACGTTTGCGCTGGCGGCCTTGATTGCCTTCTACCGCGGCGAGCGCAGCGGTGAAGGCGATGCGTTACAAACCTATCCATTGCAGGACGATGCACACTGGCTGGAGCGTTATTCTACGCTGTGGGCGGGCGTAAAAGAGAACACCGTCAGCCTGGCTGAGCTGGTGAATGTTGTACTGCGCGATGCCGATCACTGGGAACAGGATTTAACACAGGTTCCTGGCCTGGCTGCGCAGGTGACTGAACAGTTACAAACCATCGCTGAGCGCGGCATGCGCGCAGCTGTGGAAGGTTATTGCTAATCAGCAAGAAGGGTTATCCATGCAAAGTATTATAAAAATTCATTCTCTGGACAATGTGGCTGTCGCCCTGCGTGATGTCGAGCAAGGCGAAACGGTGTCGGTGGATAGCCATACGGTGACACTTCAGCAACCTGTCGTGCGCGGACATAAGTTCGCGCTGGAAACCATCGCACCGGGAGAAATGATTACCAAGTATGGCCTGCCGATCGGCCATGCGTTGGTGTCTATTTCTCCTGGAGAACACATCCATTCCCAGAATGCGAAAACCAATCTGAGCGATCTGGATGAATATCAGTATCAGCCTGAGTTCCTCGAACTGCCGCCACAGATGGGCGATCGGGATGTGCAGCTCTATCGTCGCAAAAATGGTGATGTCGGTATCCGCAATGAACTGTGGATCCTGCCAACCGTTGGCTGCGTGAACGGGATTGCACGTCAGATTCAGCAGCGTTTCCTGAAAGAAACCAACGATGCGGAAGGGATCGACGGCGTTTACCTGTTCAGCCATACCTTTGGCTGTTCACAGCTCGGTCAGGATCACGAAAACACCCGTACGATGCTGCAAAACATGGTGCGTCACCCGAATGCGGGGGCGGTACTGGTGATCGGTCTGGGCTGTGAGAACAATCAGGTTGACGCATTCCGCACGACGCTGGGCGATTTTGATTCCGATCGCGTGACGTTCATGGTGTGCCAGCAGCAGGATGATGAAGTTGAAGCGGGTCTGGAACGGCTGCATACGCTGTATGAGGCGATGCGCCATGACAAACGCGAGCCAGGTAAGCTGAGCGAGCTGAAGTTTGGTCTGGAATGCGGCGGTTCCGATGGGCTGTCTGGTATTACTGCCAACCCGCTGTTAGGCCGTTTCTCTGACTATCTGATCGCTAACGGCGGCACCACTGTGCTGACCGAAGTGCCGGAAATGTTCGGTGCGGAACGCATTCTGATGAGCCGCTGCCGTGACGAAGCGACGTTTGAGAAAACCGTCCACATGGTGAACGACTTCAAACAGTACTTCATTGCGCACGACCAGCCGATTTACGAGAACCCCTCGCCGGGTAACAAGGCGGGCGGGATCACCACGCTGGAAGAGAAATCACTGGGCTGTACGCAAAAAGCTGGACAGAGCAAAGTGGTGGACGTGCTGAAATATGGTGAGCGCTTACATACCCCAGGGCTCAACCTGCTTAGCGCACCGGGGAATGATGCCGTCGCAACCAGCGCGCTGGCGGGTGCCGGTTGCCATATGGTGTTGTTCAGTACCGGACGCGGCACGCCTTACGGCGGATTTGTTCCTACCGTAAAACTGGCGACCAACAGCGAGCTGGCGAAGAAGAAACCGCACTGGATTGATTTTGATGCGGGGCGTCTGATTCACGACATGCCTATGGACGAACTGCTGAGCCAGTTTGTCGAGCTGATTGTCGAGATTGCTGACGGCAAGCGGACGAAGAATGAAGTGAACGACTTCCGCGAATTAGCCATATTTAAGAGCGGTGTGACGTTGTAAATATTATCCATTCCAATTAAAATAAAACGGCGTTTCATTTTTGTAATGGCGCCGTTTTTTTTCGCCACAACTTTTTAGAGGCAGGGATCATGACACATTATTGGATTGCCCAGTCTGTTGGTGTACTGGCATTTCTGGTCGGTATCACCATGTTTTTCAACCGTAACGATCAAAAATTCAAAATACAGCTCTCGGCATACAGCGCCGTTATTGGTCTGCATTTCTTCCTGATGGGGGCAAATGCGGCAGGTGCCAGCGCATTGTTGAACTCGGCACGTACGCTAATCTCACTGAAAACGCACAACATCCTCGTGATGTTTGTCTTTATCTCACTGACGCTGATCTTTGGTTTGTCGGGCATGAACCATGCGATGGAACTGCTGCCGATAGCAGGCACGGTCGCCAGTACTTGGGCGCTGTTCCGTACGTCTGGGTTGACGACGCGCTGCGTGATGTGGTGCTCAACCGCCTGCTGGGTCGCGCATAATATTTGGCTGGGCTCGATTGGTGGGTCGCTGATCGAAGGCAGTTTCCTGCTGATGAACGGCTTTAACATCATCCGCTTCTGGCGCATGCAGCAGCGCGGCATCGACCCGTTCAGCGTAGAGAATAAAGCGTAATTTCAGGTGTTTCTCGTAATCTAACGCCGTTCGTTTTGACGCGAACAGCGTTAGAGGAAAGGGGATATGAATCCCTAATCCGTTACAGCAGATTCAAACGCTCTTTTTCCGCCAGTTTGGCGTCTTCCGCGTGACACACGGCTGCGATGAACATCACGTCTGTCGAGGAGTTCACCGCGGTTTCTGCCGAGTCCTGCAATACGCCGATGATGAAACCAACCGCAACTACCTGCATGGCGATATCGTTGGAGATACCGAACATGCTGCATGCCAGTGGGATCAACAGCAGTGAACCGCCCGCCACGCCCGAGGCACCACAGGCACACAGTGAAGCCACGACGCTGAGCAGCAGCGCGGTCGGTACGTCAATCTGAATACCCAGCGTATGGGCGGCAGCCAGCGTCAGCACCGTGATGGTAATCGCCGCGCCTGCCATATTGATGGTTGCCCCCAGCGGGATGGCGACAGAGTAGGTGTCTTCATCCAGATTCAGTTTGCGGCACAGTTCCATATTTACCGGAATGTTGGCGGCGGAGCTGCGGGTAAAGAAGGCGGTCACGCCGCTTTCACGCAGGCAGCGCAGCACCAGCGGATATGGGTTGCTGCGAATCTTCCAGTAGACGATCAGCGGGTTGACCACCAGCGCGACCAGCAGCATGCCGCCGATCAACACCATCAGCAGATGAGCGTAACCCCACAGTGCGCCGAAGCCGGTTTCCGCCAGCGTTGACGCGACCAGACCGAAAATCCCCAGCGGCGCGAAACGAATCACGACGCGCACAATCATGGTGACCGCGTTGGAAGCATCGTTAATCATGCTCTTGGTGCTGTCCGAACCGTGACGGAATGCAATGCCCAGACCAACGGCCCAGACCAGAATACCGATGTAATTCGCATTCAGCAGCGCGTGAATCGGGTTGGCGATGACGCTCATCAATAGCCCTTCCAGCACTTCGACAATACCTGATGGTGGCGTGATGTCGGCGGCCTGCGCGTTGAGCGCCAGCGTGGAAGGGAAGAGGACGCTTAGCACCACGGCAATCAGTGCTGCCGAGAAGGTGCCGATGAGGTAAAGAAACAGAACCGGGCGGATATTGGTTTTCTGTCCTTGCTGGTGGTTGGCGATAGACGCCATAACCAGTACTAATACCAGAATGGGAGCGACGGCTTTCAATGCGCCGACGAACAGCGTTCCCAATAAACCGGCAGCTAACGCAGCCTGCGTAGATAGCGAAGCCAGAATAATACCGGCAGCAAGCCCCAGAAGAATCTGTTTAACCAGGCTGCCGTGGGTAATGTACTGCAAAAACCGAGAGTATTGAGTTTCCATAATTTTGACGGGATAACCGTTCCGATAAGTGGTTGTCTGTACGGAGTTGGCACCTCTGACATAGGTCGGGTGACTTTTTCTTTCCGTAACTAAATGTGTTTGCACGTATCAGTATATGAAAATTTGTTTTTGAGAAAAGCAATGATGTGGTTTTTTATGACGGACATCCTTGTCCATCACCCTACGGGCCGTTGCTGCGCAACGTTGAAAAACGCTCCCGGCGTTTTTTTATGACGGACATCCTTGTCCATCACCCTACGGGCCGTTGCTGCGCAACGTTGAAAAACGCTCCCGGCGTTTTTTTATGACGGACATCCGTGTCCGTCACCCTGCGGGCCGTTGCGTCGCGCATGTGTAGGAACGGAAACAATGGAATGAGGAAAGCGAACGCCGCACGGGCGAAACCGTGCGGCGAGAGGGGGGAAGCGTTAACGCTCGGCACGCTTGTTCACCCAAACGTTGATCAGCATGGTGATGACCAGAATGCTGGCAACGACGCCCAGAGAAATTGCCACCGGAATATGGAAAATGTCGATGAGCATCATCTTGGTACCGATGAAGATCAGGATGACGGCCAGACCATATTTCAACAGCGAGAAGCGTTCAGCCACGCCAGCCAGCAGGAAGTACATCGCACGCAAGCCCAGAATAGCGAACAGGTTCGACGTCAGCACGATAAAGGGATCGGTCGTGACGGCGAAAATAGCAGGGATACTGTCTACGGCGAAAATCACGTCGCTGATTTCAACCATAATCAGCACCAGAAACAGCGGTGTGGCATACAGGATGCCGTTACGACGGACAAAGAATTTTTCATTCTCGATGCTATCCGTCATGCGCAGACGACTACGCAGCCAGCGAACCAGCGGCTTGTCGCCGATCGCTCCGCCATCTTCTTTCGCTAGCGCCATTTTAAGGCCGGTGAACAGCAGGAATGCACCGAACACGTAGAGCAGCCACTGGAATTGCGTGACGAGCCAACTGCCGCCAAACACCATCAGCGTTCTGAGAACGATGGCACCCAGCACGCCGTAAATCAGCACGCGACGTTGGTATTGCGGGGGAACGGCGAAGTAGCCGAAGAGCATCAGCCAGACGAAGACGTTATCGACAGCAAGCGCTTTCTCGATCAAATAACCGGTCAGGAAGGCCAGCGACTGGGCGTTTGCCACCTCGCGACCCATCGTACCGTCCAGATACCACCAGAAACCGGCGTTGAACAGCAGAGAGAGCGTGACCCAGATGATAGACCAGACGGCAGCCTGTTTGAACGTCATTACCGTCGACCCTTTGCGCCCTTGATAGAGCAGGTCGATGGCCAGCATTACTATAACAATGGCAGCGAAGCTGCCCCATAACCATGGCGTGCCGATGGTGTGCATAGCAAGATCCTTAAATAGAAACAAAAACGGCCAACATCGGAAGGACGCTGGCCGCTTGTTATTAAAGCTGCAGGTGCACCTCGCCTTCCGGCAAGGTCTCACTTACAACATTAATGAAGCTGTCTCATCAAGGTTGCCCGGTAACCGGATGCGTAAAGCATCGTAATGACGATTGACCGGCGGAAAAGTTACTCCCCTTTGCCTGACAGAAGATAGGTGAAAAGATGATCCTGGTCAAATAATTATCGCTGTCTTACTCCGCATTTCCCGGCGTTACGGCATCGGCAGGAAATACGACACCCGTTTGGCGGCGAATTTCCGTCAGCAGCCCCGCAACGGTGCGCGATCGTGCCAGTTCCCCATGGTTAATGTCGTTATCGTTGACCAGCGTGGCAAAGACCTCGGCTTCGTACAGCATGCTGTTGATATGCTGCGGCTGGCTGAGATCAACCTGCTTGCCTTCCCGCGGGATGAATTTCACGTTATGGCATTCGGACACTTTTTCAATCACCAGCGACCCGTCTTCCCCCTGAATTTCACTGGGGATAGCGGAATGGCTGACTTTGGAATGGACGATGGTCACATCGAAGTCGCCGTAATTCAGAATGATGCTGCCATGTGCGTCTACGCCGCTTTCCAGCAGTGTCGCGCTGGCCTGCGTGGTGCATGGTTCTCCCCACAGCGCTACGGCGAAGGCCAGACAGTAGTAGCCGATATCCATGATGGAACCGTTGGAAAACGCAGGATTGAACGTGTTGGGGTTCTCACCTGCCAGATAGAGCGGGTAGCGCGAGGAATATTGGCAGTAATTCAACACCACTTTACGCAGTCTGCCGACTTTTGGCAGTGCCTGCTGGATCACGCTAAAGTTGGGTAGGCTGGCAGTTTTGAAGGCTTCAAAGAGTACGACCTGATTTTCTCTGGCACAGGCGATCATTTGTTCGACTTCATAGCGGTTGGAAGCCAGCGGTTTTTCGCAGATGACGTGCTTGCCGTGGCTCAGGAAAAGCAGCGCTTGTTCACAATGCAGGGAATTAGGACTAGCCAGATACACGGCGTCGATAAGATCGGATTTCGCCATGGCTTCCAGTGAATCAAACAGCGTATCCACCATGTAATCAGTTTGAAACGGCTGCGCTTTTTCTGCCGTACGTGAATAGATAGCGGTGAGCTTCAGTTTGCCGGTTTCGTGGGCGGCATCAACAAACTGGCGGGTGATCCAACTGGTTCCTACAATGGCGAAGCGAATCATAAGCGTTTGGTATCCTGAAGGCATTTGTGATGACTATGCAGATTATCACGGTGAAATGACAAGGCAACGTCAATCATTTCCGGTTCTGGCAGAGAAAAGCATTTACTGACGGGCTATTTTAAGGGATAAACAGCGCAAATTTTATGATGCAGGAGAGGCTAATGAGCCAACTCGAATTGGAAACGTGCAACCTGACGTTGGTGCGTTACCCTCAGGTCGCTGAAAACTCGGCGCTACAGGCGTGGGATGCCGCAGATGAATATCTGCTGCGTGAACTGTCCACTATGGAAATCGCGCCGGGCCCGCGCCTGATTTTCAATGATACGTTTGGTGCGCTGGCCTGCGGTTTACAGGCGCAATCGCCCGTCAGTATCAGCGACTCTTACCTGAGCCAACTGGCGACGCGACATAATCTGGAACTGAACGGTTATGCTGTCGATGCGGTAACCCTGTTGGATAGCATGGCGGAACTACCGGATGCGCCCGCGCTGGTGGTGATAAAAATCCCCAAAACGATCGCGCTGTTGGAACACCAGTTGAGAATGTTGCGCAAGGTCGTTACGCCGCAAACGCGTATCATCGCCGGGGCGAAAGCACGGGATATTCATACCTCTACGCTGCAACTGTTTGAACGCGTGATGGGGCCGACGAAAACCTCGCTGGCCTGGAAAAAGGCGCGTTTGGTTCACTGTGAGTGGGCGGAACTAAAAGTCAGTGAGCAGCCACTTACTACTGAGTGGGAGCTGGATGGTTACGGCTATCGCATTCAAAACCTGGCTAACGTGTATTCGCGTAATGGGCTGGATATCGGTGCCCGTTTCTTTATGCAGCATTTGCCGGAACAGATAGACGGTAAGATCATCGATCTCGGCTGTGGCAACGGCGTCATTGGGCTGGCGGCGCTGGAAGCCAACCCGGAGGCCACCGTCGGCTTCTTTGATGAATCCTACATGGCGGTGGCATCGAGCCAGACGAACGTTGAAGTCAACCGCCCGCAGGATGTTGAGCGCTGTAGCTTCGTGGTGAACCACGGATTGGCTCGCGTTAAGCGTGATACGTTGCAGGCCGTATTGTGTAATCCGCCATTCCACCAGCAGCAGGCCGTGACGGACGAAATCGCCTGGCAGATGTTTATGGATGCCCGCCGCTGCCTTCAGGTTGGCGGAGAACTGCGCATTGTGGGGAATCGCCATCTGGATTATTTCCACAAGCTGAAGCGCCTATTCGGTAACTGTGAAACCCTCGCCAGCAACACGAAATTCGCGGTACTGCGCGCGGTGAAAACGGGCTCGTCCCGCTAAGCTACTCCTGCTTCGTGAGGCTAATTCAGCCTCACGAAGCGGAATCTGTTTCGCAAAACTGACTTTTCTCCACGAACTCAATGTGTCCCACGAACTACAGTATTAACGCCAGCCGGGTGGCCTGTTCGATCGCTCTGCGTGCGTCTAATTCCTGCGCCACATCGGCACCGCCAATCAGGTGAACGTGACATCCGGCAGCCAGTAAGGGGTCATACAGCTTACGGTTAGGTTCCTGACCGGCACAGATAATGATGTTATCCACTGGCAGACAGCGCATTTGCTGGTTGTGGATAATGTGCAGCCCCTCATCATCAATATGATCATATTCCACGCCGCCCAGCAGCGTTACACCGTGGCGCAGCAGCGTGGTGCGATGTATCCAGCCTGTCGTTTTCCCCAGATTTTCACCGGGCTTGCCGGTCTTCCGCTGTAATAACGTAATGTCCCGCTGGTGGGGAAGTGCGTCAGGCTGTTGAGGTAGCAGGCCGCCCCGATGCCGCAACTGCTTATCGATACCCCATTCCGCATAAAAGTCGTCATGTCCTGCCTGAGAAGACTGGGGGTTAAGACGATGGCTGTCGTTAGGAAGACTATTATTGTTCAAAAGATAGTGCGTATTGTTTAAAAGATAGTGCGCGGTATCGAAACCGATGCCGCCTGCGCCGATAATGGCAACACGCTTGCCGACCGGCTTTTTGTCGCGCAGCACGTCCAGATAGCTCAACACGCTAGGGTGATCGATACCTGCAATCGCGGGAATACGCGGCACGATGCCACAGGCCAGAATCACGTCATCAAAACCGAGTAAATCAGCGGCGGTTGCCTGCGTGCTCAGGCGAAGCGTGACGCCGAGTAGCGCTAACTGCCGACGGTAGTAGCGCAGCGTTTCATAAAATTCGGCTTTGCCGGGTATCTGTTTGGCAATATTGAACTGGCCGCCGATATAGGAAGACGATTCGAACAGCGTAACCTGATGGCCGCGTGCGGCGGCATTGACGGCGAAAGCCATGCCAGCAGGCCCCGCACCGACTACCGCAAAGCGTTTAGCGACTCTGGCGGGCTGGATCGGCAGTTCGGTTTCGTGGCAGGCGCGCGGGTTGACCAGGCAGGACGTGACCTTGCCGGCAAAAATCTGATCGAGGCAGGCCTGATTACAGCCGATACAGGTATTGATTTCATCTGCACGTCCCGACTGCGCTTTTGCCACCAGCTCCGCATCGGCGAGAAAAGGGCGCGCCATCGACACCATGTCGGCACAGCCTTCGGCTAAAAGCTGTTCTGCGACGCCGGGATCGTTAATGCGGTTGGTGGTAATCAGCGGGATGCGGACTTTCCCCATCAGCTTCTGCGTAACCCAGCCGAAGGCACCGCGCGGCACCAGCGTGGCGATAGTCGGAATGCGCGCTTCATGCCAGCCGATACCGGTATTGATGAGGGTGGCGCCTGCCTGCTCAATTGCCTGCGCCAGTTGCACAATTTCTTGCCAGCTTGAGCCTTCTTCTATCAGGTCGAGCATCGATAAACGGTAAATCAGGATGAAGTCCGGGCCCGTTCGTTCCCGCACGGCGCGAACAATCTCAAGCGCGAAGCGGCTGCGGCGCTGGAAATCGCCGCCCCATTCATCATCGCGATGGTTGGTGTGCGTCACCAGAAACTGATTAATCAGGTAGCCTTCCGATCCCATAATTTCCACGCCGTCGTAACCCGCCTGCTGCGCCAGCGCGGCGCAACGAGCGAAGTCGTCGATGGTTTGCACGATATCCTGCGTGCTCATTTCTCGTGGTGCAAAGCGGTTAATCGGTGCCTGAATGGCCGATGGCGCGACCGGATCGGGTTGATAGCTGTAGCGTCCGGCGTGGAGAATTTGCAGTGCGATTTTCCCGCCCGCGTCGTGTACCGCCTGCGTTAGCACCTGATGATGTGCCAGCTGCGCCTCGTCATGCAAAGTCGCGCCGCCTTTGGCAACGGCACCTTTGGCGTTTGGCGCAATGCCACCTGTGACAATCAGGCCTACGCCGCCCTGCGCCCGCTCGCGGTAAAATGCCGCCAGCCTTTCGGTGCCGTCCGGGTGTTCTTCCAGACCGGTATGCATGGATCCCATCACCACGCGGTTCTTTAACGTAGTGAAGCCAAGATCGAGTGGGGAAAGCAGCGTGGGGTAGGCAGTCATTGCACTCTCCGGTGAGTTAACTGGTCTGATGAGTCATGGTGTTCAATCTAGCTGTAATTGAGAGAGTTGTGAAATTTATGTTTATTTATTGTGATTGATGTCATTGCGAACCTTGGGGAGAAGCGCGTGCAGACAAGGGATCGTGCATTGGAGTGTTTGTTGTCGGGGGCGTGTGACATTATAATCCGCGAGTTTATTGTGCAAAGGTATCGTTATGCGGGTGGAAGAGTTGGAATATCGGCTGGATAGCGCGCTTCGGGCGTTAGAGCAAAGCGTTCAACGTCAGCAACAGACGTGGCGGCAGGAACATCAGTCCCTCCAGCAGCAGTTGCTTCAGGCGAAAGAGCGTGACGCTTACCTTTGTGCGCAGATTGAACGGCTCTCTGCACAGCTGAGCTCGATGGATAGCTCGCCGGAGCGTAATCCGCTGATTCAGAAAATGAAGGTTGTTCATGCCCATCTTGATGTGTTGGCACAAGAAGCCAGCGCCTTTAGGCGTTCACTGCGGTAACGCGTTAACGCGTTAACGCAATCCTTCCGCTTCCTTACACAATTCCTCCTCATTCTCCATAATTGCCGCAAATGTGGAGCCGACACTTGCAGAGATTTACCCTTGCTCTAATTAACTGAAGGTGTCGGGCCTATACTTTCTCTCGTAGCACGGCACTCGCCGTCGACAAGTCAATTCAGAGAGAGGAATAGAATATGCGTAAACTCACTGCAATGCTGGTTGCTTCTTCCTTGGCATTGGGCGCGGCAGGTCTCGCGCATGCTAATGACGCACCGAAAGGTCCTGGCCCAGAACACAAGATGATGATGAAAGAGGGGCGGGAGCATCGTGGCATGATGGGGCCGGATGCGATGTTTAAGGAGCTGAATTTGACGGAAGCGCAGAAGCAGCAAATTAAAGACATCATGAAAGAGTCCCGCGAGAAAATGCACAAAGCGATGCAAGACGATCGTCGTGATATGCATAGTCTGGTTGCATCCGATACGTTTGATGCCGCAAAAGCACAGGCACAGTTGGATAAAGCCGACGCCGCGCACAAGGCCAGAATGCTTAACGGACTGGAAACCAAGAACAAAATTTACAACGTTCTGACGCCTGAGCAGAAAAAGCAGTACAACGACAATTTTGAAAAACGACTGACTCAACCGCCAAAACCTGACGGCAAACCCGTTCCTGCGGAATAACGCGTTGGTAAGATAACTCACTAAGTCAACAAGACCACCGGATTGACGTATTACCTCACGGGTAATGCCTCGGTCCGGTGGTTTTTTTATTTATTTTCCCGCCGCCATCGCACTGTGAGTAGGGAAATGATTAATGCTATTCTCACGCAGATATAGCAGGCAGAACCATTGGAAAGCGGGCGGTAAGGGACAGATGAATCACGATTTGACGTTAAAAACTATAAAGTTCATGCCGCTGCTGTTTCTGACCACTCTCATCGTGAGCTGTATGGGATTTCGGTTTCGGGTGTTGGATGAGCTGTCGCTGTTTTGGCCTGCCAATATTCTGATTTTTTGCCTTATGATCAGTTTCAGAGCGAGAAGAGGGACGATAACAGGTAAAACGCTCTTTATCTGTAGCAGTTTTTTGGTGAGCTATGTCGCGATGCTGTCGGCTGCGTTACTGATGGACAATAACTCACCGCTAAAAACCAAGGTGCTGTTATGTTTGTGCAATATGGTTTTTGTGGTGGCGGCCTGGTGCGCCTTTTACCTCATGTGCCGGTTTACCGGAAAGTGGTCGACATTTGAGAAATTCAGCAAATATTACGTCTACATTATTTTCGCTTCGACGTTTGTCGGCGCGTTCTTATCCGGCGTGGCGTATGGGGTTTATGCGTATGTCTACGATACGGGGAACCGCTATGCTGAGTTTATGGACTGGTTCAGTGAGCAGTTGGGAACCGGCATCATCCTCGCGTTCTTTTTCCTGCGGGGTAAAGGCATCCTGCGCGCGCTACGGAATATTCCGCTGTGTCCTAAGAACATCAGAGAAAATATCTTTCCCTTTCTGGTCTTCATTATTTTCTTATTAGTGAGCCTCTTGTTCCTGGATGCCAGCCTGATTACGCTGTCCGTTATTCCACTCACGCTGTGTGCGTTCAACTACTCTTTTCCGATCATGTCGTTGCTCTGTGCGATTACCGGCGTGATACTGAATTATCTCTATATTAATCAGGTCGGTATACTCATCGACTCGAATTCCGAAGCGTACATTAATTCGTTTCTCACTACGGCTCGGCTGAATATCGCGATGTTGATTATGGCGATGTTAAGCGTCTCTCATTTTGTCTCGATGAACCGGCGGTTGATTAAAATCATCGAAAGCAGCAGCCTGAAGGATGCGCTCACCAACACTTTCAATCGTCGCGCTTTTCTCAGCATGTTGAATGGGCGGCAGGGCGTGCTGATGAATAAGAAAAAGCGCCCGTTAACGCTGCTGTTTTTGGATATCGATTATTTTAAGCAGGTCAATGATACCTACGGTCATGCCAGCGGTGATGAATTGATCGCCAGTTTTGCCCGTATGCTGAGCGCCGCTATTCGGCCCAGCGACATCCTTTGCCGCTGGGGTGGGGAGGAATTCGTGATTGCGGCTTATGACCTGACGGCTGAACAATCGGAAGCCATGGCTGAAGCGCTGCGGCGTCTTACGGAATCCACGGCGCTGATGCTGTCCGACGGCCGGAAAATCCATTTTACGACCAGTATCGGTGTTGCCATTTTTTCCCAGTATGAAGGCGGCAATATTTACGATCTGATCGGGCTGGCGGACGAGCAACTGTATAAAGCGAAGACGCAGGGGCGTAATCGTGTCTGTATGCGCCTGGTCGAAGAGGTCTGACTCTTCCCTTGACCTTCCCCTTACTGGAACGTCTACCCTCAACGGTACTGTGACTGATTGAGAGGTTGTGATGAAGAAAGTCCATTTGTTATTAACGGCAGCGTTGCTGGTTCCGTTTCTCTCGTTCGCGGCCGACAGCGCACATAGCGGCCACGGTGCTGCGAACGACGCGTCGTCCTCCCAGCAGGCGTACATGAAAGGGATGGATGCGATGCATAGCGAGATGATGGAAGGGATGCAGTCCAGCGACCCTGATATTGCCTTTGCCAAGGGGATGATTGCGCATCACCGCGGCGCGATTGATATGGCAAAAACGGAGCTGAAATACGGTAAAGACCCGGAGTTGCGTAAGCTGGCGGAAGAGATTATCAAAGCCCAGCAGCCGGAGATCGACCAAATGGAAGCCTGGTTGAAGAAGCAGAACAAGCCGTAAATTTACCTATGGCGCCTCTTCTGAGAGGCGTCATTTTGTTTTTATCACGTCATGGAGTGGGCGGCTTCGCATGATTGGTAAAAATTTAGTGACTGTTTTCACAGAATAAAACGTAGAGATAGCTTTCTCAGCGTGAACTTGTTAGAAAACAGGAAAGGACGTCACCAGAATTTTCTGGGCGAGACCTGGATAAAGCAGCGTATAGCACGCTGCTTTATCCAGGTTTTTTTTTGCTTATTTTCCAGCTGGCCAGCGGACAACAAGCGGGATGACGTGTATCAGGCAGTTGCAGCCATTGACGAAACGGGAAGTCATTATGAATAGCAAAGTGCTCGCTGAAAATATTCTGAGGTTGGTCGGAGGAGAGACGAACGTTTCGACTCTGGTGCATTGTGCAACACGCTTGCGCTTTAAGATTGTCGATCACGGTAAAGTGGATGTGGCTGCGCTTGAGGCACTGGAAGGCGTTATTACGGTTATCAACGCATCAGGACAATTGCAGGTGGTGATCGGGAACCGCGTGCCGGAGGTGTACCGCGCGTTTGGTTCAATCTCCAAGCTGTTGGAGGACGGCGACGGGAAACGTCAGGCAGCAGAAAGTGAGGCATCAACGTCTGCGATGGGGCGGCTGATTGATCTGGTTGCCGGAATCTTTACCCCCTTGCTGGGGGCGATGGCGGCGGCAGGTGTGCTAAAAGGGGCGCTGGCTATCGTCATTGCGCTCGGCTGGCTGAATACCAAAGAAAGCACCTATGTCATTCTGCATGCGGCGTCCGACAGCCTGTTTTACTTCCTGCCGATGCTGCTGGCGATTACCTCCGCGCGTAAATTCGAAACCAACATTTTTGTGGCGGTGTCGATTGCCGGTGCGCTGGTTTACCCGACGATTCAGGGGCTATTTGATGCCGGTCAGCCCGTGACGTTCTTCGGCTTGCCCGTTGTCATGATGAAATACACCTCCTCGGTGATTCCGATTATCTTCAGCGTGTGGCTGATGTCGTATATCGAGCGTTTCCTGAATCGCCATATTCACGAAAGCGTACGCAATATTCTGACGCCGTTCTTCCTGCTGGTGCTGATGGTGCCGCTCACGCTGATGACCATCGGGCCGATTGGTATCTCGGCCAGTAAGCTGATTGCGTCGGTGTTTGTCAGTATCTACAGCTTCAACCCGATTATTGCCGGGGCGCTGATTGCGGCGGCGTGGCAGATTTTAGTGATCTTCGGCGTGCACTGGGGATTTGTGACCGTGTTTATTAATGACCTGTCGGTCATGGGACACAGCTACCTCAAAGCGGCATCCAGCCCGTCGGTCTTCGCTCAGTCTGGTGCGCTGTTGGGCGTCATGGTGCGCACCAAAGATAAAAAGCTCAAAGCGCTGGCGGGCAGTACTTTTATCGCCTCGCTGTTTGGTATCACGGAACCTGGCGTTTACGGCGTCACGCTGAAGCTGAAAAAACCGTTTATCTGTGCGGTGATCGCAGCTGCACTGGGGGGCGCGATCGTCGGTTACGCGAAAAGCTCGGCGATCTCCATGGGAATGCCCGGCTTACTGACGCTGCCGATTTTCTACGGCGAGGGCTTTATCGGGTTCCTCATCGGCTGTGCGATTGCTTTCGTGGCCAGTTTTGTACTGACGGTTATCGTTGGGTTCGATGAACCGACGCAGCCTGCCGAAAGCACGCCTGCTCCCACACATTCACCCACCACGACACCGGCTGCGCCAGTATCGCGCCAGCAGGCCAATGCTGTGCCTCTACCGCTGAAAGACGCACCGGAGACGGCGGAACAGCTGGGGTCGCCAGCAAAAGGTGAACTGATCTTGCTGGAAGAGGTAAATGACAAAGTGTTCTCTTCCGGCGTCGTCGGGCAGGGGGTCGCCATTCTGCCGCAAGAAGGTCGTATCTATTCGCCGGTGGACGGCATGATTGCTAGCACGTTCGCCAGCGGTCATGCCGTCGGTATTCTCTCGCAAAAGGGTGCGGAGATTCTGATTCATGTCGGCATCAACACGGTACAGCTGGAAGGCCAGCATTATCAGATGCACGTTGCAGAAGGCGATAAAGTGACAAAAGGCCAACTGCTGCTGGAGTTCGATCTGGACGCGATCCAGAAGGCGGGCTACGACACGGTGACGCCGATGGTGATCACGAATGCGGAAGAATATCGCGTATTCAGCTTGGGTGCGGCACGTCAGCAGCAGGCCGGAGAGACGGTTATTGCGCTCGTAGGGCGGTGAATGATAGGGCATCGCCGCCAGATAACACGTGGCGGCGTGCGGCTCAAGACGTCTAAGGAAACCTAAATGATGAAGAAGACACCTCTGGTCGCGGCGATGTTGGCGGCACTTTCACTGTCTGGTCAGGCAGTGAGTGCCGATTTTTCCGCTCAGATCGCCAGTCCGCGCCCGAATGTGGTGCTGATTGTGGCGGAGGACATGAATCCCCGTCTGGGCGCATACGGGGATACACAGGCGCGAACGCCGAATCTGGATGCGCTGGCAAAAGAGTCCGTTGTCTTTACGCAAGCCTTCACGATGGCAGGCGTATCGGCCCCGTCGCGAGCGGGGCTGATTACCGGCATGTTTCAACATACGACCGGGTTGCAGCACATGCGTACGGCTACCCGACCCGCAGGTGGCTATTTAGGTGTGCCGCCTTCTTATGTGAAAGGCTACCCCGAACTGCTGCGCCGCAGCGGTTACTTCACCTATAACGACACCAAGACGGATTACCAGTTTACGAAAGGTCATGCCGATGTTGGCCCTTTCACCCTGTGGACGCGCCATGGCGAGTACAGCAGCATGGACGATCTGCATATTCAGCTGGCCTGGCGTAATTATGATCTGAAGGGCAAGCCGTTCTTCATGAATTTCAACCCGCAGATTACGCATGAATCGGCGCTCTTTACGGCGGAAAACCACCCGGCGGGCCAATCGCGCTTCGTCAAACAGTGGGATACCTTCCGCCAGCAATACCGTTATAAGCCAACGGATCCGCAACGTCTGACACTGGAGCCTTATCTGCGGGATACGCCGCAAACCCGACGGGAACTGGCGCAGCATTACGACAATATTCATATTATGGATATGCAGGTCGGTAAGTTGCTGGACGGGCTGAAAAAAGACGGGCTGTGGGATAACACCATCGTCATTTTCACGGCGGATAACGGTGATGGGATCCCGCGTCATAAGCGTGAAGGCTACGATTCTGGCACTCATGTCCCGCTGATGGTGCATATCCCCGAGAAATATCGTCCGGCAGGCTGGTTGGCGGAAGGGAGCAAGAACGATCGGCTGGTGTCGTTCGAGGATCTGGCGCCGACCATTCTGGGGTTTGCCGACATCAAACAGCCTGACTATATGCGCGGTATCAGTCTGGCGCAGGACTTCGCGCCGCAGCGCCAGTTTGTCTACGGCGTGCGCGGGCGGATGGATGAATACGACATGCGCGCCTATTTTGTCCGGGACCGTGACTATCAATATGTCCGTAATCTGGCGACCACGCCGGGTGGCATCGGCATTGCTTTCCGCAACGCGCTCGGATCGATGAAGGATTTGAATGCGGCGCATGAGCAGCAGCAACTGAGCGCCGAGCAGCAAAGCTGGTTTGCCGATCGTCCGGCGGAAGAGCTTTACGATCTGCGACGCGATCCCTTGCAGTTGCATAATCTGGCGGCCGATCCGGCTCAAAACGCCGTACTGGTGCGGATGCGCGAGGAGATGGATCGCTGGCGTAGCAGCGCGAACGACATGAATCTGATCGCGGAAGATCAGATGGTGGCGGATTTGCTGGATGAGCAGGGAAAGCAGCGGGCCACGCTGACGCCAGTGGCGCAGTGGGATGCGGTCAGCAACAAAATTTATCTGGCTAACCGCACGCAGGATGCCTCCATTGGCTACAGCTGGGATGGCAAAGAGTGGGAGCTGTACACGGGCAGTATCACGCCGCTGAAAAGTGCATCACAGCTGCAATTCAAGGCGATTCGCTATGGCTGGCAGGAAAGTCCGGTCGGCGCGTTGTCCATTCAGCCGTGAAAATGGGTATGTGAATCTGTTCACATACCTTGATTATGTTGTTTGTATGTAATCCAGAAAGTGAGTAAAACTACCTTCAGGACATGACCATGAAGCATGGCGTAGAGAATGTTATTCATGGGTGAAACCTGATTGGCGAGCGGCCGTTGTGTCGTTTGGCGATCAGGTTTTTTTTTGCCTTGAGAAAAACGAAAACGATAACTCTGGGGGGATGGAAGATGATGAAGAAGCATGTCATGGCACTCTCTGTCGCGACGGCGCTGCTGGCTGGGCCGGCACTGTGGCAGGTCGCTGCGGCGGCGCAGACGAAGCCGAATGTGATCATCCTGTTTACCGATGATATGGGGTGGGCCGATATGTCGGTACAGGGCGCGAAAACGCCGACGCCTCATCTGGATAAGCTGGCGGCGACAGGGCAGCGCTGGACCAATTTTTATGTCTCTTCGGCGATCTCTTCTCCCAGCCGCGGCGGATTGATGACGGGCCGTATCGAAACGAAAACAGGGCTATACGGTACAAAAATTCCCGGCGTGTTTATGGATGAAGATCCTGATGGTTTCCCCGACGATGAAATCAGCATGGCGGAATCACTCCAGCACAACGGATATCGCACCATCATGTACGGCAAGTGGCATTTAGGGACGCAGTCGACTGCGTTCCCGACGCGCCACGGTTTTGATGAGTGGTACGGGATCCCGACCAGCAACGATCGCTTCAGCACCGTTGTCGATCAGGTGGAGATGAATCGTCTGGCAAGCAGCGATCCGAAAAGGCGTGAACTGCTGAGCAAAATGGAAGAGATCAACCGCGCACCGCGGCAGGAATACTGGAACGTGCCGCTTTATCACTCCTACAAAGATAACGGAAAGCAGGTCGATTATGCCGTGCCGCAGGGCTTCCAGCAGGCCAGTTTTACTAAGGATGTAACGAACAAGGCGGTGCAGTACATTGCCGACAATAAAGATCAGTCGTTCTTTATGTATATGGCTTACCCGCAGACCCACGTACCGCTGTTTACCTCACCGGAATTTAAGGGCAAAGGGCATAACCCTTACGGCGATGTGATGCTGGAGATCGACTGGTCGGTGGGGCAGATCTATCAGGCGCTGGAAGCGAACAAGCTGGCGGAAAACACTATCGTGATTTTTACTTCCGACAACGGCCCGTGGTTGCAGTATGACAAAGACGGTTTGGCCGGTTCAGCACTGCCGCTGCGTTCGGGTAAAAGTACCGTATTTGAAGGCGGTCAGCGCGTTCCGTTTATCGTGAACTGGAAATCCCATATCGCGCCGAAAGTGGTGGATGATATCGGCAGTACGCTGGACCTTCTGCCGACGCTGATGAAGATCACCGGTAGCCAGCATGCCCAGCGCGATCTGGACGGTGTGGATCTCAGCGCCGCCTTCCTGAACGGAAAGCCGAGTGCGCGTACTTTCATGCCGTATTTCTATTGGGGCAAGATGGATGCCTACCGTGACGGCGACTACAAGGTGGTCTTCCGTGACAAGAAAGCGGGTATCCCGGTCGATCTGGAAAAACCGCTCATGTTCAACTTGCGCGATGATGTCTCTGAGCAGCACGATCTGTCGGCGAAAGAGCCGGATCGCTATCGGGCGCTGATTGAGAAAGCGCGGGCGTATGAACAGTCGCTGGGTGAGAAGAAACCGCCTCTGTTCGATCTGTAATCGCAAACGATCCGCCAGCCTGGAGGTTGGCGGTGATTTTCTCAGGAAAGAGAATCTCTCTCAGGGAAAGAACATCGTGTAGCCAGTCAGTTACGTTGAGGTGCCAATGAGTCAGTCTATTGCCAATTTTCAGTTGATGGCCAAGCCTTCAGGATCCGTGTGCAATATCGATTGCTCATACTGTTTTTATCTGGAGAAGGAACATCTTTACCCAGAGCGGAAAAGCCGCTGGAAGATGGATGGCGATACGTTGGAAAACTATGTGCGAAAGAACATCAGCAGCCAGCAGGCACCCGTTGTTGATTTCCCGTGGCAAGGCGGCGAGCCGACTCTGCTAGGCATCGATTTCTTCCGAGAAGCGGTACGGCTACAGAACCAATACCGTGGCGCAAAGCAGATCAATAACTTCTTTCAGACCAACGGCACCAATATTGATGACGACTGGGCGCGTTTTCTGAAAGAGAACCAATTTCTGGTGGGATTATCGATCGACGGTGACCGTATCAGCAATGATGCCCATCGTCTCACGCGAGCAGGGAAAAGCACCTTTGATGACGTGATGAAAGGGCTGGAGGCGCTGAAGCGTCACCGGGTTGAATTTAATACCCTGACGGTGGTGAATGCGGAAAATGTGAAACGCCCGCTGGATGTCTACCAGTTTCTTAAACGTATCGGCAGCCGCTACATGCAGTTCATTCCGCTGGTGGAGCGCCGCGCTGCTCAGCCGGACGATAACGGACTGGTGCTGATTCAGCCGGATTTTTCGGGCCAGTGCAGCGTGACGGAGTGGTCAGTGCCTGCCAAAGCCTATGGCCGTTTCCTGAATACGATTTTTGATTATTGGGTTCAGCATGATCTGGGCAATGTGTTTGTCATGAACTTCGAGCAAACGCTGACCAAAATGACCGGGCAGCTTAGCGCCTGCGTCATCAACGAAACCTGCGGCGGCAACCTGATTGTGGAAGCGAATGGCGACGTGTATTCCTGCGACCATTTCGTTTATCCCGAAAATAAGCTCGGCAATATTAATCAGGACGAGCTGGCGTCGCTGGTGAATTCGCCGCAAAACCTCGCCTTTGGTGAAAATAAGCGAAAAAACATCAGCAAAGATTGCCTGACCTGTGAAGTGAAAGCGGTTTGTCATGGCGGCTGCCCGAAGCATCGGTTTGAAATTTCCCGCGATGGGCGACCGAATAAAAACTATTTCTGCGATGGCTTTAAAACGCACCTATTCCATGTGTTACCACGCATGAATGCCTTGCTCTCTCAATTGGGACGCCAGGAATCAATGAAGAAAATAAGAAGGAATATAAAAGCCGAGTTTTATTAACCGATGCCGAATACTCTTCGAGTGCTCTGGGAAGGGATGGCATAAAAGGAAAAACGATGAAAAGAAACAGACTTCTGGCCGCGATTACGCTAGCCTGTATGCAAGCGGCAGGGGGACAGGCTGCCGCGGGACAGGCTGCCGCGGCGACTTTCCCTGCAACGACTACGCCGTCGGCTGATGGCAAACAACCTAACGTGGTTTACATCATTCTTGACGATCAGCGTTACGACGCGTTCGGCTTCCTGAATTCGGCTATTCACACGCCGAATATGGATAGCATCGCCAAAGAAGGGACGTATTTTAAGAATGCGTTCGTGACCACTTCGCTGTGCTCTCCCAGCCGCGCCAGCATCCTGACGGGGATGTACGTGCATAATCATGGCGTATCGGATAACAATCCGTCCGATCTCTCTCATCTGAATTATTTCCCGGAACTGCTGCGCGACAACGGCTATCAGACCGGCTTCTTTGGCAAATGGCACTTCGGCGGCGCGGATAAAACGGCCACGAAAGGCTTCGCCGGCTTCGATCGCTGGGTAGGGCTGCTGGGGCAAGGCAGTTATTATCCGATTGATAGCTACGGCAAGCCGACCATGCTCAATATTGATGGCAAGATGGTGCCGCAAAAAGGCTACATCACCGATGAGCTGACGGATTACGCCGTAGACTGGCTGAACACGCTCGATAAGAAAAAACCGTTCATGATGTATCTGTCGCATAAAGGCGTGCACTCCGATTTCCTGCCCGCCAAGCGGCACCGTGGCAGCATGAAAGAAGTGACGTTCCCTGTGCCGGATACCTATGCCGATACGCCGGAAAACTATGCCGGCAAGCCGATGTGGGTGAAGAACCAGCGTAACAGCTGGCACGGTGTGGATTACCCCTACAACACGGATATGGATCTTCAGCAGTATCAGCGTGACTACTATGAAACGCTGCGCTCGGTGGATGACAGCGTAGGGCGCGTGCGCGACTGGCTGCAAAAACAGGGGCTGGATAAGAACACCATTATCATGGTGATGGGGGATAACGGCTTTATGTTCGGCGAACATGGGCTGATCGATAAGCGTAACGCCTATGAAGAGTCGATCCGCGTGCCGCTGATTGCCTCCGGGCCGGGCTTCGCCAAAGACAAAGTGGTGGAAGACATCGTCAGAAACATCGACGTGGCACCCACCATTCTGGAAGCCGCCGGCGTTGCCGCGCCGAAGCATTACGACGGGCAGAGCTTCTGGCGTCTGGGGCTGGATGGCTATACCGTGCCGAAGCGCAAAGACTATTTCGTCTATGAATACTTCTGGGAATACAGCTTCCCGCAGACGCCAACCACGTTTGCGATCCGCACACCGGAATACAAATACATCCAATATTACGGCGTGTGGGATAAAGAAGAGCTTTACGACATGCAGAACGATCGGGAAGAAAAGCACAACCTGATCGATTCGACCGATGAGAAGATCGTGAATGTCAAAATCGCGCTGCGTAAAAAGCTGTATGAAGAGCTGAGTAATCGGCAGGGGAAAAATGTGATCCCGTATAATCAACGCACAGGGCAAGGACAGGTCTATCGCTATGAAGGCACCGGTGAGCAGCTTGCGCCGTTCCCGCGCGAATGGCTGAAAGGATATAACCACGAGGAGATTCTCGCCGGATTTATCCCCGATCAGGTCGGTAAAGAAGCGAAGGTGAAAGCGTCGAATGAAGCCGTGAAGAAGAGCGCCCCTCAGCTAAAAGAACTGATGGATAAATAATCCACTGCAATAAATCAGACGGCGCTGTGTGAATACGCCGTCTGATTTTCTCTATCATCTTATGTTCTAAGGGGTTACAGCGATTTTCCGTTGCTGCTAATCACATCCTGATACCAGTAGAAGCTGTCTTTGCGCCGACGCACCAGCGTACCTTTGCCGTCATCATCGCGATCGACATGAATAAAGCCGTAGCGTTTTGACATCTGCGCCGTCCCCGCGCTGACCAGATCGATCGGCCCCCAACTGGTGTAGCCCAGCAGTTCGACGCCATCGTCGATGGCTTCACGCACCTGAATCAGATGGCGACGCAGGTAATCAATGCGGTAGCTGTCGTGAATGCTGCCGTCCTCTTCCACCACGTCGCGTGCACCCAGACCGTTTTCCACGATAAACAACGGCTTCTGATAGCGGTCATACAGCTCGTTCAGCAGGAAGCGCAGGCCTTCGGGGTCGATCTGCCAGCCCCATTCGGAGGCTTCAAGGTGTGGGTTAGGAATCAGACGGATGATATTGCCGCGTGAGGACTGATATTTCTCCGGCTCGAAGGCCGCGCAGCCGCTCATGTAATAGCTGAAGGAAACAAAGTCTACGGTGTGGCTCAGGTCGTCTTTATCCTGTGCGGTAATGGTGAGTTCGACACCATTGTCCCGGAAATAGCGCTGGATCCAGGCCGGATAGGCACCGCGTACCTGCACATCGCCGAAGAACAGCCATTCACGGTTCTTGCTCTGCGCTTCCAGTACATCTTTCGGATGGCAGGTCATGGGGTAGCGCACCGCGCCCAATAGCATGTTGCCGATTTTGGCATCCGGGATAATGTCGTGGCAGGCTTTTACCGCGCGTGCGCTGGCAACCAACTGGTGGTGAATAGCCTGATAAATATCCTGTTTTGAAGGTTCACCGTCTAGCCCGATGCCCGTAAAGGGTGAATGCAGCGCCATATTGATTTCATTGAAGGTCAGCCAGTGCTTCACCTTGTCTTTGTAGCGGCTGAAAACGGTACGGGCATACTTCTCAAAATGGTCGATGACGGCACGGTTGCCCCAGCCCCCCAACTTTTTCACCAGCCCGTAAGGCATTTCATAGTGCGACAGCGTAATCAGCGGCTGAATCTGGTGTTTTGCCATTTCATCGAACAGGCGATCGTAGAAGGCCAGACCGGCTTCACAAGGTTGCGCTTCATCACCTTCTGGGTAAATGCGCGTCCAGGCAATCGAGGTGCGCAACACCTTAAAACCCATTTCGGCAAACAGCTGAATATCCTGCGGATACTGATGATAAAAATCGATGGCCCGATCTTTGATGCAGCTAATGCTCTCATCGCGTTCCGTCACCGGACCATGTACGCCCTGTAGCTGAAGATCGGAGGTCGACACACCTTTACCGTCTTCATTCCATGCGCCTTCAACCTGGTTTGCTGCGACTGAACCGCCCCATAAAAATCCGTCGGGGAATGCTTTCATGGTGTTTCTCCTTATCGTTTTCTACATCATTACGCTGCGTCGGGCTGTGGCTCCGCGCTGGGAACCGCCGGATGACAGGCAAAAAAAAACTTGGGCAGAAGAGAGTATCACTACTCACCTCTGCCCAAGTCTCGCCCGCCATTGGCGGTAACGTCTTGTTAGAACACTATACAACCCTGAATCTCTGCGGCAATGCTCCCGTCTGGTTATGTGACGCGAGTCACGGCATCTCCGCGGGCGTGATTCGCGCCGACAGGCGTTAGGTGTTTTCCCCTAACGCCTGCTGATACGGTAATTACGCTTTCGCTTGCAGCGCCTTGACGACGGCTTCGCCCAGTGCTTTAGCGGATGCCGGGTTTTGGCCGGTGATCAGTCTCCCATCAACGACAACTTTATTTTCAAAGATTGGGGCTTCTTCAAATGTTGCGCCATCCTTTTTCAGTGCCGCTTCAAGTTCAAACGGAACGATCTTGTCGTAATGACGGAACGCTTCTTCTTCCGCGGTAAAGCCGGTAAGGTGGCGGCCTTTAATCAACAGTTCACCATTGCTGAGCTTCACATTCAGCAAGCCTGCCGGACCGTGGCAAACGGCACTGATGATGTCATTTTTCTCGTACATGGTACGCACGATGTTGATTAACTCAGGATTGTTGACGAAATCCCACATTGGTCCATGTCCTCCAACCAGCAGGATCGCGCTATATTTCGCGGGATCGACCTTTGCCAGCGGGATTGAATTAGCCAGTTTGTTGCGGTGTTCCGGGTTAGTCCAGAAATCCAGACTTGCTCGATCTTTGAGATCGAATCCGTCGAACGGAGGCATTCCACCTTTGGGACTGGCGATATCGTAAGGCAGACCGACTTTATCGAACACTTCGACCGGGTGGGTCAATTCAGGAAGCCAGAAGCCGCCAACGAGATCGGGTGTTTTTTTATCCAAACTGGAGACGACGATTAATACCTTCTCTTCTTTCAAATTGGCCTGGGCGAAAACGGGGGAGGCAACGGCAAACACAGCCATCGCGGCGATAAGACCAGCACAACGCTTTATTATTGACATAGAAAATTCCTCAGCAGGTGGTGATGGTCGCCACTATATCCGTGATAATTGGCTGAAAAAAGACGGTAAAAACGGAACGTATTGTTTAAAAAATCGATGTAATCACTTTATATTGCCGTGATAAATTATCGTAAAATGCGTTTTATGATCCCTGTGTTGCATGACGATGAGGAACCCTGATGGGGCAATCCGATAGTTTTGATGGACTGGCAGAATTTCTGGCTATAGCGAAACGCTTGAGCATTCGCAAAGCCGCGCTCGATCTGGGTAAGACGCCCGGATCTGTGAGTTTATCGCTCCAGAAGCTGGAGCATCGCCTCGGCGTGCTACTTTTCCACCGTACGACGCGCAAGATGGCATTGACGGAAGCAGGGGAAGACCTGTTGCTAAGAATCGGGCCTGCGGCACACGTTATCGCAACGGGTTTTGAAGATGTGGCTCAATCGGCAAAAAAACCATCGGGAACGTTGAAGCTGATCGTAGAACGCTTGGCATTGCCCCATGTCATCGAACCCCTTATCCCTGCATTTCGTCAGGCGTGGCCGAATTTAAATATCGATATCACGGTGAGTAATCGTCACGATAACTTCGTCTCTGGAGGCTATGATGCTGGCATCATGATCGGTTCCTATATCGAACAGGATATGATTGCAGTACGGCTCTCCCCGCCATTCAAGTGGGCGGTATTCGGTTCGCCGGACTATTTCAAAGCGAACGGTAAGCCTAAAGCGACGCGCGATCTGGTGCATCACGAATGTATTCGCTTTCGTCGCCCTGAAAAGGGAGATATTTATCGGTGGGAGTTTGTCGAAAATAAAGAAACTGTAAGAGTTGAGCCAGCCGGTACAATTACCGTGAATGATGGCGAGCTTATGCGTAGCCTCGCGGTCAGGAGTGTTGGGCTTATTTACTCATCCACTTTCCATACTTCACGCGAGCTGGCAAACGGCACGCTGGAAGCTGCGTTACTCGATCTCTCGCCGGGAAACGACGGCCTCTTTCTTTATTTCTCAAGAGCCGCGAGGAACCAACCTAAATTGCGCGCGTTTATTGACGTGTGTTCGCAGATAATTAAGACGTGAATGCGTGGCTAATTCATCCTTTGGTCTTTCGAAGCATACTCAACTGAACCTGTTTTACATTCGTACATGGCAAACAGCGAGTGTGTTTTCTGTGGGCCGGAGACGGTGAATGCCAAGAGGTAAACCTCGGGGTTGGATAAGGTAGATGAATCGGCTTTATCAAAAGCAATCACAGGTGTTACTGTGCCGAGGTTTTCGGGGCGGAACTTAACCCAGCGTGGAATGCGGTTTGTCAGGAGATCGTGCTTCACATAGTCGATGGCTTGCTGATACGTCACCTCCAGGCAGGATGGGCTGCTATGCTTGAGGTAATAGTCGTAGCCAGCTAAGGCACTAGCTGCCGCCAGCACGCAACAGATCGCCTTGGTTTTCCATTCCATCCCGCTTCTTCCTGATAAACATAAACCAGCGCCCAAAAATAAAGGAGCTGCGCTATTAACGCAACTCCTTGAATTTGGTGGCCCCTGCTGGACTTGAACCAGCGACCAAGCGATTATGAGTCGCCTGCTCTAACCACTGAGCTAAGGGGCCGAATGGGCGATGATTATACGGTAATGTGCGGGGGGAGGTCTATAGCCTATCTGCCGGGTGGTGGTTTTATACTCAAGATAGCTTGTTGTTATTCTTATCAGAATTTACGATGGCTGTAGTCAACGGAAGTAGGGAAAGACATGATTACCGATATTCTGGCCATAAATCTTCAGGTTGTTTTCTGCGGCATCAACCCCGGGCTGTCGACGGCCCATCACGGTTACCACTTCGCTAACCCCAGTAATCGCTTCTGGAAAGTGATTTATCAGTCAGGCTTTACCGAGCGTTTGCTGACACCCGCGGAAGAACAGCATCTGCTGGATACCGGATGCGGCATCACCATGCTGGTGGAACGTCCAACGGTTGAAGCCACTGAATTGGGGCGAGACGAGCTGCTGCAAGGCGGCAATGCGATTGTTGAGAAGATGACGCACTATCAGCCGCGTGCGCTGGCGGTGTTAGGGAAGCAGGCGTTCAGTCAGGCGTTTGGCATCAAGAAGGTTTCGTGGGGGCGTCAGGAGCATCGTATTGGCGAGACGCAGGTTTGGGTACTGCCGAACCCTAGCGGGCTGAACCGTGCGACGCTGGAGTCGCTGGTGGCGTCGTATCAGGAACTGCATCAGGCGTTGCAGAATAAGGCGTGAAACCAATCTGAGCGTTTTGACGGGCAAAAAATAACCCCGGCGGACCGGGGCTATTTATCATGTAGTTATCTGGAGTGTTGATTAGCTGAGGAGTGAATTAATCATCCAGGAAGCTACGCAGCACTTCGGAACGGCTTGGGTGGCGCAGTTTACGCAGTGCTTTCGCTTCGATCTGACGAATACGTTCACGCGTAACGTCAAACTGTTTGCCCACTTCTTCCAGCGTATGGTCGGTGTTCATATCGATACCGAAACGCATGCGCAGGACTTTTGCTTCACGCGCGGTCAGGCCAGCCAGTACGTCGTGTGTTGCAGAACGCAGGCTTTCCGACGTGGCAGAATCAAGCGGCAGCTCCAGCGTCGTATCTTCGATGAAATCGCCCAAATGTGAATCTTCATCATCACCAATCGGGGTTTCCATTGAAATCGGTTCTTTCGCAATTTTCAGCACTTTACGGATTTTGTCTTCCGGCATCAGCATACGTTCAGCCAGCTCTTCCGGCGTCGGCTCACGACCCATTTCCTGCAACATCTGACGAGAGATACGGTTCAGTTTGTTGATCGTCTCAATCATGTGTACCGGAATACGGATGGTACGCGCCTGATCGGCGATAGAACGGGTGATCGCCTGACGGATCCACCAGGTCGCATAGGTCGAGAATTTGTAGCCACGGCGATATTCAAACTTATCTACCGCTTTCATCAGACCGATGTTACCTTCCTGAATCAGGTCGAGGAACTGCAAACCACGGTTGGTGTATTTCTTCGCGATAGAAATAACCAGACGCAGGTTAGCTTCCACCATTTCTTTCTTGGCACGACGCGCTTTCGCTTCACCAATCGACATACGGCGGTTGATGTCTTTCACCTGCTCGATCGTCAGGCCAGTTTCTTCTTCGATCTGCTGCAGTTTTTGCAGGCTGCGGGTGACGTCTTCTTCAACATCATTCAGCTTTTCAGACCATGGCTTGCCCATGGCGACTGCTGCGGCAAACCAGGTGCTGTTGGTTTCATTGCCAGTGAACATCGTGACGAAGTTTTTCTTCGGCATTTTGCACTGTTCAACACACAATTTAATGATCAAACGTTCCTGAGTACGAACGCGATCCATCATGGAACGCATGCTGTTAACCAGGAAATCAAACTGTTTTGGCACCAGACGGAACTGTTTGAAGACTTCGGACAGATTCAGGATTTCCTGTGCTGCCAGCGCATGGCTACGACCGTGGGCTTTGATAACCTGACGGGTTGTTTCATACTGCTCACGCAGCTCGGTGAACTTCTCACGTGCCAGCTCAGGATCGATGCTGTTGTCGTCTTCTTCTTCCTCGTCTTCTTCTTCCTCGTCGTCATCGTCCATTTCTTCGCTCGAAAGCTCAGAACCAACGTGAGTCGCGGTAGGTGCAATGTCCTCTTCCGCATTAGGATCGACGAAGCCAGTAATCAGGTCGGACAGGCGGCTTTCGCCCGCTTCGACGCGGTCATACTGTTCCAGCAGGTAAGTAATGGCTTCAGGATACTCCGCAACAGAGCACTGAACCTGGTTGATACCGTCTTCAATACGCTTGGCGATATCGATCTCGCCTTCGCGCGTCAACAGTTCAACGGTACCCATTTCACGCATGTACATGCGAACCGGGTCGGTGGTACGACCAATTTCCGATTCAACACTGGATAGAACCTGCGCAGCAGCCTCTGCCGCATCTTCATCGGCATCATTGGTGTTTTCGGCCAGCAACAGATCGTCTGCATCCGGTGCTTCTTCCATCACCTGGATGCCCATGTCGTTAATCATCTGGATGATATCTTCGATCTGATCCGAGTCGATGATATCTTCCGGCAGATGGTCATTGACCTCAGCATAGGTCAGGTAGCCTTGCTCCTTACCACGGGTGACAAGCAGCTTCAGCTGTGACTGCGGGTTTTGCTCCATAAGACGGTATCCACACTTCAGAGTATTTGGGTTGGTGTCGGTCAGCGTAGTTCGCTAACAATAGCATTAGGGGTATTTTTCTTATCGCCGCGGCCCCTGTAGCGGCTCTTTGCAGGGCTCAACCCTGCTATTTATCGGCAATTAAGCCTCTGTATCAGTGTTTTCTGGTCAATGCCAGTTGCAACGACCAAAGCTCTTTTTTTTCTTTGGCGTTGAGCCCATGCGTTCTGTCACGGGCAATCAATGTTTCTTGTCGCTGTTTCAACAGCTGATCGTAGAGCTCTGCCAAACTGATTCTGAACTTCTCGTCGAGCTCTTCCTCTACGATCATATGGTTCCATGAAGCCATAGTTTCAAGCTGCTTGCGGTACTTGCTGTCGCGATATTTTTCCAACAGCAGACCCATGTTCATCCCAGGGCTGGCATTGCAGGTTTTCACCAAGTCCTGAAACAGGGATAAACCCGCCACTTTGTCTTCTTCAATGCCTTCCAGCGCGAGGTCAGGCACCTCTGTCGCCAGTCTTGGGTTTTGTACTAAAAGCCCTATAAGTATACGCATAGTTGTGACTTTTAGTTGCGGCGGCTGGTAGGATTGAGCCTGTTCTGCCACTTTTGGGAGCAGTCTGTCCAACTGGCTGTCGTCCAAAATTCCTAGCTTGTTGCCGAGCTGCTGGCGCAAATACAGCCGCAGCGTTTCTCCCGGAACCTGACCTATCAGCGGCAGTGCCAGTGTGCTGAGCTTGGTACGGCCATCGGGTGAACTCATGTCCACCTGCTGTTGCAGCGTCTCAAACAGAAACTGCGACAGCGGCAGAGCCTGTTCCATGCGCTGTTCAAAAGCGACTTTGCCTTCTTGACGCACCAGCGTGTCGGGATCTTCACCGTCCGGCAGGAACATAAAGCGTAGCTGGCGGCCATCGTTCAAATAGGGTAGCGCAGTTTCCAGCGCGCGCCATGCCGCTTCTCGTCCGGCACGGTCTCCGTCGTAACAACACACCACCAGATCGGTGGCGCGAAATAGTAACTGAATGTGATCGGCGGTCGTGGAGGTACCCAGCGATGCCACCGCATAATCAATACCAAACTGCGCCAGCGCCACCACATCCATATAGCCTTCAACAACCAAAAGTCGTTTGAGTTCTGGATGATTTTGCTGCGCCTCATACAGGCCGTACAACTGACGACCTTTATGAAAAATTTCTGTTTCCGGCGAGTTAAGGTACTTTGGGGTACCGTCGCCTAATACACGTCCGCCGAAGGCAATCACTCGTCCCCGTTTGTCGCGGATGGGAAACATCACACGCTCGCGGAAGCGGTCATACGTGCGGCCCTGATCGTTAGTCACCAGCATGCCGGCATCGTTCAATGTGCTGCGGTCATCATTATTGCGGCCAAAGCGTTTTAAAACGTTATCCCAGCCGGGCGGGGCGAAGCCAATCGCAAAATGGCTGATCACTTCTGCACTTAAACCGCGCTGTTGCAGATACTGCAACGCTGGCGTACCGACTGATTGGCTTAGTGCTTGTTGATAGAACCCACTGAGCTGTCCCATCAATTCGTACAGACTTTGCCGTTGGTGACGCTCTAACTGGGTTGGGCCAGTGCCGGTTTCATAAGGCACTTCGAGGCCGTATTGAGTGGCAAGTTCTTCAATGGTTTCAACGAATTCTAGACGATCGTAATTCATCAAAAAGTCTATGGCGTTGCCGTGTGCGCCACAGCCAAAACAGTGATAGAACTGTTTGTCACCGTTTACGGTGAATGAGGGGGTTTTCTCGTGATGGAACGGGCAGCACGCATGATAGTTTTTGCCCTGCTTTTTCAGTTTGACGCGCGCGTCAATGAGATCGACGATGTCGGTGCGAGCCAGCAGGTCATTAATAAATACGCGTGGGATTCGTCCAGCCATAAGCCCCTGGTGTATACCCTTCTGTAAGGTGGTTACATTGGATATAGCTTATAAACGACAACAAGCCGCGCTTCCTTTCGGAAAGCACGGCCTTACGTATGCAACTGCTAAGTCTGCGGATTAATCACGCGTTGGAGGGAAACCCTCCTGAAAATTAATACAGACGAGTGCGGCGTGCGTTTTCTCGAGCCAATTTCTTCGCGTGACGTTTCACTGCAGAAGCTTTAGCGCGCTTACGTTCGGTCGTTGGTTTTTCATAAAACTCACGACGACGAACTTCAGCCAGAACGCCTGCTTTCTCACAGGAACGTTTGAAGCGACGCAGAGCTACGTCGAACGGCTCGTTTTCACGTACTTTAATTACCGGCATGTGCCTCTCACCTCAATAAATTCGGTTTGCCGCTGGCCTTGTGCCAGCCTTTTCAAAATGGTGCGGAATTCTACTGCAAACGTGACGCCTTTGTAAAGCATTGCGGTGATCATAAAACACCCAACCGCGGCCAGAGCAGAAATCAGGCCGCTTATGGTAGACTATCCACAGTTTGAAGCAAGCGACATTCAACGGACGCTTGTATCGTCATCAAAGTAGGAACAGCAATGCGCGTATTGGGTATCGAAACATCCTGTGATGAAACCGGCGTGGCCATTTATGACACAGAGACCGGTTTGCTCGCTAATCAGTTATACAGTCAGGTCAAATTACATGCTGATTACGGCGGCGTAGTGCCTGAGCTCGCCTCACGCGACCATGTGCGTAAAACGGTTCCGTTAATTCAGGCGGCGCTGCGCGAAGCTGGGCTACAGGCTGACGATATCAATGGCGTGGCTTACACCGCTGGCCCAGGTTTGGTCGGCGCGCTATTGGTGGGCGCGACGATTGGTAGGTCATTGGCATTCGCTTGGGGTGTGCCGGCGATTCCTGTGCATCATATGGAAGGGCATTTGCTGGCCCCGATGTTGGAAGATAACCCGCCAGCGTTTCCTTTCGTGGCGCTGCTGGTTTCTGGTGGCCATACGCAGCTCATCAGCGTGACGGGCATTGGTGAATATCGCCTGCTGGGTGAGTCGATTGATGACGCGGCGGGTGAGGCGTTTGATAAAACGGCGAAATTGCTGGGATTAGATTATCCCGGTGGCCCAATGCTGTCGAAAATGGCGCAGGCGGGGGATTCCCAGCGTTTCACGTTTCCGCGCCCGATGACCGATCGGCCGGGGCTGGATTTCAGCTTCTCTGGGCTAAAAACGTTTGCGGCTAATACGATTCGTAGCAACGGCGATGACGATCAAACGCGTGCCGATATTGCTCGTGCCTTTGAAGATGCCGTTGTAGATACGCTGGCGATAAAATGCCGTCGCGCGCTGGATGAGACAGGCTTTAAACGACTGGTCATGGCAGGGGGAGTAAGTGCAAATCGGACGCTGCGTCAGCGCTTAGGTGAAGTGATGGCGAAACGCGGTGGTGAAGTGTTTTATGCACGCCCCGAATTCTGCACAGATAACGGCGCGATGATTGCTTATGCGGGCAGTGTTCGTCTGGTTCATGGCGCGAGCCAGACGCTGGGCGTATCCGTTCGGCCACGTTGGCCATTGGCTGAATTGCCTGCAGTGTGAGGCGTTAAGCGCAATAGTTGCTACGTGTAGCGGGTCTACACGTAGCGGAAAACGTAGTAAAAAACACGTAGCATAGAACGAATGACAAAAAGCGGCAGCGGACGAGCGGGTTATAGCTCTTGTTCGAATAGCACCAGAATAGCTTCGTAGAGTTGTTTGACGCTGAAGCCTCTTGCCGGGGTGGTAAAGATGGTGTCATCACCCGCGATGGTGCCGAGAATACCTTCTGACTTCCCAAGTGAGTCCAGCAGGCGAGCAATGAGCTGCGCGGCTCCAGGGCTGGTATGGATCACGACAACGGCATCATTGTAATCTACGTCCAGCACAAGGTTCTTCAGCGGGCTGGACGTCGTCGGGACGCCAAGCTCAGCAGGGAGACAATACACCATCTCCATTTTGGCGTTGCGCGTGCGCACAGCACCAAATTTCGTTAGCATGCGTGACACTTTGGACTGGTTGATGTTTTCAAAACCTTCGTCTTGCAATGCCTGAACAATTTCACTTTGAGAACTAAACTTCTCTTCCTTTAACAGCGCTTTGAACGCTTTAACGAGGTCTTCTTGTTTTGTCGAATTTCGCATTCTGCACCGGATTAATTGTTATGGTTAATCTTCCTATTATGCAGTTGTGTGAATTTTTATGCAATTAAATCGCGTATAATTCCAGTCCCTTTCACCAGATATGCGTTAGTCGCTGTTTTCAAAAAAAATCGACTCTCGGGTAGTCCGAGAAATGCGTCCTGCGTCACATAAAAGTAAATCAAATGTTATCAGAATGATGTTGTTTGGACGCCATCGATCGGTGTAATGTAGCGCACAGGTTAATCGCACGTGAATGAACACCGCGTTATAGCTCAATAGCTTATTAACTTTACTTACCTTTCAAACGAATGGTCGTTTTTGATTTATTATTAGGGACATAGCGTATTTTTTTGTCTCTCATGTCATTTGTAGAAAGATAAGTAGGTTGCTCGTATCCCCATTTTTACATTCTGTTTATAACCAAATGAATTCACGGCACTTTTTTATTTTATGATAATAAGGAGTTTAGGATGAAAGTTGCAGTTCTCGGAGCAGCAGGTGGTATCGGTCAGGCACTCGCACTCCTCCTCAAAACCCAGCTTCCTTCAGGTTCAGAACTATCCCTTTACGATATCGCCCCAGTAACGCCGGGTGTTGCCGTCGATCTGAGCCATATTCCTACAGCAGTGAAGATCAAAGGCTATAGCGGTGAAGATGCTAAACCAGCGCTTGTTGGTGCAGATATCGTGCTGATCTCCGCAGGTGTGGCACGTAAACCTGGTATGGATCGTTCCGATCTGTTCAACGTCAATGCTGGCATTGTGCGTAATCTGGTTGAGCAAATTGCGGTTACTTGTCCGAAAGCCTGTATCGGTATCATCACCAACCCGGTGAATACGACCGTTGCCATTGCAGCCGAAGTGCTGAAAAAAGCGGGCGTATATGACAAAAACAAACTGTTCGGCGTCACCACGCTGGATATCATCCGTTCCAACACATTCGTTGCTGAGCTGAAAGGCAAACAACCGCAGGATATTAATGTACCCGTTATCGGCGGACACTCTGGTGTGACGATCCTGCCTCTGCTGTCTCAGGTATCTGGTATCAGCTTCAGCGAGCAGGAAGTGGCCGATCTGACCAAGCGTATCCAGAATGCGGGCACCGAAGTTGTTGAAGCCAAAGCAGGTGGCGGATCGGCTACGTTGTCGATGGGTCAGGCTGCGGCACGTTTTGGTCTGTCTCTGGTTCGTGCGCTGCAAGGCGAAAGCGGTGTAGTGGAATGTGCATACGTTGAAAGTGATGGTAAATATGCCCGCTTCTTCGCTCAACCGATTCTGTTAGGCAAAGACGGCGTCGCCGAGCGTAAAGACATCGGCACATTAAGCGCTTTTGAGCAAAATGCGCTTAACAGCATGCTGGATACGCTGAAGCAGGATATTGAGCTAGGCGAGACGTTCATCAAGAATTAATCATTGAGAGTCTTGTAATACGTGACGTTGAATAAAAAGCCGGAGATTGATATCTCCGGCTTTTCTTTTTTAATCGGGACGGATGAGTCTTTTTCTGTCGATAAGCTCATTGGTTTCTGGATTGTAGTACCGGCTGGGCCAAATCTCTGAGGGGTGAATACCTAGCGCATCGGCAATAAGCCATTCCCCCTTGGGCCAAGGGCGTGAGAGCGCATTAGCTAACGTCGATGAGCTTAATCCGGCCGCTCGCGATACCGCCGCCAGCGTCGTGTTTTTCTTGCGCAGTGCAGCAATGATATCAGCGGGATGCCAGTCTTGTTTCCTTAAAATCATAATCCTTCCCTTATTTGCTATAAGACGACTGTCGATTAGTGGTATAAATAACGGATGTTAGTTATATGCCGAACTAACATGACATTATTATTTGGAAATAATATAGCATTAAATTTCTTTAAAATTCTCAATTAATTTCCAAATAAGCGCGTTTTTGTTAGGGATGGCACTATCAGGATGAAAGGCAATGAAAAAAGAGTGGTTTGCTACCAGCGAATTGGTTGGAGTCGGCGGCCTTCCGAAATCAAGACAAGGATTAAATAAGCGCGCCCGCGAGGATGGATGGGAGAAGCGTCGCCGTAAAGGCGTCCAGGGAAGAGGAGTGGAGTACTCAATTCACAGCTTGCCGGATACGGTAAAGAAATCCCTATTACTCGAAATCGAGCCTTCCGCCTACTCGGCGAAACAGCCTGCGGCACTGGCCGTCTGGATGCAGATTTACCAGCAACTGTCTGAAAAAGAAAGAGATGATCTAATCGCTTATATTCTGCGAGTCGGGGTGTCCTCCACGCTGAGCCAGTTGGGTATTACGCCATCGGATGAGGAGCCAATCTCATCAATAGAAATTGACTGAGCTACCGAGGGTGAACTCTTAGATTGCTGACGTTAGTGTTAAAAAATAACCTGCATTTTCTTTCGCTTTACCGTATTGCTTCTGGCAGCGATGTTTCAGCATCGCGCTGGATTTAATCATTTCTTTATTACTTAGGTGTGTCGGTAACGCGTAAAAGTTAGCGGTTTAGGTAATTATAGTCTATTATATGGAAACTTTTGGGCGAGTTGACGTAATGCCTGTTCAAAACAAACAAGGGAGTGACGAGTATGGACAAAGAATGGTTTGCAACAAGTGAGCTGGTTGGCGTAGGTGGATTGCCTAAGTCGCCGCAGGGGTTGAACAAGCGGGCGCGAGACGACGGTTGGGAAAAGCGCAGGCGGAAAGGGGTTCAAGGGCGCGGTGTCGAATATTCTATTCGCAGTTTGCCGAACGAGGTCAGGAACTCTCTACTAGTAAAGGAGAATCCGCCAACCGAATATTATCGTATCGATAATGAGCCGACCCTGCTGTCATCGTGGGTGCATATTTTCCATCAACTGTCCGTTGATGAACGAACCCGGCTGATTAATTTCATCTTGCGTGAAGGGACAATAGCGATGCTGTCTCGGCTGGATGATGTCACAATCGACCAGACTGCTTAAGTCTGGCGAACGAGTAGCGCTGCAAGGCAGCGCTACTTATGAATCAACGATCTTATCAGATAAGTACCTTACACCACGTTAGAAATCGCGCTGTACGGCTAAATGGGCAAGGCCTTCGAGCGCCATACGGTATGGTGTTTCCGGCAGTTGCTGTAGTGCGCTAATTGCCTTATCTGCCTCTTCTTCGGCGCGTTGACGCGTATAATCAAGTGAACCGCATTGCTGCATGGCGGAAAGAACCGGTTCCAGCAGATGACGCCCGTTTCCTTCTTCAATGGCCTTGCGAATCAGCGAGCTCTGTTCTGCATTTCCATGACGCATCGCATGCAGTAACGGCAGCGTTGGCTTACCTTCATTGAGGTCATCGCCCGTGTTTTTACCCAGCGTTTTGCCGTCTGCGCTGTAGTCGAGCAGATCGTCAATTAACTGGAATGCGGTGCCTAAATAGCGGCCATAGTCCTGAAGCGCTTTTTCTTGCTCTGGCGTCGCACCAGCAAGGATGGATGAAGATTGCGCTGCGGCTTCAAATAAACGCGCCGTTTTACTGTAAATAACGCGCATATAGCTTTCTTCCGTGATATCCGGGTCGTTACAGTTCATTAGCTGCAAGACTTCGCCTTCAGCAATCACGTTCACCGCTTCTGACATCAGCGCCAGCACACGTAACGATTCGAGGCTGGTCATCATCTGGAAGGCGCGTGTATAGATGAAATCCCCAACCAACACGCTTGCTGCGTTCCCAAAGGCGGCATTTGCTGTCGCTTTACCCCGGCGCATGTCGGACTCGTCTACCACATCATCATGTAGCAGCGTTGCGGTGTGGATAAATTCGATCAGTGCGGCGACAGTGACATGCTTATCACCGTTATAGTCGAGGGCTCTGGCTGCAAGTACAGCAATCATTGGGCGTATACGTTTCCCACCACCGCTAATGATGTAGTGTCCAAGCTGGTTTATCAAAACGACGTCGGAATTCAGCTGTTCAAGAATGACGTTATTAACAGCTGCCATATCCTGTGCAGTCAATGCTGTAATTTGTTCTAGATTCATGGTTTGTGCCAACGTATGTCTTCAACACTGCCGTAAGATTTCTGTTGCATATCGGCAAGACGGAACTTATTGCGCCGATTGTACTTGAAAAATGAGAGAGATAAACGGCAGTTGATACGTTGTATTCTTTTTCTTCACATCCGTTGATTATGCACTTGTCATCCTCAGTATTTTTGCGTAGAATTCGCGCCCTATTATGAATATTTATAGCGCGCTCTGAAACCTATTAACGGGTGCGCGGAAAGCGGAGTTTTATATGTACGCAGTTTTCCAAAGTGGTGGTAAACAACACCGAGTAAGCGAAGGTCAAACCGTTCGCTTGGAAAAGCTGGACATCGCAACTGGTGAAGCCGTTGAGTTTGACCAAGTTCTGATGGTTGCTAATGGTGAAGAAATCAAAATCGGCGTTCCTTTCGTCGATGGCGGTAAAATCAAAGCTGAAGTTGTTGCTCATGGTCGTGGCGAAAAGGTGAAGATTGTTAAGTTCCGTCGCCGTAAACACTACCGTAAGCAAGCAGGCCACCGTCAGTGGTTCACTGACGTGAAAATTACCGGCATCAGCGCTTAAGATTAGGAGAGCGGATTAAATGGCACACAAGAAAGCTGGCGGTTCAACCCGTAACGGTCGTGACTCTAACGCACAACGTCTGGGCGTAAAACGTTTTGGCGGCGAAAGTGTTCTGGCTGGTAACATCATCGTTCGTCAACGTGGTACTAAATTCCACGCAGGAACTAACGTTGGCTGCGGGAAAGACCATACTCTGTTTGCTTTGACTGATGGTAAAGTTCAGTTTGAAGTTAAAGGCCCGAAAAACCGTAAATTTATCAGCATCGTTGCTGAATAATTTTTCGCGTTAGGTCTTACGGATTTAAGCCCCGCAATTCTTTGCGGGGCTTTTTACATTCTGATTCTGAGTAAACCATCTGGATAAGTATGAATACTAAACAACAGACGGGTATCGGTTTGTGTCTGGCGCTCACTACGGCTGTTTGCTGGGGGGCGTTACCGATAGCCATGAAACAGGTTCTGGTAGTGATGGAACCTTATACGATTGTTTGGTATCGCTTTTTTATCGCATCGATTGGGCTCGGTATTATTCTTTCATCCCGTAAGACGTTGCCGCCAATGCGGGTTTTCCGGCATCGGCGTTGGTGGGTTCTGCTACTGATTGCGACGGCTGGACTACTGGGTAACTTTGTTTTCTTTAGCTCGTCTCTGCAATATCTGAGTCCGACAGCGTCTCAGGTTATTGGGCAACTTTCCCCTGTAGGCATGATGTTCGCCAGCGTACTTATCCTAAAGGAAAAGATGCGCGGCACGCAGGTCATTGGCGCGATCATGCTGATTTGCGGTCTGATCCTGTTCTTTAATACCAGCCTGATTGAGATTTTTACCCGACTGACTGACTACACGCTGGGCGTGCTGCTGGGTGTTTGCGCCTCGGCAGTATGGGTATCCTATGGTGTTGCGCAGAAAGTTCTATTGCGACGTCTGACATCGCAGCAGATTCTGTTTCTGCTATATGTGCTGTGCGTCGTCTTTATCACGCCTTTTGCCAAGCTTGAGGTTATTTTTCAACTGAGCAACTGGCAGCTTATTTGCCTGCTATTTTGTGGTGCGAATACGTTGATTGGCTATGGTGCGCTGGCGGAGGCAATGGCTCGCTGGCAGGCATCACAGGTTAGTGCGGTCATTACGTTGACGCCGTTGTTTACGCTGCTGTTTTCCGATCTACTGGCATTAGGATGGCCGACTTTCTTTGCTGCGCCAGTACTGAATTGGGTCGGTTATGTGGGAGCCTTTGTCGTTGTTGCTGGCGCGATGTTTTCCGCTATCGGGCATCGCCTCTTACCCGGCAAGAAAGAGCCCGTGCCGCCACTGATGGTGCAGAAGTAACCTAAAAGAAAGCGTATTGCAGCGGTCACGGTCGCCTTTTGACATTCTGCATGTGTTGTTTATTTTTAATACAGATGAAATTATTGGAGCAGGCAGGTACAATCCGCTCCTTTGCTGGAATGCGTTCTGGTGCGTCAGTTTTTTAATGGTGAGTAGAAATACGCTACATGCCGTAAAATCAAAAAGTTACGCCAAGAAGAACCAATAACAAGCCTAAAACACGTAGATATTCTCTATTGGTTTTTTGCGGAGAGAATCAATGAAGTTTGTAGATGAAGCCACAATTCTCGTTGTGGCAGGCGATGGCGGTAACGGTTGTGTCAGCTTTCGCCGTGAAAAATATATTCCCAACGGCGGTCCGGACGGTGGTGACGGCGGCGATGGCGGTGACGTTTATCTGCTGGCAGACGAAAACCTGAACACGCTGATCGACTATCGTTTTGAAAAATCCTTCCGCGCTGAGCGTGGACAAAACGGGCAAAGTCGTGACTGTACGGGTAAACGCGGCAAAGATATTACGATTAAAGTCCCTGTTGGTACCCGTGTTCTGGATCAGGGAACCGGTGAAGTGCTGGGCGATATGACGCGCCATCAGCAGAGCCTGATGGTGGCGAAAGGCGGCTGGCATGGTTTAGGTAACACGCGTTTTAAATCGTCCGTCAACCGTGCTCCTCGTCAGAAGACCAGCGGTACGAAAGGCGAAGAGCGTGAGCTGACGCTAGAACTGCTGTTGCTGGCTGACGTGGGTATGCTTGGCCTGCCTAACGCAGGTAAATCGACCTTTATCCGCGCAGTATCAGCAGCAAAGCCGAAAGTGGCTGATTATCCGTTTACCACGCTGGTACCGAGCCTTGGCGTTGTCCGTATGGATAGCGAGCAGAGCTTTGTTGTGGCGGATATCCCTGGTTTGATTGAAGGCGCATCTGAAGGCGCTGGGTTAGGGATTCGTTTCCTGAAACACCTTGAACGCTGCCGTGTACTGTTACATCTGGTTGATTTAGCTCCGATTGATGAGTCAGACCCAATTGAAAATGCCAAAATCATTATCAACGAGTTAGAGCAGTATGGCGCGGGTTTGGCAGAAAAACCGCGTTGGCTGGTTTTCAACAAGGTTGATTTGATCGACAAGGCTGAAGCGGAAAAACGTGCCAAAGATATTGCGGCTGCGCTTGGCTGGGATGATAAATACTATCTGATTTCTGCAGCGAACCGTGAAGGCGTCAACCCACTTTGCTGGGATGTGATGAACTTCCTGAAAGCCAATCCGAAAGTAACGGCGATTGCCGAAAGCGCACCGGAAAAAGTAGAGTTCATGTGGGATGATTATCACCGCGAACAGCTGGCTGAAATAGAAAAAGAAGCCGAAGAAGAGTGGGATGATGACTGGGACGATGAAGATGATGAAGGTGTTGAGATCATCTATCAAAAATAATTCGTTCTACTGTTAGTCAGGTCTTACATACGCGGGCTTATCCAATCAGGGTAAGCCCGCGTTTCTATTTTAATTGCTCTGATAAATATCTTTATAGAGGCGGCTTTCAAATCTCACCAGAGGGACTCGACGTGCGCGCTGGTCTTCTGGCGGCACGGCATAGCCAGACAAGAACTGGACGAATGCCATACGCTGGCCGCTCGCGGTAGTAATGAAGCCTGCCAGATTGTATACGCCCTGCAGTGCCCCGGTTTTAGCCGAAACCTTACCATCCACGCCAGCTTCATGGAGGCCGCCACGATAACGCAGCGTGCCGTCATAGCCGGAAAGCGGAAGCATCGTGATGTAATTCAGTTCATTATCGTGCTGTGCGATGTACTGCAAGACCTGCATCATCGTTTCCGGTGAAATCAGGTTATGGCGTGACAGGCCTGAACCATCGACAACAATGCTATTTCCTAAATCTACACCCGCCTTCTGACGCAAAATTTGTCGCACGGCATCTGCACCAGCGCGCCACGTACCCGGCACGCTAAAACGCTCATGCCCAATAGTACGAAAGACCGTATCGGCAATCATGTTGTCTGATTTTTTCAACATGATAGTGAGCAGGTCGTGCAGTGGCGCTGATTGTGTCTGAGCCAGTACGCTTCCTGCCGGACCAGGCTGCGTCTGGCGACGAAGGCTGCCTTTAATACGGATATCTGCCTGCTGTAGCTCATCTTTAACGATAGCACCGGCATAGCTGGCTCCGTCCTGAATCGCGAATGCCAGCGGAAGCGGTTCTGTACGCTGAACCAGACAGCCGGTAAGCGTAAAGCGATTTAATTCCCCGGGGACTACATCCAATTCGCAGTATTGGGCATCGGCTGAACCTTTAGCCAGCGTGCGGACTTCGCTGAACATTTGCACCGGATAATAGGATGCAACGCGGATAAACGCATTATCACCCGCTTTAGGCGCACTGTAGAGTGAAACGGAGAAGCAGTTGCGATCGACAATCGCGGCACCTGGCGGGGCGCTGAAGCACTGTGTCATATCGTTCCAGGGCCAGCCCGGCGCTTTGTCGTGACTGGCGAACACTGAGGTGTCGATCAGCACATCCCCCGCGATTTCCTGTATCCCGCGCTTTCTTAATTCCTGCACCATATTCCGTATTTGCTGGCGCTTAAGCGTAGGATCGCCGCTAAACCGTACGATGAGATTACCGTTCAGAATGCCGCTGGTAACAGGCCCGTGGCTTTCCATCGTGGTGATGAACCGATAATCTGGACCTAATTGCAGTAATGCAGCTAATGCGGTTATCACCTTTTGTGTACTGGCTGGAAGTGCCATTTGCTGGCTATTGAAGGCCATACTGGGTGTTGTTGCGCCAACTTTTTGTACCAATAGCGCCAAATTGGCACCGTCAGGCAAATATTGGCGATGATCCTCAACAGAAGCTGCATTGGCATGCAGAACAAAAGCGCAGGCAAGTCCGGTAACAATCGATGAAAAACGCATAATCTCAGCTAAGAACGGGGTAACGTGTGGTCATACTACGGTGCAATAAGGTCTAAAGTAAACGATGACCCTCATTGAACTCTGGGGTAAAATACGTATCAAAATGCAAAACCGCTACTAGCCTGGAAATTTTGTTCCGGGGCTGGTTGCTTTTGTTTTATGTCCAGTGAGGACTGGCACGTTGCAGAGACTCCGTCGCCTTTGATTTTTAGCGCGTCAGGATGACGATTATTTGAGTCTTACGGACTTTTTTAGAGGTATAGATAATATGAAACAATTTCCGATGACGTTGCGTGGCGCTGAAAAATTGCGCGAAGAGCTTGACCACCTGAAATCTGTACGTCGACCTGAAATTATTGCGGCGATTGCTGAAGCGCGTGAGCACGGTGATCTGAAAGAGAATGCAGAATATCATGCCGCACGCGAGCAGCAGGGCTTCTGTGAAGGACGTATTCAAGACATTGAAGCTAAATTATCTAACGCACAGGTTATCGATGTTACGAAGATGACTGCGAACGGGCGTGTTATTTTTGGTTCGACCGTGACGGTGATGAACCTGGATAACGATGAAGAGCAAACTTATCGGATTGTTGGTGATGACGAAGCAGATTTTAAACAGAATCTGATCTCAGTAAATTCGCCCATCGCGCGTGGTCTGATCGGCAAAGAGCAAGATGACGTTGTGGTTATCCGTACGCCGGGCGGCGACGTGGAATATGAGATCCTGAAGGTCGAATATCTGTAAATTTTGCCGTATTGTTGATTAAAACAGCAAAATTTGTAAAGAAAAGAAAAAGGCCGCTTGCGGCCTTTTCTCTAACCGAGAGGCATGGCACCTTTCCGTTAAAACCGAGTATCCAGAAATAAAAAGTGTTATCGTGGTAACACAATTTTACGTTCTTTCGCAGGACGGTAGAGCACCAACGTATGGCCGATGACCTGAACGTTAGCGGCACCCGTTTCACGAACAATCGCTTCAACAATCAAGGCTTTGGTTTCGCGGTCTTCTGTCGCTACTTTTATCTTGATCAGTTCGTGATGTGCCAATGCTTGTTCGATCTCAGCCAGAACACCTTCGGTGAGACCGTTATTGCCCAGCATGACAACCGGTTTTAGCGGATGTGCCAAGCCTTTCAGGTGTTGTTTTTGTTTATTACTTAGGTTCATTGTCTTTTTTACTTAGGTTGGGATTGAAAACGGTTCATTCTACCGCCATCTCATGATTATAACCAATTTGACTGTTCTGATTGGTAATATGTGAGAAGTTTCTCCCCACCACGAGCGTGTTACTGAGAATAGTTGGAAAATCGATGGCGAATAAAAAGCGTTCTGCAAGCTCCAGTCGCTGGTTGCAGGAACACTTTAGCGATAAATATGTGCAGCAAGCCCAGAAAAAAGGGCTGCGTTCACGTGCTTGGTTTAAACTTGACGAAATACAGCAGGGCGACAAACTATTTAAACCCGGTATGACCGTTGTGGATTTAGGCGCTGCACCGGGCGGTTGGTCACAGTATGTGGTCACGCAAATTGGTGGGAATGGTCGAATTATCGCGTGCGATATTTTACCAATGGATCCGATTGTCGGCGTCGATTTCCTGCAAGGGGACTTTCGTGATGAACTGGTCCTCAAAGCCTTGCTCGAAAGGGTTGGCGACAGCAAAGTTCAGGTGGTGATGTCTGACATGGCCCCTAACATGAGTGGTACACCAGCCGTTGATATTCCGAAGTCGATGTATCTGGTTGAATTAGCACTTGGTATGTGTCGGGATGTATTAGCGCCAGGCGGAAGTTTCCTGGTGAAAGTGTTTCAGGGAGAAGGCTTTGATGAATACCTGCGGGAAATTCGCTCCCTGTTTACGAAAGTGAAAATTCGTAAACCAGACGCCTCACGTGCCCGGTCTCGTGAAGTGTATATTGTAGCGACAGGGCGGAAACTGTAGTACCCTAACGCTGTTTTTTAACACAGTTGTAATATGAGGTTAATCCCTTGAGTGACATGGCGAAAAACCTAATTCTCTGGTTAGTCATCGCAGTGGTGCTGATGTCTGTTTTCCAGAGCTTTGGGCCCAGCGAGTCGAATGGCCGTAGGGTGGATTATTCAACCTTCTTGACTGAAGTGAATCAGGATCAGGTCCGTGAAGCACGTATTAACGGGCGTGAGATCAGTGTTATCAAAAAAGACAGCAACAGATACACGACTTACATTCCTGTCAATGACCCCAAGCTACTGGATAACCTGCTAACGAAGAACGTGAAAGTCGTTGGTGAGCCGCCGGAAGAACCGAGCTTGCTGGCTTCTATCTTTATTTCTTGGTTCCCGATGCTGTTACTGATTGGCGTCTGGATCTTCTTCATGCGTCAAATGCAAGGCGGCGGCGGTAAAGGCGCGATGTCCTTCGGCAAGAGCAAAGCGCGCATGCTGACTGAAGATCAGATCAAGACGACGTTTGCTGATGTAGCGGGTTGTGACGAAGCGAAGGAAGAGGTTAGCGAACTGGTCGAGTACCTGCGCGAACCTAGCCGTTTCCAGAAACTGGGCGGTAAAATTCCGAAAGGCATTCTGATGGTCGGCCCGCCGGGAACAGGTAAAACGCTGTTGGCAAAAGCGATTGCCGGTGAAGCAAAAGTCCCTTTCTTTACGATTTCCGGTTCTGACTTCGTTGAAATGTTTGTCGGTGTCGGTGCTTCCCGTGTCCGTGACATGTTCGAACAGGCGAAGAAAGCCGCACCTTGTATCATCTTTATCGATGAAATCGACGCCGTTGGCCGTCAGCGTGGCGCAGGTTTGGGCGGTGGTCACGATGAACGTGAACAAACGCTGAACCAAATGCTGGTTGAGATGGACGGCTTTGAAGGCAACGAAGGCATTATTGTTATTGCGGCGACTAACCGTCCCGATGTTCTTGACCCCGCATTGCTGCGTCCAGGTCGTTTTGACCGTCAGGTTGTGGTTGGCCTGCCAGATGTTCGCGGTCGTGAGCAGATTCTGAAAGTTCACATGCGTCGCGTACCGCTGTCTCCAGATATCGATGCGTCAGTGATTGCACGTGGTACGCCAGGCTTCTCTGGTGCGGATTTGGCTAACCTGGTTAACGAAGCCGCATTGTTCTCCGCTCGTGGCAACAAACGCGTTGTTTCGATGGTCGAGTTCGAGAAAGCAAAAGACAAAATCATGATGGGTGCAGAGCGCCGTTCCATGGTAATGACTGAGAAGCAGAAAGAATCGACGGCATATCATGAAGCTGGGCATGCGATCATTGGTCGCCTGGTGCCAGAACACGATCCGGTTCATAAAGTGACGATCATTCCGCGTGGTCGTGCGCTGGGTGTGACGTTCTTCCTGCCTGAAGGCGATGCAATCAGCGCTAGCCGTCAGAAACTGGAAAGCCAGATCTCTACGCTGTACGGTGGTCGACTGGCCGAAGAAATTATTTATGGCGTGGAACATGTCTCTACGGGCGCGTCTAACGACATCAAAGTGGCAACCTCGATTGCTCGTAACATGGTGACGCAGTGGGGCTTCTCTGAGAAACTTGGTCCGTTGCTCTATGCGGAAGAAGACGGTGAGGTATTCCTCGGTCGTTCCGTGGCAAAAGCCAAGCACATGTCAGATGAAACCGCGCGTATTATCGATCAGGAAGTAAAATCGCTGATTGAACGTAACTATGTGCGTGCTCGTGAGCTGTTGATGGCAAACATGGATATTCTTCACTCAATGAAAGATGCGTTGATGAAGTATGAAACCATTGATGCGCCGCAGATCGATGACCTGATGGGACGTAAGAAAGAAGTACGTCCGCCAGCAGGTTGGGAAGAGTCTCGTTCTGACAACGATTCTGGTAACGGTGGCGGTACACCTAAAGCCCCTACGCCAGTAGATGAGCCGCAGACGCCTAATCCTGGTAATACGATGTCTGAGCAAGTGGACGACAAATAATCCGCCTGCGATTCACATCTGTAACTTACGAAACCCCAGCTCAGGCTGGGGTTTTTTACTGGGAGTGTTCTTCGAACCACATTTCATGCTAACTACACCAGACTGCGGAGGTAAATCATGCAACTGGTTGCCAGAGACTCAACGCTGGATCTTTCCTGCCCACACATCATGGGCATTCTTAACGTCACGCCGGACTCTTTTTCCGATGGTGGTAAACACAACAAGCTTGATGCGGCATTACTGCACGTTCAGGAGATGGTTAACGCTGGCGCGACCCTGATTGATATTGGCGGTGAATCGACGCGTCCCGGTGCGGCTGAGGTGAGCACGGAAGAAGAGCTGGACCGTGTAGTTCCCGTGGTCGAAGCCATTGCTAAACGTTTTGACGTATGGATCTCGGTCGATACCTCAAAGCCGGAAGTGATGACAGCATCGGCGCAGGCGGGAGCACATCTGATTAATGATATCCGCGCGTTGCAAGAGCCCGGAGCTCTGGAGGCGGCTGCGGCAACAGGTCTGCCAGTGTGCCTGATGCATATGCAGGGTATGCCGAAAACTATGCAGCACAAACCGCATTATGATGACCTGATGCGGGATATTGGTGATTTCTTGCAGCAGCAGATTGATCGCTGTGTGAACGCCAATATTCCGAAAAGTAAGCTATTGCTGGATCCTGGGTTCGGATTCGGTAAGAATCTTGCCCATAATTATGCGCTTCTGGCTCGTCTGAGCGAGTTACATCGTTTTGAACTGCCTCTTCTGGTTGGCATGTCGAGGAAATCCATGATTGGACAGATCCTCAATGTACCGCCTGCGCAGCGGGTTCACGGCAGCATCGCCTGCGCAGTGATTGCGGCGATGCAGGGAGCACAGATTATTCGCGTGCACGATGTAAAAGAAACGGCTGATGCCATGCGCATTGTTGAGGCCACCCTTTCTGCGAAGGAATAAAAAACGAGATGAGTAACCGCAAATATTTTGGTACCGATGGCGTACGTGGCAAGGTTGGCGATACGCCGATTACCCCTGATTTTGTACTTAAACTGGGTTGGGCCGCTGGGAAAGTTCTCGCGCGACATGGTTCTCGTAAGATTATCATCGGCAAAGATACCCGTATTTCTGGCTATATGCTGGAGTCTGCGCTAGAAGCCGGGCTGGCAGCTGCGGGTTTGTCGGCTTCTTTTACCGGCCCGATGCCGACGCCTGCGGTTGCTTATCTGACCCGTACGTTCCGTGCGGAAGCGGGTATCGTGATTTCTGCTTCTCACAACCCGTATTACGACAACGGTATTAAATTCTTCTCAATTGACGGCACTAAGCTGCCGGATGACGTAGAAGAAGCGATCGAGGCTGAGCTGGAAAAACCGTTGACGTGTGTAGAGTCGGCTGAATTAGGCAAAGCCAGCCGCATTGTTGACGCTGCCGGACGCTACATCGAATTTTGTAAGGGAACGTTCCCGAGCGAACTGAGCCTTAACGGTTTAAAGATCGTCGTCGATTGTGCCAATGGCGCTACCTATCATATCGCCCCTAGCGTATTGCGCGAGCTTGGCGCTAAAGTCATCGCGATTGGCTGTGAGCCTGATGGGATGAACATCAATGAAGAATGCGGGGCGACGGACGTCAGACAGCTACAGGCGCGCGTACTGGCTGAGAAAGCGGACGTTGGGCTGGCGTTTGACGGCGATGGCGATCGGCTCATCATGGTCGACCATTTAGGCAACAAGGTTGATGGCGATCAGATCCTGTATATCATCGCCCGCGAAGGTCTACGCCAAGGGCAACTGCGCGGTGGTGCGGTAGGCACGCTGATGAGTAACATGGGGCTTGAGGTAGCGTTAAAGCAGTTGGGTATCCCGTTTGCTCGTGCCAAAGTGGGTGACCGCTATGTATTAGAAATGATGCAGGCAAAAGGGTGGCGCATCGGGGCAGAAAACTCCGGTCATGTGATCCTGCTGGACAAAACTACGACGGGCGACGGTGTGATTGCTGGTTTGCAAGTCCTTACTGCGATAGTGAAAAACCATATGAGCCTGCATGATTTATGCAGCGGTATGAAGCTGTTTCCACAGATTCTGGTCAATGTGCGGTTTACAGGGGAA